>NZ_JBSSDH010000020.1:0-91837 GCF_054060555.1 Pseudomonas sp. TE6283
TCCACAGCTACAACAACTACCTGTCGCCAATAGCCATGGAGCAGCAGGCGGCTTGATCACCGTAATCGGTGTCCGGAAAAACTTGACCAGAACAATCCTCCCCCTACGGCCCAAACGACGAAATCGGCGCCGCCAACCTCCTCACCCCCGAGGTGGTCAAGCAAGCCATCACCCTGGTCAAGACCGGCAAGACCTACCCCCTCGCCGTCCCCGTCAGCAAGGACCTGCCTGCCTTCCGCCACCGCAGCTTCCACCTCTACAACATCCAGCCCGGCGAACAGGCCGGCCAGACCCTGGGCAAGAACAAGTTCAGCTTCAACGACGAGTTGGTCAACGGCTGGACCGGCGTCGGCACCCAGCTCAACGGCATCGGCCATATCGGTATCGACAACGTCTACTACAACGGCAACAAGGCCGCCGACTTCGTCACCGTCGAAGGCGTGACCAAGCTCGGTGTGGAAAAAGTGCCGCCGATGGTCACCCGCGGCGTGGTGCTGGACATGACCGCCTACTATGGCAAGGCCATCGTGCCGGGCGGTACGTCGTTCACCGTCAACGACATCAAGGCGGTGCTCAAGCGACAAGGCATCACTCTGCGCAAGGGTGACGTGGTGCTGTTCAACACCGGCTGGCTGGAGCTGATTGGCAAGGACAACGCGCAGTTCCTCGCCACCGAGCCAGGCATCGACCTGCCGGCGGCCGAGTGGCTGGCCGACCAGGGCATCGTTGCCTTCGGCGGCGACACCTGGGCCTCGGAGGTCTACCCGAACCCTACCGGTGAGGAGTTCCCGGTCAACCAGTTCATGCTGGCCAAGCGCGGCATCTACAACCTGGAGCTGATCGACACCCGCGCCCTGGTACGCGACAAGGCCTTCGAGTTCCTGTTCGTGCTGGGTCAGCCGCTGTACAAGGGTTCGACGCAGGTCAATATCAACCCAGTGGCCATCTACTGATCGATCGGGTGCCGCTCACCCCGTCACCACCTCATACCTCACCCGATGCGCCTCGGTCGGCAGCGGCACCTCCCACTTGAACAGCATCCGCCGTATATCGTCATTGCGCAGCGATGTATCCCGTCGCTGGTTACGCCGCATGACCTCGTCCTCCGGCCGCTCCAGGTAGACGATCTCCACTTGCGCCCCGTAGCCATACAACAAGTCCAGGGTACGGCTGCGCATCTGCGCCGACAGGTGCGTCGAGTTCCACACGAAGGGCCTGCGCTCACGCAACAGTGCCTTGGCCCGGTCGATGGCGTAGTGCGCGGCGGCGCCTTCGTTCTGGCCGTGACGCAGGCCCAGGGCCTGGCGCGCGTCGTCGAACGACACCACTGGCAGGTCCGGGTGGTGTCGGGCGGTCCAGGTGTCCTTGCCGCTGGCCGGCAGGCCCGAGAGCATCACCACCTGGGACCCTTGGGGTTCATGCAACGCATAGTCCGGATGCACACGGGCGCCACGCAGGTATTGAATGCGCGTGTAGTCGTCAGCAAACGCCCTGGGCCCATGCAAGCACCCCTCCTCTGCCGCCAGATCGCGCCACAGTTCGATGGCGATCAGCACATCGGCCTTCCCGGCATAGTGGCGCCCCTGCATGTCAGCCTCGGCCACCGCACAGAGCATCCACACCGGCAGCTCCCAGGACAGCTTGTGCAGCAGGAACTCCGCGCTGCGTCCGCTGCGGTCACCCTGCAGGGCAAAGAACGGCAGTTGATGCACAGTGATGATCCGGCAGATCTGTTCGCGCAGCGCGAACGGCACGCCGGCGCGCCACAACAGCAGACGCGCATCCACCGCGCCCCGGCGCGAGTGGCCGGGTTGGCCGATGCGCCCGGTCTGCGGGTCGATCACCGTGGTGTCGGGCTTGGCGATGTCATGCAGCAAGGCGGCGAAGAACAGCACGAAGCGCTGCTCGGCGCTGGCGTCGCGGTAGGCGCGCTGCGCCAGCAGCGCCTCGACCACCAGGCGGGTATGGACCCATACATCGCCCTCGGCGTGATAGGTCGGATCCTGCGGGGTGTCGGCCAGGCGTGCCAGGGCCGGGATGGCCGCCAGGCAAGCGGCGCTGTCCATGTCGTGCCCGGGGTCGGGCACCAGTTGTTGCAGTTGTCGAATATCCATTTCAGGAAGCTCCTTCAATCGCCGCGGCGTGCGCCGTGCCAGTCCTGGGACAGGCGCGGTGCGTAGAGATCGACGCCGGCGGCCAGTTGATTGGGTATGTACGGTTGGTTGGCATGGTGCTGGTCGGCGTCGAGGATGGCCTGGACGAAGTCCTGGCGCACCCACTTGAGCCGGCCCAGGGTCTGGCGCTCGTCTTCAAGCTTCAGGTACAGCCCCTCCATGCGGCTCGAGCGGTCGCACTGGCGCCAGGCGCGGGCCAGATCGAGGCCTTCGCGGCGCACCACCTGCTCGAACACTTCGCGCCATTGCGCGGTCTTGGCCAGCGAGTCGCCGAGCAACGCCATCAGCTCGGCGTAGCGGCGCGGTGCCGGGCCTTCGTACAGCACCGGCACCGACAGCACCGGGCCGTCGGCGAGCAGGCGGCGGCGCGCCGCGGTGGACAGGAACAGCCCCGTGGCGCGGTCCCACACGTCGAACTCGCAGAAAAAATGCGGCAGGTGGTCGTAGAACACCGAGTGCTTCTTGTGCAGCCACTCGCCATACAGCACGAAGCGGTCTTCAAGACGCTCCAGCAACCAGTGCTCGTGGGCGACGGCCCATTGCTTGAACAGGTTGAACTGGCGCTCGCGGCCACCGCCGGTGAGGTAGTGGCCACGCGACTGCAGGCGGAGTTCTCCACCGTTGCTAAAGCTGATGCCGGCGTTGGCGCCGTCGAGTTTCTCTTCCACCACCAGCCATTGGCCGGTCAACGTGCCATAGGCCACCTGGCCGGCATCGCTGTCGTCGTCCTGCAGGCGCGAGCCTTGCAGATGGGGTGTGCGAGGGTATTTGAGCAGTTCGAGGGAATGTGCGTCGGCACGAAAATCCATGTTCATGGGTTTCTCCTTGGAAATAGGGAAAAACCGACGACAGGATCAGGCAGGTACGAGGATGAAGCGCCGCCGCGCGCAGGCGCGGGCAGCCATCAGGCACGATGGACCGTCGTCGGTATCAGGCGTGTTTGATGGCGCAGGGCACTGGCTTCACCACTTTGGGAAAAGGTTGCGGGGATTCGAGGGCGCGCATTCAACAGCATGTGCCGTCAGCAAGTCAAGCCCTCAATGAAAGCAATGTGATAGCATCCGCGCGCCCCTGGAGGGGCAATCTTTTGAAATCCCGCAAGGAATAGGCTTCGTGAAAGACTTCGTCATCAGCGTCAACAACATCGTCCTCTACGTTTCCCTGGCCGTTATCTGGCTCTTCGCGCTCATCACCCTGTTCACCGGCGGGTTCCTGCCTGCCCTGGGTGTGTTCGTGGTCGGCAGCCTCGGCTGGTGCATCGTTTCCGGCTTCTGGTTTGTCCAGTCCGCCACCTACGAAGAGCTGCGCAAGCTCAACGCCAGCAAAGACTGACGTGTCCGGGCGGCGCGGCATCGTGTCTCGCGACCGCCCTACCCTTGCTCCTGCGCCGTGGCGCCGCGAAGCCATGGCAGCGTTGACCCATTCAGTCCGGCGCTGGTCCATTCTTGATAAATATCAAGGCCTCTCGGCGCGATAGCGCCACCCTGAGTCGTAAGTGCGAGGCCAACGGTCCTACTGGCTAAGCATGTCGACATGCACGAGATGAACCGCCCTTCCTAGAGTTCCTGCGATGCTCACCGTCACGCTGATCAACATGCTGGTCGTGATCCTGGTGGTGATCATCCACTACGAATGCCTGCTGCGTCTGAATGACTGGCTACCGCGCCTCAAGCTCTGGAGCCGGTTTCGTATCGTGGCGGGCGTATTCGGCGCTCTGTTGGCCCATGCCCTGGAGGTCTGGTGCTTTGCCCTGGCCTACTACCTGATGGTCCATGCCAAAGGCTGGGGCACGCTCAACGGCAATTTCGACGGAAGTCTTCTGGACTGCGTGTACTTCTCCTTTACCACCTACACCACCATCGGCTTCGGTGATGTTGCCCCCAGCGGGCACCTCAAGTACCTCACGGGCCTGCAGGGATTGACCGGCCTGGTGCTGATTACCTGGACCGCTTCATTCCTGTTTCTGGAAATGCAGAAGTACTGGAAAGCCAAATAGCCGCTGGGGCCATTCGGCTAACCAGCCACGCCCCTGCACTCGCTACGTCTTCCTGCTGAAAGTGGCCGCCAGCCGCGCAGTTGACAACGATCAAGTCGGAGCGAGGCTGCGCACCGAAACTGTCTTCCCACTGTTCATTCCAGACGCATGAGGGCATCGCCATGACTCCCGTCAAACCTCCCCATCAACCTGCTGCCTCGGCGTTTCCTACGCCCGTTGGCGAGCACTGGATCGAAGCACTCGACAATGGTACCCATGTGCTTGTCAGGCCCTTGCAAGCCAAGGACCGGCAGCGTGAAAGGGCCTTCATCGAACGCCTGTCACCAGAATCACGGCACTACCGTTTTCTGTGCCAGATCAAGGAGCCTGGTGAGGCAATGCTCGACCAGTTGATGGCGGTCGATCAGGACCGCCAGGCCGCCTTCGTCGCGCTGGCGCATGTGGACGGCGAACTGCAGGAAGTGGGCATTTCCCGTTACGCCGCCTGTGCTGATCAAGATGACTGCGAGTGCGCGGTCACCGTACTCGACAGCTGGCAACACCATGGTCTTGGCCGCTTGCTGCTCAAGCACCTGACTGATCAGGCACGGAGCAAAGGTTTCCGGCAAATGTATTCGATCGATTCAGCCGCCAACCAGGCGATGCGTGAGCTGGCCAAGGCCGCAGGATTCACCACGACAACCGACCCCGATGATCCGAGCCAGGTCATCCACCGGCTTGCACTGAGCTGACCTGAAGTCGCGCGCCATGACCAGTCGTGGCGCCGGCCTGGTTCAGGGCGTGCGTGCATGAGGCTCCTCGGGCAGCAGGTCGAACTGCTCGAGACAGCGCTGCTCATCATCGGGCGTGAGCGCTTTCAAACCGGTCACGCCCTGCAGGGGCGTTTCGAACAAGGCCATGCGCAATATCCCATTGCGTGTCATGAACCTTTGCGCCAGGCACGTGCAAACGGGTCTGCCGACCAGCGCGTTGAGCTTTTCATGTTCGGGTGTGTCGACTTGGGCCTGCAGATTGGCCTCGCAGTTCGCTGCGATCTGCGCCACCGAACGCCCCGCCAATCCTAAGGTGCCCGTGCCCAGCAAGGCCAGGCACACCAGCATCGCCAGCAGGAGGTTCGATTCCCGGGCCACTGAGCGCAGGAACGCCAAGCGGTCCTGCCAGCCTGTCTCCTGGCCGTTGAAGATAGCCTTGCCGACCGTGCGCCTCACACCCCGCTGCACTGCCCAGCCTAGCGCCACGCTAAGGGCCAGTATGGCCAGCAGTACTGCCGGATCATGCATGATAAGGCGCCAGGTCGGGCTCAGTCCGCGGTAGACCGACGTGGCCAGCAGCAATACAACGATTGCCAGGATCCAGCCCAGGCTCCCCTTGGGACGTTGCATCCATGCCCTGAGCTTTGCCCTTGCTTGAATAGTCATGAGCACCTCCCGCGCCAGGCTAGCGCACAGGGTCGATGGCAACGGTTTCCTGATACTCAGGCACGCACACCTGCCAGCCCAGTTCGAGGCTTATCCGCCGCCGCAACGTGTCGGCAGCGTGGGGCTCGCCATGGATGACATAGGTCTGACGTGGCGGCCGGGTGAACCCGCGCAGCCATTCCATGATCTCATCGGCATCGGCGTGCGCAGACAGGTTCTCCATCGCATGCACCCGTGCACGAATCGGCACATCCTCGCCGTGCAGACGCACGCTGTGGGCACCGGCGACGATATCGGCGCCCCGCGTGCCCCCGGCCTGAAAACCCGAGAACAGGATACTGTTGCGTGGGTTGGGGGCCAGCGCCTTGAGGTGGTGCAGTACCCGCCCACCGGTCGCCATGCCACTGGCGGCGATGATCACCGCAGGCTCGCGCAGCTGGTCAAGGTGCCTGGACTCATCGACCGTGCGGACGATGTGCGTGCTCTTGCACAGGGCGGCGCACTCAGCCGCTGTCAGCCGATGTTCGCTGCAGTACCGTTGGTACAGGACAGTGGCATCGGTGGCCATCGGGCTGTTCAGGTACACCGGGATATCAGGAATCAACCGGTCGCGCTTGAGCGTGTAAAGGTAATGCATGAGCAACTGGGCACGGCCGACGGCGAACGAGGGCACAAGGATGATGCCATGGCGCAGGAGCGTTTCATTGATGACCTTGGCCAGGTACTGCTCGGTCGATTCCGCAGGGTGCTTGCGATCCCCATAGGTAGACTCGATCAACAGCACGTCCGCCGTTCTGACCAGCTCGGGCGCGCGCATGATCGGGTCCTGGGGGCGTCCCAGGTCACCCGAAAACAGCAAGGTCTGGCCTTCGGCGCTGATCTGGACCGTGGCCGCTCCCAGAATGTGTCCGGCGGTACGCAACAGCAGTTCCATGCCCTCGGCGATCGGCGTCGGGTGGTGCAGTTCCACGGGGCGAAACAGTGCCAGGGCCCGTTTGGCATCCTGCTCGGTATAGAGCGGTCGTGCCGGTGAGTGCCTGGAGTAACCGTGGCGGTTGGCATGCTCAGCCTGTTCTTCCTGCAACCGGGCGCTGTCGAGCAAGAGGATTTGCGCCAGGGCGCACGTCGCCGGCGTGGCGTAGATCGGCCCGCTATAGCCTTCCCGGACCAGTACCGGTAGATAGCCGCTATGGTCGAGGTGGGCGTGGGTCAGCACCACCGCCTCCAGCGCCCTCAGTGCCGGCGCCGGTGGCGCCCAGTTGCGCAGGCGCAATTGCTTGAAACCCTGGAAGAGTCCGCAGTCGACCAAGATCCGCGTGCTACCACGGGTCAGCAGGAACTTGCTGCCAGTCACCGTCCCGGTGCCGCCAAGAAAGGTCAGTTGCATGGCCAGGGCTCCCAGGTTTCGGCGACTTGGGGATGAACCGCGAGTATGCTGCACGGTGGACGGCTGACGAGACGTTCGGTGGTGTCGCCCAGTAATTTATCCAGCCCTTTGGGCTGTACCACGCCCATCACCAGGGCATCGATGTCCAGTGCCGCGACCTGTTCACGGATCACTTGTACCGGACGGCCCTCAATGAAGTGCCTGCGCTCCGGCGCAACGCCTTCGGCGTCGGCCAGTGCTTCGAAGGGTGCCTGCAGTGCATCGCGCATCTCTTCGATCCAAACCTGGGTGACGTTCATGTCCGAGGCGAATACCCCAGCCAGGCTGTAAGCCGAAAGCAGATGCAACTGCGCGTCGCATTGCAATGCCAAAGCCTGGGCAGCACGGATCAGTCCACGGTTGAAGCAGGCCTGGACGTCTTGCGTCTCGCTGAATGCCGTATCCACGGCGATCAGGATACGCCGCGGCAGTGAGATGGCCGCCGCCGGCACGAATTGGCTGACACCCTTGAAACCACGCATCAGCGCACAATCCAACGGGATACCGAACAGCCGCCCCCAGGCCGATACAGCTTCGCTGTCCTTGATGACCATGTCCGGCCGCAGCTCACTGATGTAATCGATCGCCTGGCTACGGACATCCTCTGCATTCAGGCTGTCGACCGTCAGCGCTATTGCGCTGCCGTGATACCGCTCGATCAAGCCTTTCAACTGCACGCGGTAGTGCTCGTATTGGCGCGTGATATCGGCCACATTCAGCCGCTCCTCACGCAGCAGGTGCTGCTGGTTCGGCGTGAACAAGCCCAGCACATGCACGCTGGCACCGCTGAGCTGGGCCAAGGCAAGCCCCCTGCGCAAAGCAGCGGAATGTGGATCGACTTCGGTGAGCAGCACCAGCAGATGTCGATACTGACCCATGGTGAACCTCCGCGCTCGTGGGCATGATGCGTTCGATGTTCCGCGCGAAGGGTCGGTGTTGCTTGATACAGATCAGAAAGCCGCTACCCAGCCTGAACTTGATGATTGTCAGAACCACGCTGGCCCGCCACGTTAAAACGGCTGCAACAGCTACTGATCACGTCATCAGGAGGCACCATGAACGGGCAGCAGGCCGCACAGCCGCAAACAGCTGAACACTGGGTCGAAAAGCTCGAGGATGGCTCGGCGGTGCTGATCCGCCCACTACGCGAGGAGGACCACGAAAGGGACAGGCGCTTTCTCAGCACAATTGCCTATGACTCCCGGCGCTTTCGTTTCATTGCCGGACTCAGCGGCTGCTTGCCTGGTGTAAACACGCACTGCATGCCAGTCGATCATCCCCCGTGCATGGCCTATGTCGCCTTGGTGCATGCAAACGGTAGATTGCAACAGATTGGCATCAGCCGTTACGCCGGCATTGCCGGTAGCCAGTATTGCGAATGTGCGGTGGCGGTCAGCGAAGACTGGCAGCGCAAGGGGTTGGGCAGGCGCCTGATGCGACACCTGATCGCGGCAGCACGCCGCGAGGGATTTGAGCGCATGGTATCCAGGGACATGGCGAGCAACTATGCCATGCACCGGCTGGCCAAGGCTCTGGGCTTTACATCATGCTATCCGGGTGGAGATGTGCGCGAGATCCTGCACCAACTGGATTTGCGGCCTTGAGCAGGCGAGGCCCTTGCGGGCCTCGTGCTTCAGCCTTGGGAGCGCTCGGGCGAAATTACCAGCACACTGCTGGACAACCGATGCAGAACCCGCTCGGCAGTGCTACCGATGAACCCGCCGACGCCATGATGGTGATAACTGCCCATCACCAGCACATCGATTTCATTGTTATCCATGAACAGCGCCAGGGCCTTTGCCGGGTCACCTATGCGCATGTGGCGGTGTTCGACGGCGATCCCGTTACGTTCGGCAAGCGCCTGGAAGGCAACGCTCTGGGCTTCGTGGAGGGTCTGGGCGAGGTTCGAGTCGAACAGGAACGAGTGCTCACGGCTACCGTCGACGCCCAGGTACAGGGTGCCCAGGTCGTAGGCGTACAGCAATTCGACCTGGGCACTGCATTGCAAGGCCAGTTTCAACGCTTCACTGATGATCTGGTCGTTGAAGCCTTCATATTGTTCTTCCGGCCTGGACAGGTCCACCGCGGCCAGAATCCTGCGTGGCAATGCCTGGCTGGCGTTGTGTACCAGGTGCAAAGGGATTCGCGTTTCGCGCAGCAGCTGAATATCCAGCGAGGTGAACATGGCGCGCATCCACCAGGGCTCATGTTCGAGCGCCTTGATCAGCATGGCGAATGGCTGTTCACGCAAATGCACCAGGATCTCGTCCAAAGGATGCTGCACCCACACCACTTCGGTGGTGACGATGACGCCGTTGCGCCGCATCGACAGTGCCTGGCTTTCCAGCCATTCACGGTGTTGGCGCACGTAGCCCTCGCGCATCACCGCCAGCGCCTGGTCGTTCACCAGGCCTGCCGTGGCAAGTCCTTCCAGATAGTCGAATGCCACGATGTGCAGTGCCATCCCCTTGGCCTTGGCCAGGGCCGCTGCACGGTCGTAGACCGGGGTTCGGCGCATCAGGGGCGATGCGATCAGCAGGAGTCTTTGCGGCGTTTGCATGGCTCACCTCCGGGATTGCGCCAGGTAGCCAGAGCATCTACTTCCCACGTCTTGCACGTTTGATGTTTGTCAACTGGAGGCGCCTGCAGACCAACGGCATTACCCAAGACGCTGGACATTGACACGGATCAATGCGGCGAGCGTTCGCTGGCGCACTTTATTCCCATATTCCAGACACATTCAGGTATCCGCAGATACTGCGCTGCGGGTCACGCACCGCTTCCGGCTCGCTGACACTGAGGTTGCCTGCGAAGTGTTCGCTCAACAGCGCGACGGTGTGATCCACGCCCCGCTGCCAGCATGGACGCTTTCATTACCTATCCATGCTTTGGAGGCGCTGATGAACATCCATGTCGAAAAAAGCTCCGAGCCGGAACGCTGGTGGGTGCATATGGATGACTGGCGGGTGGGGTTCAGTACGGCTGCCGAAGCCGAGCAATTTGTCGAGCGGCTCACAGGCCGCCTCGAGGCTCCCCATTCGCTTGACATGCTGGTTGATAGTTCACCTCGCGGCACCCGCGGCATGCATACTGACGCAGGGGCCCAAGGCGATCAGCGACGAGCGAAGGAGGCCTGAAAATGTACGGCCAATTGAAGGTCAGGTCGCTCGACTCGCCCAACGTTTCGTGTACGACCAATCCCATCCACCTGAAACCCTCGGTGTCCCTATGCAGGGATTGCCGGGTCAGCGGTCTGTGCCTTCCCACCGGTTTGCCTGTTCACGACAACAGCTGCCTGGGCGCATTGATAGGCCCGCGAATGCGCATGCGAAGGGGCGCCGCGCTGTTCAATGCCAATGACCCGCTGACCCTGCTCTATGCCGTGCGCTGTGGCAGTTTCAAGACCCGCATGAACACCGCCGAGGGCCAGGGTGTGGTGATCAACTTCTGGATGCCGGGTGACGTGCTTGGGCTCGATGCCATTGCCACTGAGCGCCATGTCTGTGACGCCATTGCCCTGGAAGACAGCGAAGTCTGCCCGATCCCCTATCACCGCTTGCAAGCACTGGCGCGTGACTTTCCGTTCCTGCAACAAAGCCTGAATCGCTTGATGAGCCGGGAGATCGTGCGCGAACACAAGCGCGTGCTGATGCTGTGCAATCTCACTGCGGAACAACGGCTGGCGGGCTTCCTGGTGGAGTTGTCCGGGCGCTTCGCCTGTCGCGGTTATTCTGCCCATGGCTTCATGCTGCGGATGTCCCGGGAAGACATGGCCTCGTACCTGGGTTTACGCTTGGAAACCGTGTGCCGATCCGTCGCCCGCCTGCGCGCACTGGGTATCGTCGAAATCCATGGCAGGCTGGTGCAGATTCTTGATATGGCCGCACTGATCGCGCTGCAACAAGGCGACGGTGAATGGGAGGCCAGGGCCATTATGAAGGCACCATGCTCGATGCCGTGAATGTGGGCCACGGTGCAGTGGCATTGGGCATTGGCATGCTGGTGGGCCTTGAGCGCGAGCGCAGGAAAGGACGTAACGAACGCCAAGCTGCCGCTGGCTTGCGGACATTTGCTATCACGGCGTTGCTAGGCTACCTCAGCATGGTACTGGCAGGGGCGGTGCTGGTAGCGGTCGCGAGTCTCGCACTGGTGTTGATGCTCTGCACGCATTACCGAAAGCATGTCGACAACGACCCTGACATTACCAGTGAAATTGCGCTGCTTCTGGTACTGACACTGGGCGCACTGAGCCTGAATGAACCTGAGCTCGCCGCCGCTGCGGGTGTGGTACTGACCGTGCTGTTGGCGCTGCGACGCGAATTGCATCATTTCGTGCTGCAGCAACTGAGCGAAGAAGAGCTGCGCAATGGCTTGATGCTGTCAACGGTGGCATTGGTGGTGCTGCCGTTGACTCCGGACCAGTTTCTAGGCCCCTACAACGTACTCAACCCGCGTACGATCTGTAATCTGGTGGTCTTGCTGATGGCTGTCGGCGCTTTGGGACACATAGCCATGCGCCTGATGGGGCCTCGGTACGGATTGCCCTTGAGCTCAATCGCATCGGGTTTTGCCTCGAGCACTGCCACCATTGCCTTGCTCGCACACCGCGCTCGTCAGCAAGGCTCTGCTGCCAGGTCATTCGCCGGATCTGCCATATTGTCCAATCTCGCCAGCCTCACCCAGTTTTCCCTGGTGCTGGGCATCATTGATCGTCGCTTGCTCGAGCCTTTATGGCCTTCGATCTGGCTCGGTGCGCTGGCCACGCTTGTGTATGGGGTACTTCTGCTGGCGCCCTGGCGTTCGACTCATGGCGGGTCGGCGGCGCAGCCGGGGGCTGGTGCGTTCAGTCTCTGGACCGCTATGGCCGTCACCGCTGCCATAACCGGCATCTCATTGTTCTCGGCGTTTCTTCTTCAGCATCTGGGACACAACGGCGCGAACGTCGCGGCGTTCGTCAGCGGGTTGGCCGACGTCCATGCGGCCACTGCCTCGATCGCCTCGCTGGTCATCGCCGGCAGGCTCGGTATTGATGACCTGGTGATATCAGGATTACTTGCATTGACCGCAAACGCGCTGACCAAATGTGCTCTGGCTCTGAGCAACGGCGGTTTCAGTTTTGCTCGATACCTAATTCCCGGCCAGTTGGTCATTCTTGGGGCGGTATGGCTGGGATTGCTCTTGTAGATGTTCAGGGGCTATGCGTGTTCAGGTTCAGGGCGCGGGCTCCGGCAGCCGGCGGAAGAGCAGCCACAGCTCCCCAGCACCAGGCAGGCGACCAGCAACAGCGCCCTGTACATGTTCATGATCCTCCTCGGGGCTTGCCGGCCAGGCCGAGCAGCTGCAGGCGCAACTGGGCGTCCCGGGCCCGCGGGTCCAGCCAGATGGCGAAGAACGCCCGGGCAAAGGCCGGGTCGGCAAGGGTGCGGGTGGGCTGGTCATCGACATAGAAACGGCCGCCCTGCCCCGGCAGGTACAAGCCGGTGATGCGCATGCCGGGGCGCACATCCACGAATGCCTCCTGCAGTACCTTGGCCCAGGCGTCGAGCTGTTGCGGCGTCACGCGACCGGCGCCGAGGCGACGCATCTCTTCAAGGCTGGCTTGCACCAGCGTGTCCCGGGACAATGAGCGGTGGTAGGTCAGTTCCAGGGCGAACGGCTGATTCCAGTCATGGTGCGGACCTTCGGTCCACAAGCGTGCGCTGTACAGCCGCAGCCCGAACCAGGTGAAGTCGCCACTGCCCAGTTGCTGGGCCGCCGGCAGCGCTGCACGCCAGTCCGCAATGGCCGCTGGCATCGACGTCAGCAGCAGGCAGAGACAGGCCAAGCGCGCAAGGAATGCCATGACGAATCTGCAAGAAGACTTAACTTGTACAATAATAGTTTTTTGTACAGATAAATCAAATCGTGTATAGGTTTAAGCTCACCTGCAGCTATCAGGTAGATTGCCCAATGAGCCTGATCCCCCATCTCAATCCACCCGCCAACGTGCTGGTCTGCGGCGCCAGCCAGGGCATCGGTCTTGCCCTGTGCTCGCAGCTGCTGGCACGTGATGACGTCGGGCTGCTGCTCGCTGTTTCGCGACAGGCAACCAGCAGCCCTGAGCTGGATGTGCTGGCCCAGACGCATGGCCGCCGTTTGCTTCGCCTCGACTGCGACGCCCGGGATGAACAGGCGCTGCAAGCACTGGCAGATCAGATTCGTGGCTGCTGCGATCAACTGAACCTGGTCATCAGCACCCTCGGTGTGCTGCAAGCGCCGCCGGCGCGGGCCGAGAAGTCGCTGGCGCAACTGGATCTGGCGGGGTTGCAGGCCAGTTTCGCCACCAACGGCTTCGCCCCTGTCCTGCTGCTCAAGCACCTGTTGCCGTTGCTACGCCGGCAGCCCGTCACCTTCGCGGCCCTGTCGGCGCGGGTCGGGTCGATCGGCGACAACCACCTGGGCGGCTGGTACAGCTATCGCGCCAGCAAGGCCGCACTGAACCAGCTGTTGCGCACGGCCAGCATCGAACTCAAGCGGCTCAATCCCGCCTCGACAGTCCTGGCCCTGCACCCTGGGACCACCGATACCCTGCTTTCACGCCCGTTCCAGGGCAATGTGCCCCTCGAAAAGCTGTTCGCGCCAGCGTTTGCCGCCAGTTGCATCCTCGAACTCGTCGGCCAGCACGGGCCGTCAGAGACCGGCACGTTCTGGGCCTGGGATGGCAGCCCCGTTCCCTGGTGATCCGCAGGTCCTCCTCAGGGATGAGGCGCGACGGCGGTGGACACCGGGTCAAGGAAGACCAGTTGCAGCGGCTCTGCCAACAGCTGGTCGGCCTGCTCGGCAAAGCGCTGGAAGTGGGCGGTGGCCAGGTGCGTGTCCAGGGCCTGCTGGTGGTCGAACGCCTCGCGCATGTAGAACGTCCCGGGCTCATCGCTGCGCTCGAAAAGCATGTAGTCGCGGTTGCCGGGTTCCGCCCGGGTCGGCTCGATCAAGGCCAGCAAGGCTGCTTTCAACGACGCTGCCAGGCCTGGCTTGGCCTTGAGGATGGCAAGGGAAACGAGGGGATGGTCTTGTGGGTTCACATCATGCTCCTGGTCAATCGCAAGGGGCCGGATCGACCGGCCCGCCGTTGTCTGTCGGATGGGCTCAGAAACCTTCCAGAACGATCTTGCCGCGCGACTTGCCACTCTCGACCAGCGCATGGGCACGGCGCATGTTGGCGGCATTGATGGCACCGAAATGCTCGCCCAGGGTGGTGCGCAGGATGCCCTGGTCGATCAGCCCGGCCACCCGCTCGAGCAGCTCGTGCTGGCGCACCATGTCGTCGGTCTGGTACAGCGAGCGGGTGAACATCAGCTCCCAGTGCAGCGACAGAGACTTGCGCTTGAGCGGCATGACATCCAGGGTCTGCGGGTCGTCGATCACCCCCAGGCGACCTTGCGGCCTCAGCACCTCGACCAGTTGCGCGAAATGTTGCTCGGTATGGGTGAGGCTGGCGACATGGCTGACCGACTCGATCCCCAGGGCCTGCAGTTGCCCGTGAAGCGGCGCGCTGTGGTCGATGACATGATGGGCGCCCAGTTCGCGCACCCAGTCGGCGGTCTCGGCGCGGGAGGCCGTGCCGATCACCGTCAGGCGGGTCAGTTGCCGGGCCAGTTGCACCAGCATCGAGCCGACACCGCCGGCGGCGCCGACGATCAGCAGGGCATCGCCCTCCCCGCCGCCTTCGACCAAGCCTAAGCGGTCGAACAGCAGTTCCCAGGCGGTGATGGCCGTCAGCGGCAGCGCTGCCGCCTGCGCCGCGCCCAGGCTGCGCGGTTGGTGCCCGACGATACGTTCGTCGACCAGGTGGTATTCGCTGTAGCTGCCGGGCCTGGCGATGGAGCCGGCGTAGTACACCTGGTCGCCTGGCTTGAACAGGGTCACCTGTGGGCCGACTTCGCGGACGATACCGGCCGCGTCCCAGCCAAGTATTTTTGGCTCGGCCGTGAAAGTGCCGGCACGCACCTTGGTGTCGACGGGGTTGACCGACACGGCCTTGACCTCCACCAGAAGGTCCCTGGGACCTGCAATCGGCCTGGGCATGTCGATGTCCTGAAGGGACGCAGGGTCTTCGATGGGCAGGCCGTTCTGGATGTAACCGATCGCTTTCATAGGCACTCGCTGCTGGATATGGTTTGATTCGTGAACCCAGTCTGGCGTGTCCGGTCCTTGGGAAAAACGGGGCGTACCCGTGAACACTTTCATTGCAGGAGTGAAAATGATTCGTCTCGACGACCTGGGCATCTTTGTGCGCAGCGCCGCGCTGGGCAGCTTTACCGCGGCCGCCCATGAAGCCGACCTGCTGCCCGGCCAGGCGGCCGAAGCGGTCAAGCGCCTGGAACGTGAGCTTGATGTACGGCTGTTTGCCCGCACCACGCGCAGCCTGCGCCTGACGGCCGAGGGCGAGCAGTACCTGCCCTCGGCCCTGGCCGCCTTGGAAGCGCTCCGGCAAGGGCGGGACAACCTGCTGCGCGAGAGCGCCCAGCTAAGCGGAACGTTGCAAGTGGCCGCGCCGTCCGACCTGGGGCGCAACGTGCTGTTGCCCTGGCTTACGGCGTTTCGCCGCGAGCACCGGCAGTTGAACCTGCGCCTGTTTCTCTCCGACCAGATCGCCGATCTGTTTCGCGACCCGGTGGATATCGCCATCCGCTACGGCCTGAATGCCGATGCCAACTACATCGCCCTGCCACTGGCGCCGTGGAACCGCAAGGTGCTGGTGGCCTCGCCCGAGTACCTGGCGCGGCAAGGCACGCTGCGCACTCCCGAGGCGCTGCGCGAGCACCAGTGCCTGCTGTACATGCAGCAGGGTCGGGTCTACGACAAGTGGCAACTGGGGACGCAGACCGTGCAGGTGCGTGGCGCCCTGTTCTGCGACGATGCCGATATCGCCCGGCGCTGGGCCGTGGCGGGCGAAGGGATCACCTACAAGTCCTGGCTGGATGTGAGCGACGATGTGCTGGCGGGACGGCTCGTCGTGCTGTTGCAGGATCACCCCGGGCCGACGCTGCCGCTGAGCCTGGTGTGCCCGCACCGCAAGCAGTTGTCGCCTGCGGTGAAACAGCTGCACGCCTGGCTGTCGAGCCGCCTCGCCGCGCTGGAACGCTACTGATCAGACGGCGGCAGCACGCCCTGGATCGCCGATACCACCTGCCGCGTCGCCGCTTCGAGGGTGCCTTCATTACGGCACAAGACCCAGCCGTGATCGGCAACCGCTCGCTCGAAAGCTTGCGTGCACACCACGTGCTCATGCAGTTCATGCATCACGGTACTGCTTAGCCCACGCGAGCGCGCCGCTGCCCTGCTCCACGAGATTTCGGGGTCGGTGACAACACCAACATGCAGGTCCGGCACACGCACGCCGTTTTCGATGTTCAGCCGCAAGATCTCGGCAAACGGCACCAGCCGGCGAAACGCGGCTTCGGACGGGTACCAGCGATCGATCAGGATGATGCTGTCCTTGGGCTGCCTGGCCAGCACATGTTGGGAAATCCAGGCCCGGCTCAGCGCAAGGCGCTCACAGACCTTCATCTCCAGATCCCGGCAAGGGTCCCTGACGAACTGGTTGACCAGGGCCATGGTTTCGCCCCGATAAGGATCGCTTTTCTTCTCGCTGATGCGGATCACCTTCCTGTTGTCCGCCCTCAGCGCCTGGGTGACGGATTCCAGCAGCGTGGTCTTGCCGGTGCCCTTGGGCCCGTCGAGGGAAATGAACAGCGAATGATTCATGCGTCACACAACGGTTGGATTTCCTTCATCGACAGGCATTGGCTTACATCAGGCAGTAGAACTCGCTGAGCTCTGCGACGATCTCCCGGGCGGTATTGTACAGCCTTGCCTCAGGTGTCAGGGCCATGGAGCGGGCTTCGAGCAGATAACGCTGGCCGGCCTGGAAGTGGGCGTAGTCGAGGGTCAGATAGCATTGGCGGACGGTGGTGCCGCCCATCATGCTCAACCCGCCTGCGCCACTCGTTTCGTAGTCGAACCTGACGACCAGTTGATGGCTGCCGGGAGTGACCTGGAAGAAGCGGCCCTCCTCCAGGCGCTGCTTGTCCAGGCGTTCGGCCAGCAGCACGCGGTCGTTGGGGAATGGCAGCGAAAGGTCGACCCAGGCCATCTCGGGGTTGGCAACTGGCATCGGAGCCTGGCAGCCCGGAATGGCGGTAATCAGCAACAGCAGTAGCAGCCGGCGCATGATGGGTAATCCTCTGGGGAATGGTCAAAGAATAGCGCTGGGGGGGGGCAGGCTGTTAATCGTCTGGTTCGAGGCCTGGGATGACGGCTGATGTGAAGGAAGGAATAAAACTCAGGCCCGCCGGGATGAACCCGGACAGGCCTGAGGAAGGGAAAACGGTCGAATGCTACGCGCTACAGACTCTCGTCAAGAAACTTCACCACCGTCCCCATGCACGCCACCCGCTCTTCCACATGAGGCATGTGGCTCGAGTTTTCGAACAGCGCCCAGCGGATCCCGGGGATCAGGTCGAGGTACGGCTTGACCACCAGCGGCGTCGCCTCGTCATAGCGCCCGGAAATCAGCAGGCTTGGCACGTTGATCTGCGGCAGGCGGTCGACGATGGTCCAGTCCTTGGTACTGCCGATGATATGGAACTCGTTTGGTCCGGTCATGGCGTGGTACACGGTCGGGTCGGCATCCACCTGGGCGAAGGTGCGCGCCACCTCTTCCGGCCAGGGTTTGAGACGGCACACATGACGGTCGTAGAACACCCGGGTGGCGGCGATGTAGTCGGCGGCGGTGTAGTCGCCGACGGCCTCGTGGCGTAGCAGGGTGTCCTGGACGTCCTTGGGCAGCTCTTCGCGCAGGCGGTTGGCCTCGCGCACCCAGGTGTGCATGTCCGCCGGCGAGTTGGCGATCACCAGGCAACGCAGGCCCCGCGGCTGGCGCACCGCGTGCTCGCTGGCCAGCATGCCGCCCCAGGACTGCCCCAGCAGCGCGTAGCGCTCGCTGATGCCCAGGTGCTCCAGCAGGTTGTCGAGCTCCTCGAGGAACAGCTTGACCGTCCAGAACGACGCCGGCATGTGTGGCAGGTGGGTCGAGCGGCCATTGCCCAGTTGGTCGTAGTGAATGACCGGGTAGCCACCGGCCGCGACGTCCTTGTAGGCGTCGACATAATCAAAGGTGCAACCTGGGCCACCGTGCAGGATGACCAGCGGGGTGCGGCCGCAATCCAGGTCACCGGTGACGCGGTACCAGGTCTGGTAGTCGCCGAAAGGGGCAAAACCTTCACGCGATTGGGTGAGTTCCATGTCATCCGGCTCCGTGCGAATCATGGTGCACACAATAACCCTACGCGTGGCGCGGCATAACTAGAGAGTTCTCTAGGTTTTCGACCTTTTTTGTTGCTTCATTGGTCCAGCAGACGGTAGTGCACCGCCCGGGCGACCGCCTGGACGCGGTTTTTCGCCCCCAGTTTGTGCATGGCCGAGGTCAGGTGCAGGGAAATCGTCGCCAGCGAGCGGTTGAGCTTCTCGGCAATCTCCCCTGCCGTCAGGCCTTCGGCGGCCCAGCGCAGGCATTCGACCTCGCGGCGGGTCAGGCGGATGACGCGGGTGGCGGACTCCTTGGCCAGCAAGGGATAGGCCGCCTCCTGCAAGGCATGGGCGATCAGGCTGAAATCGCCCAGGTGCTCCCGGGCGTCGTCCAGGTCGCGTTGGCTGGCCTGGGGGCGCAGGCCGGTCAGGGTCGCCAGCCCGCCCCGTGGCAGGTGGATGGGCACGGTCACGCCGCAAGTCAGTTGCGCGTCGTGCAGGTAACCGACCACCGGAGCGTGGCGCTGGTCGATGTGGCGCTGCAGAACGGTCTCGCCCTTGGGCAGGTACGACCAGGCGAAGGGGGCGATGGAGGACACCGCCACCTGCTGCACCGGGTCGATCTGGTAAAAACCCTCGGAACACCACAGGTCCTGCCAGTCCTTCGGGGTCTGGCGCAGCCGGACTACGCTCGGGGTGATCAGCTCGCCGACATGATCCAGCGGCACCGGGCTGTAGTCGTACACCAGGGCATCGAAGCCCAGTTCCGCCGCCAGTTCGGCGACGCTGTCCATCTGCTCATCGAGGCTATCGTCCGACGCCAGACGCGCATTGAGTTCAGCCATCTTGGCCTGCATACCTGACACTCCCTGTGATTCCTTTTGGATTTCCATCTCGAAGTCCGGCACGTAGAATGCCACGGCTTGGCGCGGGACTGCCATACGAAACCTATAGGAAACACTAGCTTGTAGGCGACGAAAACTCCTGCGCTAGTTATAGCTGCAAGCCATGGCCAACAGGAGAGTAGCGATGTGGCGTGAGATGCAACCTGACCAGCAGTTCAACGTATCGGTCGATGGCCACAATCTCGTGGTGTACAGCTTTGGTGAAGGGGACGAGGTGCTGTTGTGCCTCAATGGTGGGCCGGGGCTGCCCTGCGACTACCTGCGCGACGCCCATGCCTGGCTCAAGGACAAGGGTATCCGCGTGGTCGCCTTCGACCAGCTGGGCACCGGCGCCTCCGACCGCCCCGATGACGACAGCCTGTGGAATATCACCCGCTACGTGGCCGAGGTCGAGCAGGTGCGCCAGGCCCTGGACCTGGGCCGTGTGCACATGCTCGGGCATTCCTGGGGCGGCTGGCTGGCGATCGAGTACGCCATTCATCACCCGCAGTCGCTGAAAAGTCTGATTCTCGAGAACACCGTCGGCGACATCCCGCACCTGATCACCGAGCTGGAACGCCTGCGCGGCGCCCTGGGCAGCGAAACGGTGGCGATGATGCAGCGCCACGAGGCCATGGGTACCCTCGACCACCCGCAGTACCAGGCCGCCATCACCCTGCTCAACTACCGCCACGTCTGCCGGCTTGATGAATGGCCGGCGCCGATCCAGCGTTCGCTGGGCGACTGGAACATGGGCCCCTACAGCACCATGCAGGGCCCCAACGAGTTCCTTTATATAGGCAACCTCAAGGATTGGAACCGCCTCGAGCAGATGGGCTCGTTCCGCATGCCGGTGCTGATCACCACCGGCCAGCACGACGAACTGACTCCGGCCTGCGCCATGCGCATGAAGCTGGCGCTGCATGATCGTGCCGAGCTGCATGTGTTCCCCAACAGCAGCCATATGCCGTTCTACGAAGAGCCCCAGGCCTATTTCCCGGTGTTGCTGGATTTCCTGCAACGCAACCGGGGTTGATCGATGAGCCTGGCACGCTACCGGTTCGTCCTCATCCGTCCGCTGCAACTGCTGCCGGTGCTGCTGGGCATCAGCATCATCACCTTCGTGCTGGTGCGCTCGATCCCCGGGGATCCGGCGCGGGTGCTGCTGGGGGCGCGCAGCACCCCGGACGCGATCCAGAAGATCCGCGCCCAGTTCGGCCTCGACGAGCCGATCTGGGTGCAGTACCTGTACTTCCTGAAGAACCTGCTCAATGGCGACCTGGGCAAGTCGCTGCTGTACAAGGTCGACGCCCTGCCGCTGATCGCCAGCCGTATCGAGCCGACCCTGATGCTGGTGCTGGGCAGTGTCGTCCTGGCGCTGCTGATCGCCGTGCCGCTGGCCACCCTCGCCGCCCGCCACAAGGGCGGCTGGGCCGACAACCTGATCCGCCTGTTCACCACCGCCGGCCTCGGCTTGCCGGCTTTCTGGCTGGGCTTGATGCTGATCCTGCTGTTCAGCGTGCACTGGGGGCTGTTCCCGGTGTCCGGCTATGGCCGCACCTGGGCCGACAAGCTGCACCACCTGGTGCTGCCCTGCCTGACCATCGCCCTGGCGCTCTCGGCGGTACTGGTGCGCAACCTGCGCGCCAGCATCCTGCTGGAGATGCAGGCCGACCATGTCACCGCCGCCCGTGCCCGGGGCCTGGGCGAAGGGGCGATCCTGCGCCGGCATGTCCTGCCCAACTCCATGGTGCCGACCATCAACCTGCTGGCGGTCAACATCGGCTGGCTGATCAGCGGCACGGTAGTGATCGAGAGCCTGTTCTCCCTGCCGGGCGTCGGCCAGTTGCTGGTGCGCGGCATCTTTACCCGCGACTACATGGTGGTCCAGGGCGTGGCCATGGTGCTGGCCTGCGCCACGGTGGCGGTGAACTTCCTCGCCGACGTGGCGACCACCGTCCTCGATCCGCGGGTGAAGATCCAATGAGCGCCACCTTCGCCCTGCGCGCACGCCTGGCCTGGAACCTGGGCGATGGCCGCCTGACCCTGTACTGCGGCCTGGCCATCGTCTTCGGCTGGTGCCTGCTGGCGCTGTGCGCGCCGTGGGTCGCGCCGTTCGATCCGCTGCTGCAGAACGGCGACCTGCGCCTGGCCGCGCCCAGCCTGGCGCACCCTTTCGGCACCGACAACTTCGGCCGCGATGTGCTCTCGCGGGTAATCTGGGGCGCCCGCGTCGACCTGCAGATGGCCTTGATCGGGGTGATCTTCCCGTTCCTGCTCGGCACCTGCATCGGCGCGGTGTCCGGTTACGTCGGCGGCTGGCTGGACAACGCCTGCATGCGCCTGATCGACATCGTCCTGGCCTTCCCGTTTCTGGTGCTGATGCTGGCGATCATGGCCATTCTCGGCCCGGGCCTTGGCAGCTTCTATATCGCCATGGCCCTGGTCGGCTGGGTGTCCTATGCGCGGCTGGTGCGCTCGCAGATCCTCGTGCTCAAGCAGAGCGACTTCGCCCTGGCCGCCAGGAGCCTGGGTTTCAGCCACCGGCGCACGCTGTTCGGCCACCTGCTGCCCAACGCGCTGTTCGGCTCGGTGGTGTTCTGCATGTCGGATGCCGTGCTGGTGCTGCTCAACGGCGCCGCCGTCAGCTACCTGGGCCTCGGTGTGCAACCGCCGACCCCGGAATGGGGCACCATGGTCGCCGAGGGGCAGAGCTTCATCACCAGCGCCTGGTGGATCTGCACCTTCCCGGGCCTGGCGGTGGTGACCCTGGCCATGGGCTTCAGCCTGCTGGCCGACGGTGTCGCCGAACGCCTGGGAGACCGCTCATGACCACGCCCCTGCTCCAGGTCTGCGGGCTGAGCGTCATCGCCCGCGCCGGCCAACGGGATATCACCCTGGTCGATCGGCTGTCCTTCGACCTCGGCGAAGGCGAGATCCTCGGCCTGGTGGGCGAAAGCGGCTCGGGCAAGACCCTGGCCTGCCGGGGCCTGATGCGCCTGCTTCCAGCAACGAACCTGCGGGTCGAAGGCCAGGCCGTGCGCCTGGCGGGCCATGACCTGCTGCGGCTGGACGAAGCTGGCATGCGCCGCCTGCGCGGCCGTGAGCTGGGGATGATCTTCCAGAACCCCAGCAGCCACCTGGACCCGCTGATGCGCATCGGCGAGCAGATCGCCGAAGGTATCCGCCTGCACCAGGGCGCGTCTCGCCGCGAGGCCCGGGCCGAGGCCATCGAGGTGCTGCGCCAGGTCGGTATCCCCGACCCGAAGTCCCGGGTCGACAACTATCCCCATGAGTTTTCCGGCGGCATGCGCCAACGGGCGATGATCGCCGTGGCCCTGGGCTGCAACCCCAAGGTGCTGATCGCCGACGAGCCGACCACGGCCCTGGATGTCACCGTGCAGGCGCAGATCCTGCGCCTGCTGCTGGAGCTGCGCGACCGCCGCGGCCTGTCGATGATCCTGATCAGC
The DNA here is from genome assembly GCF_054060555.1 of Pseudomonas sp. TE6283. Classification (NCBI taxonomy): domain Bacteria; kingdom Pseudomonadati; phylum Pseudomonadota; class Gammaproteobacteria; order Pseudomonadales; family Pseudomonadaceae; genus Pseudomonas; species Pseudomonas sp. TE6283. The sequence goes on from NZ_JBSSDH010000020.1 coordinate 22,658, forward strand.
CACGACCTGGGCGTGGTGGCGCAGACCTGCGACAGCATTGCCGTGATGTACGCCGGGCGCCTCTGCGAGCACGGCGCCAAGCACGAGATGCTGGCCCGGCCCAAGCATCCCTACAGCGCCGGGCTGCTGGCCTGCCATCCTGCCGCGCAGCCTGAGGCATTACGCATGACCACCATCGCCGGGCAGCCACCGCTGCTTGATGACCTGCCGCCAGGCTGCCGTTTCGAATCGCGTTGCCCACAGGCCATGCCGCTCTGCCGGCAACAACTGCCCGAACTGCTGGAATCAAGCCCCGGCCACCGCCTGGCCTGCCATACCCCGCTGCTGGCCGGAGGCCCGTCATGACCACGTTGTTGCAGGTCAAGGACCTGCAGGTGCAGTTCCCCGCCGCCGGCAGCGGCCTGCTCAACCTGCGCCCGCGCAAGGTCAGCGCGGTCAACGGCGCCTCGCTGAACCTCGCAGCCGGCGAAACCCTTGGCCTGGTGGGCGAGTCGGGCTGCGGCAAGAGCACCCTGGCCAGGGCCATCCTCCAGCTCACCCCGAGCTGCGGCGGCCAGGTGCTGTTCGACGGCACCGACATGAACCAGGGCAGCCCGGCGGATATCGCCCGCCTGCGCCACGAGACCGCGATGATCTTCCAGGACCCGTACAGCGCGCTCAACCCACGCCAACGCATCGGCCAGATCCTCGCCGAGGTGCTGCAGGTGCAGCGCAAGGTGCCCGCCGCGCAGATTCCGGCCCGGGTCGGCGAACTGCTTGAACTGGTCGGTCTGCGCGCCGAGCTGGCCGAGCGCCGGCCCGCTTCGCTGAGCGGTGGCCAGTGCCAGCGGGTCGGCATCGCCCGGGCCCTGGCCGTCGAACCCCGGCTGATCGTCGCCGACGAATGCGTCGCCGCGCTGGACGTGTCGATCCAGGGGCAGATCATCAACCTGCTGCTGGAGTTGCGCGAGCGCATGGGCCTGGCGCTGCTGTTCATCACCCACGACCTGGGCGTAGTACGCCGCCTGTGCGACCGGGTGGCGGTGATGTACCTGGGGCAGATCGTCGAGGAAGGCCCGGTGCATGAGGTCTTTACCGCCCCGCGCCACCCCTACACCGCCGCGCTGATCCAGTCCATCGCCGACATCGACCCGGCCCGGCGCCTGCCGCAGGACCCGCTGGCCGGCGAGCCGCCAAGCCCGCTGCACCTGCCCTCCGGCTGCGCCTTCCATCCCCGTTGCCGGCACGCGCTGCCCGGCTGCGCTGAAACCACGCCACCCGAGCATATCCAGGGCGCCCGGCGCCACGCCTGCGTGCATCCGCAACTGCCCTGCTGACATCACCACCATGACCATCAAACGGAGCTTGAGCATGAAACCCGCCGCATTGAAACTTCTCACCGCCGCCATACTGGCCGCCAGCACCCTGGCCAGCGGCATGGCCCAGGCAGCCGGCGTGCTGACCATCGGCTGCCGTGAGGAAAGCACCACCTTCGACCCGATCAAGAGCGCGCAGAACCGCGACAGCTGGGTGTTCGCCAACGTCTATGACGTGCTGATCCGCGTCGACAACAGCGGTACCCAACTAGTACCGGGCCTGGCCGAAAGCTGGAAGGTCTCGGACGACGGCCTGACCTACACCTTCAAGATGCGCAACGCCAAGTTCTCCGACGGCTCGCCGATCACCGCCGAGGACGCCGCCTTCTCCCTGCTGCGCATCCGCGACAACCCAGGTTCGCTCTGGGCCGACTCGTACAAGATCATCGACACCGCCAAGGCCGCCGACCCGCATACCCTGGTGGTGACCCTGCACAGCAAGTCGGTGCCGTTCCTGGCCCAGCTCGCCACGGCCAACATCTCGATCCTGTCGAAAAAGGCCATGGACAAGCTCGGCGAGGAGGAATACGCACAGAACCCGGTGGTGTCCGGGGCTTTCAAACTCAAGGAATGGCTGCGGGGCGACCGGGTGATCCTGGAGAAGAACCCCGAGTTCTGGCAGGCCGACAAGGTCAGCCTGGATGGCGTGGAGTGGATCTCCATCCCGAATGATCGCACGCGCATGATGAAGGTCCAGGCCGGCGAACTCGACTCGGCGATCTTTGTGCCGTTCACCCAGGTGGACGAGTTGCAGAAGGACAAGAAGATCACTATCCATATCGACCCCTCGACCCGTGAAGACCACCTGCTGATCAACCACTCCAAGGGTCTGCTGGGCAAACGGGAAGTGCGTGAGGCGATCGACCTGGCGATCGACAAGAAGGCGCTGGTGGACACGGTCACCTTCGGTCACGGCGAAATGGCCTACTCCTACATTCCCAAGGGTGCGCTCTACCACAACGCCAACAACCCACAGCGCCCGTTCGACCCGGCCAAGGCCCGCGAGCTGCTGAAGAAAGCCGGCGCCGAGGGGATGAAGGTCAACTACGTGGTCAACGCCGGCAACGAGGCCGACGAGCAGATCGCCGTGCTGGTGCAGAAGCAACTGGCCGATGTCGGCATCACTGCCAACCTGCAGAAGGTCGACCCGACCCAGAGCTGGCAGATGCTGGTCGACGGCGACTACGACCTGTCGGTGATGTACTGGACCAACGACGTGCTCGACCCGGACCAGAAGACCACCTTCGTACTGGGCCACGACACCAACATGAACTACATGACCCGCTACCACAACGACAAGGTCAAGGACCTGGTGGCCGCGGCCCGTGTCGAGACCGACCCGGTCAAGCGCAAGCAAATGTATGAGGAGCTGCAGAAACTGGCCAAGCAGGACGTGCACTGGATCGACCTGTACTACAGCCCGTACATCAACATCTCGCGCAGCAATATCCAGAACTTCCTGCAGAACCCGCTTGGGCGTTTCACCCTGGAGGAGACGGTGAAGCTGGAAGCCGGGCAGAAGACCGCGCAGAACTGACGGCGGTTTATCGAGCGCCGCCCTCGCGGCGCTCGATCTCATTTCAAGCCCTTGCCTTGCGCCGCCGCATCCACGCCCAGGCAACCCCCGCCAGCACCACCAACCCCACCGGCAGTACCTGCGCCTTGTACGGCCGCAACGCCGTGCGCACGCTATCGAGCTTCTCGGTCAGGTAGCGCTTGTTGGCCTGGTCGAACCGGGGCTCCTCGCATTGCTTGCCGAAATCCTCCGCCCACTGCACGAACGGCCCCTGCTGGACGTAGCGCCTGTACAGCGCGCTTTCCTGTTCGCTGCCGGGCACCCAGCCGGCCGCGATGCACAGCACTGCGGCGAAGGCCTGGCTGCTGCGTGGCAACTGGTCAGCGGCCTGGTTGGCCAGGTCGGCGGCGACATAGCGGTAGTGGTATCGCTGATCGGGCTTGGCCTCGGTCGCCCGTTGGCGCTGCACCTCGCCAGCAGCCAGGAACGGCCCTGGCTGCACTTCGGCGCGGCCCAGGCTGTAGCTGCCGCCCAACCAGGCGTAGTCGGGCGCCATTTCATAACCGAGGATCTCCATGCCCGCGCTGCGCGCCAGGGTTGCCGCAGCGTACAGCGCCTCGGCGCGGCCAGTGGGCGTCCAGCGCGAGACGGCATCCTGGCGGTGCTGGCCGTAAGCCTTGGCGTCGGCCTGCAATTGCGGCGTGGCGAAGTAGCCGGGCGCTTCGTCGTAGCGTCCTTCGCGCAGCAAGCGTCGCCCCAGCAGCTCGCGCAACCGGGCCGCCACCGGGCGCGGCACATAGCCGCCCTCTTCCACCTTGGGCGCTGGCGGCGCTGGCACATGAGCATCGACATAGCCTTTGAGCTCATCCAGGGTCAACACGCGGTCAGCCACGTTGGCCGTGTCCTGCCAGTAGATTTCCTGACTGCGGTACAGCAGGTCGAAGGCCTGCAGGTAATCGCCGCGCTCCAACGCCAGGATCGCGCCCTCGCCTTCGACCCGGCAGCCGGGTTTAACGCTCTCATAGTCCCAATCGGGTGTCTGTCGCGAGCCCCATGATTCTTCACGTGGGAACGCGGCCGCAGCCTTGGCATAGGCAGCCGCCGCCTGGCCCTTGTCACCGTCGCGCAAGGCAAGCTTGGCGCGCAACCACCAGGCAAGGCCAGTATCGCCAGCCTGCTGCAGATAGCTTCTGGTCGCGGCATAGTTGCCTTGCTGGTAGGTCAACGCGGCCAGGCGGTCGGCGTCTTCGAGCTTGCCGCCGACACTGGCCTGCAGCAGCGCGGGCAGGCGTCGGACCTGGGGCGGCGGCTGGCCATCGTAGTCCCAGCCGACATGGCTGAGCAGGTAGGCGGTGAGCAGCTTGCGCGGCATTGGTTGTGCCAGCAGCGCCTTCAGCTGTTCATCCGGCAGGCTCACCAGTTCGTCGGCAAGCTGTCTGAGCGAGCTGTAGCCGCTGCCCGAGCCCAGGCGGCTCTGGCTGGCATACAACTGGATGGCGCTGTTCCAGTCGCCGGCGAGCTTGGCCAGACGGGCCTCCTCGCCAAGGCTGGCCACCCCAAGCTCCAATGGGTCGCTGAAGCCTTCGGCGCTGAGCGCGCGGGCCTTCTGGAAGGCCTCGCGGGCCTGGGCTTGCAGGGCCTGAGGCGCCTGTTGCGGATCTTCGCCGGCCTCGAAGCTGCGGGCCATCAAGGCCCGCCCCAGCGAGTAGGCCGCCCAGGTGCTGCGCAGCTTGCGTTGTTCGCCAGGCAGGGCCAGCACCTTGGCGAAATAGTCCGCCGCCAGGGCGTGATCGCCGGCATCGAAGGCCACTGCGCCGGCAATGTACAGGCGCAGTTCATCCGCCAGTTCGGCGCCCTGCTCCAGCACTTGTTGCGGATCGTCCAGGGCACGCAGTTGCGCGACCTTCTCGCGCAGCGACTCCGGCAGCTCGCTGGCCTCGATACGGCTGCGCTGCTCACGGTACGGTCGGTCGTTGTCGTCACCGTCCCAGTAAGGAGTCAAGGTCATCTCGGTGGTGGGCTTGAGGCCTGCCAACTGTTCGCCGAGGCGATTGACCTCGAAGCCGAAATTGCCTTCTGGCAGCTCGGCCAGGGTTTGCGCCCGGTCGTCCAGCAGGCGCATCGGGAAGTCCGGGCCACAGGCCAGCGCCGTGCCGACCGGCACGCTCAGGGACAGGCACAGCAAGCGGCGGGTCCAGTCAGGGGTAGACATTCCAGGCTCCTTGTTCGATTCCATGGCAGCGCGCCCAACCAAGGACGCGCCGGCCGCCAGCGGCCACACGCACGCTGGACTGGCGGTTGAAGACGAGGTGTTGCGGGGATTGCTGCAGGCGGTAGCCGTTGAGCCCGTCCGCGGCGTCGCAGGACTCAACGTTCAGTTCCACCCGCGCGGGTGCCGGCAGGTCGAGGTTGCCGACGTTGACCAGGCTGAAGTCGTAGAGCCCGGCCTGCCCGGACAGTTCGAGCCGCCATTGACTGGCGAGCGCGTCGCCGCGCGCCACTGCCGTCAAGGTGGTCAGGCTCCAGGCCCGACGGTCGCCGGGCAACGGCAGGCGGAACCAGATAAGCCCGGCCAGGTGCGCGGGCGGTTTGTCGCGCAGTTGCCTGCCCAGGTCCGCCAGTTGCTGCGGGTCGGCCAGCAGCTCGCGGCGCTCGCCGGCTCGGTTCAACGGGGTTTCGCTTTCCACCAGCGGCGCGCCGCCGGTATCCGCCAGCAACGCGACGCCATAGGCGGGCAAGGCCAGGTAGAACGGCCTGTCGCTGACCCGCCCCCAGCGCTCGGCCCAGGTTTTCGCCTGGTTCGGATCGAACAGGCCTCGCCGCGGATCGCTCACCGCGTGTACCTGCAGCACGCTGCTGTCCACCGCCTGCAACAGCGCCGGCAGGTGTGGGCTGTCGAGCCAGGCGGGCAGCGCGGTGATACTCAGTTTTACGCCCGGTGGAAGTTGCTCACGCAGTTTCAGAAGGAACTGGGTGTAGCCCGGCAGGCGAGCGCTGCCACTGTCGTGGTCGATCTCAAGTCCACTCGGGTTCACGCCAGCCGCCTGCCAGTCGGCCAGCAATTGGGCGATGTGGGTACCGGCCGCCTGTACGTCGAGCGCGGGCAACTGGCCATCAAGACGCACCACGGCGATCACCGGGCGGCCATCGCTCCTGAGCTTGGGCAACTCGACCAGCGCCCTGCTCCAGCCGGCCTTGGGCTGGGCTTGCAAAGCCAGCACACGCAGGGTGGAGAAGTCGGCACGGCTTGCGGCCAAGGCCTGTTCATGGGCCGGCCGCCACTGGCGTTGCCAAATGTACAGTTGCTGGTCGAGGGGCGGTGCAGGTTCGGGCTGGCAGCCGGTGAGCGTTGCGAGAACGGCGGATAGGAACAGACGCCGAAGCGTGGGAGTGGCGGGCATACAATCCTTTGTCTGACGGGTTTGAGCGCCGGGAACAGGTGGGAATTTTACCTCAATGCAAGATCCAGCGGACACCCCTGAAAGGGCGTCGAACCAAGAAGAGTACAAATGTATCCTTGCCGGCCTCCGGTAGCCGTGGTGCCTGCGCCCAAAAGTTTCTGCCGGTCTTCGCTGCTTAAAGAGACTTATATATGCAGGCTGCAACTTTTATAAACAGGGCACCAACGATTATCAGGTTTCGAGATTACCAGACCTTGACGCAACCACCCTCTCGCACACTAACGATCCTCATTAGAGATCAAACCCGTTATCGAAGCCATAAAAAATAATTAATCAAAAGGATTTAATCAAAAACAATAATTCGCAAAGCTTCTAATACCGCGGCGCATCCCCAGCGTTTCATCTAATGATTCCGGGCCTTTTGCCCTTGCAAAAGCGACGCGACCGACTAGTTTTGTGATTGTCTTTGCCAACACTACAACTACAACACGACCGCCCCTCAGAGCAGGAGAATCTATTCTTCCAGGCGACGCCTGCCGCTGCATGTAGTTACTGAAACGGAACTCAGTCAAAACAACAAGAGGGACGCTTGATGAAGCGCAGCCATGGCTATCGCGTGCTCTTTGAAAAAGGGCCGGCCGCCCATTTCTGGTTGTCTCTGCTGTGTTTCTCAGGGCTGGTTATTACCAGTTTCCTGTTGTTCGAACAGCAGATCCAGGGTTTCCTCACCCATCTTGACCTGTATCGCCCTTCAACCCCCGTCCAGATGTTCAACCTGGCACTGCTGCTGATCGCCTTGCTGGCCCTGGACGTGGTGCTGCCCGTACCTTCAAGCATGGTCGCGCTGCTGGCCGTGGCCACCCTGGGCAGCATCGGCGGTTACCTGACGATCTTCATTGGCCTGTGCCTGGGCGCCGGGCTGGGCTACGCGTTGGGTGCCGGGTATCTGCGGATGTTGTCCAGCCGCCTCGGCCTGCACCAACGCCAGCCGGGGCAACTGGCGTACCGCCTGGGCACGCTGTCGCTGATCTGTCTGCGCGGCGTGCCGGTGCTGGCGGAAACCTCGGTGGTGGCCGCCGGCATGCAGCGCTATCCGTTGCGCGCTTTCGTGCTGGTCACCACCTTGGCCAACGCGGGCCTGGCCTTGGCTTACAGCGCCATCGGCAGCTTCCTCGTCGAGCAGAACGCACTGCTGGTGACGATTCTCGCCAGCATGATCCTGCCCGGCCTGTTCATTGCCGGGTACAGCCTGTTCAAGGCCTTGCGCCGTCGCCAACCGGCACTGCCACTGCGCGGGCGCTTCACGGTCAGCTACGACTATCCGGTGCTGTTCACCGACCACCTGTTCGATCCGCTCAACCCCTGCCTGCATCGTCAGCTCACCGCCCAGCAGCGCGGTCGGGTGACGGTGCTGATCTTCGCCGATGAGCAGCTGCTGCGCTGCGCACCGCACCTGCCGGGCCAGATCGACGCGTACTTCGTCGCCCATGGCGCCGACCTGCTCCTGAAGGCGGCACCGATCGCCGTGCCCGCCGGCGAGCTGAGCAAGGACGCCCAGGTACTGCAGCAGCTGTATGCAGACATGCTGGCCCATGGACTGGACCGCCACTGCTGCGTCCTGGCCCTCGGCGGTGGCGCCGTGCTCGACGCGGTGGGCTACGCCTGTGCCACTTTCCACCGGGGCATGCGCCTGATCCGCCTGCCTAGCACGGTGCTGGCGCAGAACGACGCCGGCATCGGGGTGAAGAACGGTATCAATGCCTTCGGCCAGAAAAACCTGCTGGGCGCCTTCTATCCCGCCACCGCGGTGATCAACGACTTCCAGTTGCTGACCACCCTGGGTCACCGCGACCAGATCGCCGGGCTCGCCGAGGCGGTCAAGGTGGCGCTGATCAAGGACCGCACCTTCTTCGAGTGGATGGAGCGCCAGGCCGACGCCCTCGCCCGCTTCGACCACCCGGCCAGCCGCCATGCCATCCGCCGTTGTGCCGAGCTGCACCTGGGGCATATCACCGGCGCCGGCGACCCTTTCGAGCGCGGCAACGGTCGTCCACTGGACTACGGCCACTGGGCGGCGCATCGGTTGGAGAACCTCAGCCAGCATCGACTGCGTCATGGCGAGGCCGTGGCGGTGGGCATGGCCCTGGACGGGTTGTATGCCAATGCCCTGGGGCTGTTGGGCGATGCCGACAGCGAGCGGATCTTGAGCCTGTTGCTCAGGCTCGGCTTCAACCTGTGCCCTGCGGAGCTGAACCTGAAGGATGACCAGGGACGTTCGCGGGTGCTGCTGGGGCTGGAGGAGTTCCGCCAGCATCTGGGCGGCCAGCTGTCCATCCCCATGCTCAGCGGCATCGGCGCCTCGGTCGACCTCCACGAGATCGACGACGGCCTGATGGAACAGGCGCTGCTGCGCCTCGCTAGCTATCGCGGCAATCTGCTCGCCCTCGGCGAGGGCTGTGCGCAATGAGCCAGATGAAGACCTGGATGACCGTCGGCCGCGTTTCCAACCTGCCCACGGTATGGACCAACACCCTGGCCGCTGCACTGTTGGCCAGCAGCGCCGGGGCCCTGGCACCGCCCTCGTCGCTGGTGTGGATCCTGCTGCTGGCCATGCTGTCGCTGCTGTACCTGGCGGGCATGCTGCTCAACGACTTGCTGGACGCCGACTGGGACCTGCAGCATCACAACCCAAGGCCCATCACCCTGGGCTTGGTAAGCCGCCGTCAGGTGCGCCTGGCCACCTGGCTGGCATTGCTGCTGGCCGCAGCCGCAGCCCTGGGGCTGAGCCGGTTGATCGAGCAACCGCATTGGCTGCTGGCCAGCGTCACCCTGCTGGTGGGCTGCATCCTCGGCTACAACCTGCTGCACAAGAAATACGCCCACAGCGTCTGGTTGATGGGCGCCTGCCGCTCGGCCCTCTACCTCACCGCGGCGGCCAGCCTGGCGATGCCGGCCCAGCCCATCTGGCTGTGCGCCTTGCTGCTTGGCGTGTACATCAGCGGCCTGACCTACCTGGCGCGCCAGGAGCACCTCAACCAACTGCTCAGCCGCCTGCCGCTGGTGTTGATGCTGAGCCCCCTGGCCCTGGCGGCCTACGCCGACACCCTGTGGTTCTGGCCGGTGCTGCTGCTGTGGCTGGGCTGGCTGGGCTGGCACTACTGGCTGCACCTGGCCGATCCGCGCCGCCGCCAGGTGCGCGCCTTCATCGGCGCGGGGCTGGCGGCCCTGCCGCTGTTCGATGCCCTGGTGCTGGCAGTGGCCGACCAGCCCCTGGGCAGCCTGCTGTGCGTCCTGGTGTTCTTCCTGCTTCCACACCTACAGCGCTGGATCAAACCGACATGAACAGTGATATCGCTACGTCGACAACGGCGGCGCTCAAGATGCGCCACGACTGCCTGGCCGTACGGCACCAGGCCCTGGCCGCGCAGCTCGAACCGACCGAGTTGCAATGGTGGCACGAGGCCCAAGAGCGCCTCGGGCAGTCACCGGATGCCAATACCGCGGCACTGCTCAGCGGCCAGTGCAAACGCCGGATCCGCGAACGGGCCATGCGTGACGATGAGCATTGCAGCCAGCTGCAGCTGGCGCGCGCCCTGTTGCTGGCCCAGGTTCTCGGGGAGCAGCCCCAGGCCAACCAGTTGCCCTTGCTGCGCCAACTGTTCCTGTGGGGCGACGATCAGGAAAAGGTCGCGCTGCTCAAGGCCTTGGACTGGATCGACAGCTCGGGACTGTGCGTCCCGCTGGCCTTGCAGGCCGGGCGCACCAGCAACAGCGAGGTATTCGCCGCCCTTGCCCTGGACACCCCCTACCCATCCCGCCACTACCCGGAGCGTGCCTTTCACCAACTGGTGCTCAAAACGCTCGGCATGGGGCTGGACGTGCGGCGGCTGGTCGGCCTGGCGCAGCGTCACGGCGTCTGTTTGAACCAGCTGGCCCTCGACCTGCTGGACGAACAGCTTGCGGCAGCACGCACGGTTTCGCCCGGTTTGCACCTGGCCATCGCCTTCGACCTGCTCAGCCCGGCGCAACGCCAGCGCCTGCTTGGCCTTCACCAGCAAGAACGCCTGCCGTCGGCGTGGCATGACCACCTGGCCGACCGCCGCGAGACCTGATGCCTTCCCCTGACGAGGATTTACCATGCCCAAGTATTTCGACCCGCATATCCACATGGTCAGTCGCACCACCGACGACTACCAGAACATGGCCGCCGCCGGTATCACCGGGGTGATCGAGCCGGCGTTCTGGCAAGGTCAGGCCCGTACCAGCGTCGGCAGTTTCGTCGACTACTTCGATACCCTGCTGGGCTGGGAACGCTTTCGCGCCAGCATGTTCGGCATCCATCATTTCTGCACCATCGGCCTGAATCCCAAGGAGGCCAACGACCTGTCGGTGGCCAACGAAGTGCTGGAGATTCTGCCGCGCTACCTGGTCAAGGACGGCGTGGTTGCCGTCGGCGAGATCGGCTACGACGACATCACGCCCGAGGAGGATCGCTTTCTCGCGCTCCAGCTGGAACTGGCCCGGCAGTTCAACCTGCCGGTGCTTGTACACACCCCGCACCGCGACAAGATCGGCGGTACCAAGCGCACCCTGGCGGTGATTCGCGAAGTGGGGATTGCCGAGCACCTGGTGATCATCGACCACCTCAACGAACTGACCCTGCCGCTGGTGCTGGACAGCGACTGCTGGCGCGGCCACTCCATCTACCCCAACACCAAGATGTCGGAGCAGCGCATGGTGGCCCTGCTCAAGGAGTACGGCACCGAGAAGATGGTGGTCAACAGCGCCGCCGACTGGGGCATCAGCGATCCGCTGAAGGTACCCAAGACCGGTCAGGCCATGCTGGCCGCCGGTTTCAGCGAGGCCCAGGTGGAACAGGTACTGTTCCACAACCCGGTGGACTTCTTCGCCCAGAGCGGCCAGCTGGACAAGGCCCAGGTCGCCACGCCGCTGCCTATCGACCAGCGCCGCCGCTGGCAGGAAAACTCGGCCCTGCGTGGCCAGGATCCGGTGATCAAATGACCGCTGCCCGGGGTTGGACCGTCGCACAGCTCGGCTACTGCGCCAATGTGCATCCGGCACGCGACCTGGCCGCGCTGCGCGTCGCCATCGACCGGCACTTCCAGGGCGTGCGCAGGCTGCGCGGGCTCGACCAGCAGGACAGCGGGCTGTGGATCAGCGCGGCAGCCGCAAGCGAACTGCGGGAGCCGCCGAAACGGCGGGCGTTTTTCGATCTGCTGCGGCGCAGCGGGCTACGCCTGACTTCACTCAACGGCTTCCCCTATGGACAGTTCCATGAGGGCGCGGTGAAGGCGGCCGTCTACCTGCCCAGCTGGGCCGAGCCGCAACGGCTGGCCTACAGCCTGGACCTGGCGCGGCTGCTGGCCGAGGCCCTGCCGCCGGAGTGCCCGCAGGGGGCGATCTCCAGCGTGCCGCTGGGCTACGCCGCCCACTGGAGCCCGACGCTGCAGCACCAGGCCGAGGAGCACCTGCGCCAGCTCACGGCGGCACTGGCCCGGCTGCACCAGGAAACCGGCAGGAAGATCGTGATGTGCCTGGAAATGGAGCCGGACTGCGTGCTGCAGACCACCGACCAGGCCATCGCCTTCTTCCGCCACTGGCAAGCCGGCGACCCGCATCATGAGTACCTGGCGCTGTGCTTCGACGTCTGTCACCAGGCTGTGATGTTCGAGGACTGCCGGCGGTCTCTGGAAAGCCTGCGCCAGGCCGGGGTGCCCATCGGCAAGATCCAGCTGTCGAACGCGATGATCTGCCGCCTGCCGACCGACGACCCGAGCCGCTGCGCTCAGGTTCTCGACGTGCTGGGCAGCTTTGCCGAAGCCACCTACCTGCACCAGGTGCAGGCGCGCGACGTCCGGGGCCGCATCCAGTGCTGGGCGGACCTGCCGGCCGCGCTTGCCGCCTGTGCGTCGCAGCCTGGGCGCTACCCGGAGCTGAGGGTTCATTTCCACATTCCGCTGTTCAGCGAACACCTGCTGCTGCCCGAACTCGGCGGCAGCCAGATGGCCCTGGCGCAGACCTTCGATTTCCTGGCCGCGCACGAGGATGCGCGCCCGGTGCTTGAGGTGGAGACCTACAGCTGGGGCGTACTGCCCGCGCCAGTGCGACCCGGCGACGAACAGGCCCAGCACCGGGGCATCCGCGACGAGCTGCGTTGGGTCGAGGACCAACTGCGCCAGCGCCGCCTGCTGCGACCCCAGGTTCGGGAGGTACATGCCGATGCCCTCTGACTCGCCACGTCAACCGTTGCTGCTGATCAACGTGGTCGGCCTGACGCCCGCGCTGCTCGGCGCGGCAACACCGCACATCAACCGGTTGCTGCAATCGGCCAGGATGGCCAGCCTGAAACCGGTGTTTCCCGCCGTCACTTCCACCGTGCAGGCCTCGATCCTCACCGGCCTGCCACCGGCCGAGCACGGCATCGTCGGCAACGGCTGGTATTTTCGCGACCAGGCCGAGGTGCGCTTCTGGTTGCAGCCCAACGCCCTGATCCAGGGCGAGAAGGTCTGGCAGACGCTCAAGCGCGAGCTGCCGGGCTTTCGCTGCAGCCAGTTGTTCTGGTGGTACAACATGTATGCGGACGTGGACGCCGCCATCACCCCGCGCCCGCACTACCCGGCCGATGGCCGCAAGCTTTTCGGGCTGTACTCGTCACCGGCAACGTTGCATGCGCGGATCGAGGCGCAGATCGGCGCGTTTCCGTTCCCGGCGTTCTGGGGGCCGGCCGCCGGCATTGCCTCCAGCCGCTGGATCGTCGACTGCGCCATCGCCGAGTTCCAACTCGATCAACCGGACCTGCAACTGGTCTACCTGCCGCACCTGGACTACTGCCTGCAACGGCTGGGGCCGGATCATCCGTCGATCGCCGACGAGGTGCGGGCCATCGACCACGAGGTCGGCCGCCTGCTGCGCTTGGCCGAGGAACAGGGCGCGGCGGTAATGCTGCTGTCCGAATACGGCATCGAGGCGGTCAGCCAATCGGTGTCCATCAATCGCCTGCTGCGTACCGAAGGCCTGCTGCAGGTGCGTCAGTCATTGACCTGGGAACTGCTCGACCCCGGCGCCAGCGATGCCTTCGCCGTCGTCGATCACCAGATCGCACACATCTATGTGCGCCAGTCCGTGGACATCGCCAGGGTCAAGGCACTGTTGCAGCGCCAACCCGGCATCGAGCGGGTACTGGACAAGACCGAGCAGCGGGCCTGGCAGCTGGACCACCCGCGCAGCGGCGAGCTGGTGGCAGTGGCCGCCGCCGGTCACTGGTTCGACTATCACTACTGGCTCGACGCGCGCAAGGCACCGGACTTCGCCCGCACCGTGGACATCCATCGCAAGCCTGGCTACGACCCGCTGGAGCTGTTCATCGACCCGGCCATCCGCTTCCCCCGCTTGAGGGTGGCGCGCCGCCTGCTGCAGAAAAAGCTCGGCTTTCGTTACTACATGGACCTCATCCCGCTGGACACCACGCTGGTGCGCGGCAGCCATGGCCGGCTGCCCGCCAGTGAGCGGGAAGGCCCGCTGCTCATCACCAATTGTGACCTGCCGTTGCCGCAGCGCCTTGCGGCAACGGCGGTGAAACAACTGCTCCTGCAGCATTTCCTGGGGCACCCCTACACCGAACTGGCCAATGCCAAGGAGCACACATGCGGCGAGCCCTCTCAATAACCGTCCTCAGCGCACTGGCCGGACTGGTCCAGGCCGAGGGCACCAACAGCTTCGATTGCAATCAGTTCATGCAGTTCGGCGGCAACGTCGACCAGGCCCGCCAGGCGTTCGCCCAGGGGCCTGAAACCATGAGCTGGAACTGGTTCGTCTGCCTGAACCAGCCGGTCGAGTCCAACAGCCCCAACCGGGTCTGGGAAACCCTCAAGCCTTCGGATCAGGTCTACCTGAGCAATGGCGCCGCGCCGCTGCCCTGGGGACAGAGCCAGCCGGTGCCGGCTCCGGTGTTGCTGGCGGCCCAAGCACAGGGCCTGGACCTCAACCGCACGTTCCATAACCTCAACGCCGTCCAGCAGGTGGATGGCCTGATCCTCGAGATGGGCGGCGCGGTACCGACCGCGCAACAGGGCCAGCCGGTGCGCTTCCAATTGTTAATGGGCGAGGACACCTTCGACTACATCGTGCAGAAACAGGTGTACAACGTAAACGGCCAGGCCGCCTTGACCAGCAACCTGGACTTTCCCTCCACCGCCTGGGAGCTCAAGGCCGCCTGGCTGTGGATCGGCAACGACCCGAGCTACCAGCAGCAACTGCAAGACGATGGCTACTACATCGCCCAGGCTTACTACCAGCAGGACAACGGCCAATACCAGGTCGGCTACGCCGCGCTCAGCGGCCTGCACGTGGTCAACAAGCTGAACCCGCAATGGGTCTGGACCACCTTCGAGAATCGCAACAACGGCAAGTACACCGTGACCAACGCGATTCCGCCCACCCCGATGAGCAACAGCACCGGGCCGACGCCGGCGGCGCAGACGGCCAATACCGCCTTCCAGGCGCAGTACCCGCAGCTTGCCCAGTACGAACTGATCGGCACCCAGTCCGAGACCAATCCGACCCTGCTCGCCAACTCCCAGCTCGAGTCGGCCTTCCAGAGCCAGTCGTCCTGCTTCGCCTGCCACGGCACGGCGGCGTACTCCAAGACCAAGGGCTACTTCAACTTCGCCCAGAAGCAGCAGGACGGCATCGTCTACCCCACGGCCCCGGTACCGGCGTCCGAATTCGCCGGATACAACAAACTGGACTTTGTCTGGTCGCTGAAACGCGCCCAGTGGCAACGCTAAGGAGCAAGACATGAGCGTACTGAACTTTCCGCGCATCTACCTGGGCGGCCACATGTACTGGAACCCGCCGACCGCCAACAACAACGACATGTTTCCACTCTACGACGCCTCGAAGATGCGCCTGAACTGGCGCTTCCTCGAGTACTACGGGATCAACCCGGCGAATGCCGCCAGCAAGCTGATGCCGTGGGTGATCGCCCCGCAGATTCTGCTCGAGGCCCCCGAGTATGTCACCCAGGTGCCGGGCAACGTCGCGCAGAACCCCAGTGTGATGATCCCCGGCGAATGGAACCTGTTCGGTGACAACGCCTGCGGCACGGTCAACTACACCCCAACCGACCCCACCATCCCGGCGACGGCCTCCGTCATCACCGGCGGTGAACTGCCCGGCGGGGGTTACGTCAGCCAGGACCCGTTGATCAACCAGACCTACAACCTGTTCGGCAACCCGTTCGGCAGCGACGCGCCCACCCCGGCCCGCTTCGTCGACGTCAGCCCTTGGCAGAACACCTTCACGGCGCTGTATTTCGACCGGCTGGTGCTGGGCGATGCCCAGTGCGGCCTGACCCTCAAGCGCCAGCACCGCATGCTCGACCGTTTCCTGAACTTCAACTGGGCAAGCCTGGGTGGCCTGATCTACGTGACCACCACCTGGCAGACCTGCTTCCCGAAAGAGAACCTGAGCTGGGTGATCGGCAACTCGCAACTGCTGCAGAACCTGCAGCAACAAATGGAACAGCAGAACGCCAAGGGGCTGATGTTCCGCTTCTCCACCTACCTGACCTGCTACGACAAGAACGGTGTCTTCAACGACCAACCGCCCATCAATACCCATTCCACCACACCGGCGGATCTGGCCAATGTTCAGCAGATGTACCAGAAGGGCCTGGACAATGTCGGCAGCATCTTCTTCAACCCTGCCTACAGCCGTACCGCGGGCACCCTGGGCTTGTGGTTCGACGACGAGTTTCCCACGGCGCCGGCCGGGCGGCGGCTGGTTCCTTGCACGCCGGTGCAGTTGCAGAAGGACGGCGTGGATTTCAAAGCCATGACATTGGGCGTGATCTCTGCGCAGGTGCATGACAACACCCTGTCTCTGGACCTGCTCAACGGGTTCCCCAGCTATGCGCTTGATGCCCAGGCCAAGATACCGGTAGCGGCGAAGTTCAACGCTGGCAACTACCAGCTGGGGATACGCCAAGGCGGGCAGTTCACGCCGCTGGCCAGTTTCGGCTACGACGACTACCAGCAGGCAGCCTTTGACAAACGCTCAGGGATTCTCGACCTGCCGCTGAGCGCCGAGGCGCAAAAACAGCTGCAAAGCGGCGCGCTGGAGCTGCAGCAGCAAGGCGCGACGCCTGTGCAGGCGGCGACCCAGCAGATGTGGACCGCCGAGGTGGTCGAGAGTGCCAGCTTCATCGACGTCGGCGACAGCAAGACCTTGCAGATCATGGTGCAGTACGACGGCCTGCCCGCGCCGGCCGGCACCGTGCTGACGGTGGCCGAGTACAACAACGCCTACATGATGTGCACCACCGACTACTACCTGGCGTTCAGCAACCAGGCTGATTTCACGCTGTTTTTCGACGATCCGGACAACCGCGCCAACAATACTCCCAACCTGCCACAGTTTGTCGGTACGCCGTCACTCACCCGCCAGCTGAGCGAAGGCACGGGGCGTCGGCTCACAGCGATCCACCCCGCCGACTCGACCGTCGGCATGAAGCCGGTGAGCTACCAGCAGTACCTGCCCACGCCAGGCTCGGTGGCCCTGAGTCCCAGCCTGGCGTTCGCCAACCCCATCCAGGGCCAGGGCTCGCTGAAGGATGAGCCAAAGGGCAACGTGCAGTACAGCACCACGCAGATCACCACCGACGCCAACGGGATTGCCCTGCTGACCGTCAAGGCCGTGGCACCCGGCTTCCCGACCCTGCGCTTCTTCGTGCATGAGGGCGGGCAGGCGCCGCAGGTTCCGTTCAGCTTCAAGTTGTCACAGGCCTATACCGACTTCCTGGCGCCGCTGCGCGTGCTGCCGCAGGAGCCGGACATGCAGCAGGCGTTCGTCGATGCCTGGAACCTGGTCTACCAGCAGCAGGATGCCGGCCAGCAGATCTGGCAGCGCTTCATCTACCCGTTCATCCTGCAGCCGTTCTTCTACATGTACCCGATCATGAACAAGTACATGCCGCTGAACTCGCTGGCGCGCATAGAAGGCGCCGTGGACCAGCTCATCGTGCTGATCAGCAAGCAGTACCAGGAAGAGAGCACCCTGGCGATGCCGATCACCCGCGACATGCCGCAAAGCCGCCGGGCGGTGCTGGAGCTCTGGGCGCAGGCCCTGGTGAAACGCAACTACCCGCCCATCCCGCTGAGCATGAGCGACTACCCGCAGGCTTGACCACAAGGACCGCCGGGTGACGGGGCTGTCACCCGGCATACTTCACAGGAGTGTCCAATGAACAAGCGCATCCTCGACCGACTGTTGCTGCTGATCCTGCTGCTGTGCCCTGCGCTGGTCGCCCAGGCGGACGACAGCGCCGTCTACTTCACCATGGGGGTGCACAACTCCCTGGGCTGCGATGCGAGCAACGGCAATTGCATCGCCAAGCGCACGGCCAGCGACCCGTCCGATCCGTTCTTTCCGGCGTACTGGATCAGCGACTGGACCATGTACCGGGTCATGCGCAACTACCAGAACAACCCGCCGCCCTACAGCAACCCGCCCGCCACCCTGAGTCCGGCGGACTACACGGTCTCTCGCGGCACCAGCTACTACGACACCACCTACATTCCGCCGGACGGCGACGGCTTCGGCGCCATGATGGAGCACTACGAGAAGTACTGCCTGCCGATCTTCCCGATCCGCAACAACAATTACACCTGCTCGTTCGTCTCGCTGGGCAACAAGGCGTACTTCCTGACCTACCCGCAGGACCGCCCCAAGGACATGCCGGCCTGCTGCCTGTTCTCGCCGATGAACCATCCGCCGCGCCAGGACTTCATCAAGCACCTGCCCTACAGCGCCGCGCGCAGCCAGCACCTGGGCGCCAGCGTGCAGGCCTACGCCCTGGACCTGGACTCGCCCCAGGGGCCGATCCTGTTCGGTTATGCCTTCTACCGCAAAGCCTCGGGACAACCGCCCTACCGGCAACCGCAGTCGTTCTACTTTTCCGGGGACGCCAGCGTCGCCAATGCGCCGATCGTCAGCCAGAACTACACCGGTTTTCGCATGGTCAAGCCCGACCCGGCCCAGACCTGGGCGCGTGTCGCCGCCATGTGCCCGGCAAACCCGCCGCCCTGCCAGCTGTTCGAGCCACCCGCCGCGCAAAGCAACGGCCAGAAGGCGCAGTGGAACCAGCTGATGCAACGCAAACCTTGAGCAATGCGAGGGATCGCCATGAAACCGATGATGCGTTTTTCCGTGCTGCTGCTGGGCCTGGCCTGCCTGCCGGCGCTGGCCAGGGAACAGGCCTTGCCAGCGCCCCTGGCCACCCAGCTCAACTGCCAGCCACCGGCCAGTGCGCCGGCCCCCACGGCCGGCCAGGCGCAGTTCGACCAGTACAGCTGGCAACTGTTCATTGCCCTGAACTGGCCCGCCCAGGACCGCCGACGCGGCAATCCGGACTGCACCCGGCAACCCGGGGACGCCGGCTACACCGTCTGGCAGACCTACAAGACCGTTGACGAGATCTTCCTGCCGGGCGGCGCCGATCCGGGCCCCTGGAACAGCCCGCTGGGCCCTCGAAGCCTGGGCATCATCAACATCGCCGCGCTGAAGAACAGCTCGCTGGTCAACGCCATCGACCAGGCCGTCGGCGGCTGGCTGATCGACCAGGCCGGCAACCCGACCTACTACGACATCTCGGCCAACGAGGCGTCCTACAACTACATCGTCGGCAACCGCTTCTATAACGCCGATATCGTCTCCCGGGCGCGCAACATCCAGTTCCCCTACGGGGTCATCGAGATCAAGTCGAGCTGGCGCATCCTCGGACCCCGGGACAACGCCAGCCGCTACCTGACCATGCTGGCGCGGATCGCCACCTTCGACGACCAGGGCCGGCGCAACGGGGTCACCGAAGCCTTCCTCGGGCTGGTGGGCCTGCACGTCATCACCAAGGCCAAGGGTTATCCGCAGTGGATCTGGTCGACCTTCGAGCAGGTCGACAACGTGCCACCCAAGGCGCTGGTGAACGGCCAGTGGGTGGACCAGCCGGTGCCTGGCACCGCCTACGCCTACTTCAACCCCGCAGCGCCCGCCGCCAGCCTCAACCAGTCGCCCTGCAACTGGCAAACCCAGGGTACGCAGCTGGTCTGCGTGCCCCGTCCCGGCACCACCTTCAAGACCCCGAACCCGCTGAACCGGGTCACCCCGATCGCCGACATCACCCAGCAGGTCAACGCCAGCTACCGCGCCGCTCCAGGGCTGCAACGCAGCGTGCTGAAGTACTACCAGTTGATCACCACCCAACGCCCGCTGATGCCCGACAACCCCGGCAACCCGCTGGGCCAGCCGACGCCCGCGTTGTCGGCCAACGTCACCATGGAAAGCTACATCCAGCCCAACAGCAGCTGCATGAACTGCCACTCCATGGCGACGCCGGTGAAGAGCCCCTACAAGTCCGACTACTCCTACCTGTTCAAATTCGCCCATTCCCCCCTGGGCAAACCCATCAAGGACGAGGATTGAACCATGAGCATCCTAAATGGCCCACGCCTGAACTTCTGGGGTGGCATCCGTACCGATGTCAGCCTGCCGAACAACTCGCCCACCATCCCCTACGAGGACAACGATGAGTGGCCGATCTTCGACCTGACCACCTCGACCCTGGCCCCGGGTGCCCAGTCCTTCACCGACGATCAGTTGAACGCGATGCTCAATGCCCCGACGGGTGATTACTACACCGCCGGCGGCTGGAACCACTACGGGCAGCATGTCGTCGACCTGCAGAGCGCCGTGATCAGTTCCCAGGGCAGCCCGGGCAATGTCGGCACCACCGGCGACCTGGTGGGGCAGCCGGTGTACCTGCTCGGCTCGGTGGACCCGGTGACCGGGCAGGCGCCGGTCTCCGGGCCGATGATGGTGGACCTGGACCCGACCTCGACCACCACCACGCAGATATTCGTCGGTGGCCTGCAGATCGGCGCCAGCAGCAATATCCAGCTGCTGATCCACGGCAACACCGTCTGCAGCAGCCTGGATGTGAAGAAGCGCGTGCTGCTGCCCACGTCCATGGATGCACCAGGCTCGTTCCGCCTGAGCGGCACCTTCCAGCTGACCTTCCCACTCAGCAGCATCGTCAGCTGGAACCGCAACAGCCCCGGCCTGCGCGCGATCATCCAGGCGCCCGGGGCGACCGGGATCGTGCTGCGCTTCGTGATGTTCGAGATGTGCCCGGCCATGACTACAGCGCAACTGGACGCCGATTACGCCGCCGGTCGCTATACCCCCAACCCGAGCATCGGCCGGGTCATCGGCACCCTGGCCCCGGCCTTCGCCAATGAACCGCTCAATTGCCAGCCCGGTCGCCAGCTGGTGAACCAGAGCACCGGCAGTACGGCCTATGCCGAGCTGGGCGGCAATGGCCTGCTGAGCATCGACATGGTCAACCTGATTCCGAAGCAGACCTTCAGGGCCGTGCGCGATGACATCACCAGCCCCATCGGGCCCAACGCCAACTACGGGCCGGTCACCCTCACCGCCGGCGCGGTTCCCTTGGCCACCCTCGACCCGAACAGCAATCCACTGTTCAACTACTACGTGTATGGCGGCATCGTCGACCTGCCGCTCAACCCCAGCCAGCAACAGGCAGCGAAATCCTCGGTCCTGCACGTCGATGCGCCCGGCGCGGTCGCCGGCACCCTGCTGCATGCGTGCGAGTCGGTCTATCGGGTCTACGCCGACCAGCGCAACGTCTACACCGAGGACTACCCCAATGGCCTGTCGATCACTTTGCAGGTCCGCTACCTGGGCGGTCCGGTGACCACGCCCTGCAAGATCAACCTTGGCACCGCGCCCTCGGGCCCGTCATACGGCTCGCCGCAGAACTGGGACTTCCTCGATGTTCCCGACTCGCTGCCCGTCAACCCCGGCCAGCTCACGGTCAGCGTGCCCGTCAAGGTAAGGCCCGGCACCTCTGGGCAGGCCGGTTTCGTCGCCCTGAGCTACAGCGTCAACGGCCTGGCCGCCGGCGGCTACTTCACCAATTTCCGCAAATTCGCCCAGACCGACTTCGGCATCCCCAGGGGCAGCCGTGTCACCTGGCAGCAGGTGTACCCCAACGTGCTGCGGTTCCACTACCTGGCCTTCCCCGCCATGTCCCGCTACGTCCCGCTGAACCAGCCCGACGCGATCATGGCCGCCAAGGCACCGATCCTCGCCCGCACCGCGGATGCCTACAAGAACACCACGCTGTTCATGCCGGTGGTGCGCTCGATGTCGCCCAGCCAGCGGGCGCTGCTGCGTGCCTATCTGACCGGTGAGCCTTGGCAACCGCCACAGCAGCCGCACTGACCCCTTGTTGACGGAGCGTTCCCATGCCTGTGCTTGTCCCGATACATCCTGATGAAACCCTGCGGTCCAGCACGTTCATCGCCGAGGGCCTGCTCAACCCACGCGGCGTCTGCCTGCTGGCCGACGGTAGCCTGCTGCTGGCCGAAGCCGGCTCGGGCCTGGCCGAGCAGGCCTTCAGCGGCCGCATCAGCCAACTGCGACCGGACCCGCGCGCTCCCGGCGTCTACCTGCCCCGGGAAACCGTGGCCCAGGGTTTTCGCGCCATGAACATGCAGGCACGCATGTGGCGCGACGAAATCATGGGCCTGTCGGATATCGCCTGCGGTGATGGCCGTTGCCTGGCCAGCCAGACCGACTACGTCGGCGGCTCGCGGTTGCTGGACCTGCGGTTCACGCCGCCCGAGCCGGTGTTTCACAGCCACGGCAACCTCAATGCGCTGTGCTACCACCCGACCCGCTGCAGTTGGCTGGCGGTGAAGCCCGATAGCAACCAGTTGGTGGAGTTCGCCGACGGCCAGCAGGAGCATGTGCTGGTGGCATTGCCCGAACTGGACCAAGGCCAGGAGGCCGTGCCTGTCACGCTGGTGTACGAGCCGGCCACCGACGCGGTGCTGATCAGCCTGTTCTCCGGCGAGCTGCACGATGATCCAGGTCGCCGGGGCATCGACTTCGCCGACAAGGCCGGCCAGGTGATCCGGGTTTGGCCGGACAGTGGCCGGATCGACATCGTGATCGCTGGCCTGCAGCTGCCCACCGGCCTGGCGCTGGACCGCGACGGCAACCTGCTGGTGCTGGAGCTCTGCGACAGCCTGCAGCAACCCTTGACACCCGACTGGCAAGGCGAACCGCGGCATGGCGGTTTTACCCGTTTCAGCGGACGGCTCCTGCATTGCAATCTGCAAACGCAGCAGGTGACCGTGCTAGCCCGTGACCTGGACACCCCTTCCAACTTGTGCCTGGTAAAGGATGCGGTGCTGGTGAGCGAAGGCATGGGGCTGGTGGGGCGGGCACTGCCTACACCGGGAGGCGAGGTGGTGCCGTTGACTGGCAGGCTTCGGCGGGTGCAGTTGTAATTAGCTGCATCGGCCTCCTGAGCGCGGCCGATTGACCGCTGTATCTCAGGCTCCATCCTGAGCCTGAGATACAGTGCCATGTGATCTTCGAGCCTGAGTGATGCACGGTGCGAAAGCGTTCGACGTCGAGCATGCACGTGCACCATGCGTCGGGAAGACGGAGCGCTTTCAAATCATACTATTTAGCGAAAATATCGTACAAAACCTGCAAGAAGTCCTGAAATATATGATCAAAAGCGTTTTCATACATGGCACGTAGTACACAATTCGTTCTGCTTTGCAGCTTCAAATCAAAGGACCTGCGCAGCAATGGCCGTTCAGTCCTTGAGCTTCGCCGCCAACTCCCGGACCCGCTCGAGGTCGGCCTTGGCCACCTTGGCCAGGCCAGCCCCGTAGTCCGCATCCGCCTTGTAGAAGAACGACAGCATGATGTAGCGGCTCTGCTCATCCGCCGTCGCCAGTGCCTGGCCGAGGCTGTTGATCAGGTCGGCCTGGTCCTTCTTGCCGTAGGAACGGAACAGCTCGCCCGCCTGCTTGAAGTTCTGCTCGCGCTGGATCTTCGCCTGCTGGGTGCTGCCGCTCAGCGGGGTCTGCACGTAACGCGCGTCGGCCTGCTCGTCACGCGGCTGGCGGCGGCTCGGCTGGTAGTTCACGCCGCTGTCGGTGTGCCCGGCGTTCATCGCGCCATCCTGGTTGACGGTGTTGACCTCGGCACGCGGGCGGTTCACCGGCAGGCTCAGGCCATTGGCGCCGACCCGGTACATCTGGGTATCGGCGTAGGCGAACAGGCGCCCCTGGAGCAGGCGATCCTCGGATGGCTCGATGCCCGGTACCAGGTTCGACGGCGCCATGGCCACCTGCTCGGTCTCCTGGAAGAAGTTGTCGACGTTGCGGTCCAGCACCATCTGGCCGATCTTGCGCTCCGGCACGTCGGGCCAGATCTTGTCGCGTCCAGCGGGTCGAAGTCGAACTTGGCCAGCTCCTCGGGCTTGAGCACCTGGATGTACAGGTCCCATTTCGGCAGCTTGCCCTGGTTGATCGCACTGACCAGGTCGTGGGTCATATGGCTGTAGTCGCGGCTCTGGACCTCGGCGACCTGTTTCGGGTCGAGGTTCTTCTGCCCTTGCAGGCTCTTCCAGTGGAACTTGACGTAGTGCACCTGGCCCTTGGCGTTGACCAGCTTGTAGGCGTGCACGCTGTTGCCGTCCATCTCGCGGTAGCTGGCCGGCGTGCCTTCGTTGGAGTACAGCAGGGTCAGGGTGCGGGTGGCTTCCGGTACATGGGAGAAGAAGTCGAAGCGGCGCGAATCGTCATCGAGGTTGTTGCGCGGGTCCGGCTTGAAGGCGTGGACCATGTCCGGGAACTTGATCGCGTCGCGGATGAAGAAGGTCGGGAAGTTGTTGCCGACCAGGTCCCAGTTGCCGTCGGCGGTGTAGAACTTGGTGGCGAAACCGCGCGGGTCACGCAGGGTTTCCGGCGAGTGGTTGCCGTGCACCACCGAGGAAAAGCGCACGAACACCGGGGTCTTCTCGCCGGGGCGGAACACCTTGGCCATGCTCAGGTCGCTGATGTCGGCACTGGCGGTGAACTGGCCATGGGCGCCGGTGCCGCGGGCGTGCACCACGCGCTCGGGGATGCGCTCACGGTCGAAACGCTGCAGCTTCTGCAGCAGCTGCACATCCTGCAGCAGCACCGAGCCGTTGGGGCCGGCGGTCTGCGAGTTCTGGTTGTCGCCCACCGGCGCGCCGTTGTCACGGGTCAGGGTGGCGGCCTGCACGGACAGCGACAGCAGACTGGCGGCGAGGCTGCCCGCCACCAGCAGGCGACCGGGTTGGAACAGCTTGAGCAAAGGGATCATGGGGTACTCCTAAAGGTTCTTTTCAGGCGTCTTGATGCGCCTCGAAAAGGGTAAGGAGCCTGTCACCGATCACTAAATTGATCCTGCTCATCAGGGCAATGGGTAATTTCAATCCTGTTTTTTATTCGTGAATGCTATAGGCAGGCAAAGCAGGCCTGGCCAAGTTCACTAGAAGTCCACCTTGCCGCGCCCCGCCTTGATCGTGCCGCGCCTGGACTTCGAGTCGAGGCGGCGGGTCTTCGAACCGAGGGTCGGCTTGGTCGGCCGGCGCTTCTTCTCGACCTTGCCGGCGCCGATGATCAGCTCGGCCAGACGCTCCAGCGCGTCCATGCGGTTCTGTTCCTGGGTGCGGTACTGCTGGGCCTTGATGATCAGCACGCCGTCACCGGTAATGCGGCTGTCGCGCAGCGCCAGCAGCCGCTCCTTGTAGAACGCGGGCAGTGACGAGGCCGGAATGTCGAAGCGCAGGTGCACGGCGCTGGAGACCTTGTTGACGTTCTGCCCGCCGGCGCCCTGGGCGCGGATGTAGGTCAGTTCGATCTCGGCATCCGGCAGATGCACGTTGTTGGAGATGATCAGCATGGTGCGCCTCTAGTGATAGCGCGGCCATTATCGCATCTCCTTGGCGCCCTGGGGTGTCAGGCCTGTGCCATGCGCCGCCGGTACTGCCTGGCGCGAATGGCATCGGTCCATTGCTGGCGCAGCAGTGCCCACCAAGGCGAAACCCCGGGTTCGGGCGCCTTGGCCTCGCTCAGCCTGCGCAGCTGGAACTTGACCATGGCCATGTTGCCCAGCGAAGCCAGCGCCTTGTTCTTCCAGGTGATCGGGCGCAGTTCCGGCACCACCACCTGCCCCGCCTGCCACGCACGGGGCAAGGCCGGCGCGATGGCCAGGGCGGTGCCGATGCCGACCATCTCGACGCCGCTCTGCATCACCTGCTCGGCGACCGGTCGACGGCGGATACCGCCGGTGACCATCACCGGCATCTTCGCTACCGTGCGAATGTCCCGGGCGAACTCCAGGAAGTACGCTTCACGCGCAAGCGTGCGGCCATCCCGCGCCTGGCCCTGCATCGCCGGCGCCTCGTAGCTGCCACCGGACAGCTCCACCAGGTCGACCGCCAGCTCATTGAGCAGGCGCACCACCTGCCGGGCATCGTCAGCACTGAAGCCGCCGCGCTGGAAGTCCGCCGAGTTGAGCTTGACCGCCACAGCAAAGCCCGGCGACACCACCGCGCGCACCGCCTTGACGATCTCCAGCAGCAGCCGCGCGCGGTTGTCCAGGGAGCCGCCCCACTGGTCGGTGCGCTGGTTGCTCAACGGCGAAAGGAACTGGCTGAGCAGGTAGCCATGGGCCGCGTGGATTTGCACGCCGCTGAAGCCGGCCTGCTCGGCAAGCCACGCGGAGTTGGCGAAGCGCCGGATCACCTCGTCGATCATCTCCGGGGGCATCGCCCGCGGGGTGGCGAAATGCCTGGACATGTTGCCCAGGTCCAACGCCACGGCCGAGGGGGCCCAGGTCTGCTGCCCGAGGCTCGCCGGCATCTGCCGGCCGGGGTGGTTGATCTGCAACCAGAACTGTGCCCCCTTCGAGCGGCCAACGGCGGCCCACTGGCGAAAACGCTCCAAGTGTCGGTCATCCTCCAGCACCACGCCGCCGGGGCCGGTCATGGCGCGCTGGTCGACCATGACGTTGCCGCTGATGAGCAGTCCGGCGCCACCCTGCGCCCAGGCCTGGTACAGGCGCATCAGCCGATCCGAAGGCGCATGGTCGGCATCGGCCATGTTTTCCTCCATGGCGGCCTTGGCGATGCGGTTGGGGACGACCGCGCCATTGGGCAGGGTCAGGGGGGAGAACACGTCCATCGGCAATACCTCGAGAAAGTGGCGTTGCGCAGACGTTAGCCTTGAAGCCAACTTTAAGGTCAAGCCCTGGATTGGCGAACATTTGAGCATTGACTCTCAAGTTGGGTTGAACGTTAGGGTGATTGCGCAGTGACTGCCTCTACCCACCCCTGGAGATACCGCACCGTGAAACTCGCAAGCGCAACCGCCTTGGCCAGTGCCCTGCTGATGCCCGTCGCCCACGCCGCCAATGGCCTCCCTGAACACGCCGAAACCACGCAGATCGACATTGCAGGGCGCTCGGTGCCGGTGCTCAAGGGCGGGCTGTACGACCGCTACCGTTCCAACCCGCCGCTGGCCGTGATCCAGGCCGAGGCGCCGGGCATCGACCTGAGCTGGTTCAAGGGCCTGGAAAAGACCCGGGTCGACATGGGCTTTACCTCATATTCGCCGAACTTCTACTACAGGAACAGCCGCGTCACCGCCGTCTATACCGCCGACCTGGACCGCCTGCGCGCCCTGATGCCCGCCGAAGTGCTGGAACAAGTGCAACCGTTGCAGGTGTGGCCGGGGCGCGGGCTGGTGGCGTTTACCGCCTACACCTATGACTACTGCGACAACGACAGCTACAACGAAATCGCCCTGTCGATCATCACCAGCAAACCCGGCAAGGCGAACTTCGGGCCCTTCTCCCTGATCGGCCAGTCGATGTCCAAGGATTTCTGGGGTTATGTGCTCAAGCTGCCGGTCAATACCGAGCTGGCGCGGGTGCGCGGCGTGGTGGGCTACAACCTGCCCAAGTGGCTGACCGCGATCGACCGCCGCGAGGATGCGCGGGCTGTGATCTACGACATTGGCGATGCGCAGAGTGGCAAGGTGGATGTGATCTTCAGGGCGAAGAAGCTCGACGGGCTGTCCGATGAACCGGGCCTGGTGACCAACAGTTTCACCAACCTCGACCACCAGGGCCGGCTGGCCTATGGCTATGCCACCTCGCGCCAGACCCTGCATGCCTCGAGCATGAGCGGGGATTCGGCGCAGCTGGTGCTGGGGGATGGCGAACTGTCGCGCTATATCCGCGATCTGCAGCTGGGGCGGATGGTCAAGTACGAGTATGTGCCCGAGTTCCAGAGCGCGCTGTATGCGCCCAGGCCGCTGGCGGCGCTGGCCTCGGGCGACTGAGACGGAACGTGATTCCTTGATTTGACTGGGTCTGCGTGGGAGCGGGCTTGCCCCGCGATGCGGTGCATCGTGCCGAATGATCGCGGGGAAAGCCCGCTCCCACGCTGGTGGCATCTACAACTTTGAACGCTGGGCAAGCTCCTCGCGCAACCGCTCCAGCACCCGTTGCGAGTTGTCCACGCAAGGCATGCCCTCGGGCTTGCTCTCGATCCCTTCGATCACCAGCAGCAACTGCGCCTTGTTGCGCGCCAGGCGCTCCTGCAGCCGCTCGATCTCGTCGACCTTGCGCTTGAGCCCGCCAAGCAGTTCGTCATGCTGCCAGCCCTTGGCCTTGGCCGGCAGCAACTGGCGGATCTCCTCCAGCGAGAACCCGGCAGCCTGGGCGTTGGTGATCATTTCCAGCACCCACACCGCGTCGGCGTCGTAGTCGCGATAGCCATTGGCCTTGCGCTCGACCGAGCTGATCAGCCCGCTGGCCTCGTAGAAGCGAATGCGTGACGCGGCCAGCCCGGTAAGTTTGGCCAACTCTCCTATTCTCATCCGGCACCTTTGAAATTGCATTGACCTTGAAGCGCACTTTAATCCTAGAGTTGTCCGGTGGCCAGGTGAACCATCACCGGCCTGACCGCTCCACACCCTGGAAACAAGGAGAAGCGAAATGGGATACGTCACAAGCAAAGACGGTGTCGAAATCTTCTACAAGGACTGGGGACCACGTAACGCCCAGGTGATCTTCTTCCACCACGGCTGGCCGCTGAGCGCCGACGACTGGGATGCCCAACTGCTGTTCTTCGTCGCCGAGGGCTATCGCGTGGTCGCCCATGACCGCCGTGGCCACGGCCGCTCGAGCCAGGTCTGGGATGGCCACGACATGGACCACTACGCCGACGATGTGGCCGCAGTGGTCAAGCACCTGGGCGTCGAGGGCGCGATCCATGTCGGCCACTCCACCGGCGGCGGCGAGGTGATCCACTACATGGCCCGCCATCCCGAAGACAAGGTGCCCAAGGCCGCGATCATCGCTGCGGTTCCTCCCTTGATGGTCAAGACCGACAGCAACCCCGGCGGGCTGCCCAAGTCGGTATTCGATGACCTGCAGGCCCAGCTCAAGGCCAACCGGGCGCAGTTCTACCACGACATTCCGGCGGGTCCGTTCTACGGCTACAACCGCCCCGGAGCCAAGGCGGACCAGGGGGTGATCCTCAACTGGTGGCGCCAGGGCATGATGGGTGGCGCCCAGGCGCACTACGACGGCATCGTCGCATTCTCCCAGACGGACTTCACCGAGTCGCTGAAGAAAGTCAACGTCCCGGTACTGGTGATGCATGGTGACGACGACCAGATCGTGCCCTACGACAATTCAGGGCCACTGTCGGCCAAGTTGCTGCCCCAGGGCATCCTGAAGACCTACAAGGGCTACCCCCACGGCATGCCGACCACCCACGCGCAAGTCATCAACCAGGATCTGCTGGCGTTCTTCCGCGCCTGACCGACGGGTCAACGTCCGACGTCGATCCTGAGATCGGACGTTGGCCCGAATGAACCTGTCCCGTCTCCCGACGCTCTGAGCTTTTAACCCCCAAGGCCAAGGTGCGCCATGGAGCTGATCGTCGCCCGCCCCGAGGGCCTGTACTGCCCTCCCGGTGATTTCTACATCGACCCGTGGCGCCCGGTGGACCGGGCGGTCATCACCCATGCCCATGGCGACCATGCCCACCGGGGCAATCGTCACTACCTGGCAGCCGCGCCCGGCGCGGGCATACTGCGCGCCCGACTGGGCGCAGACATCGACCTGCAGACCCTGCCCTACGGCGCCCGCCTGGAGCACCGTGGCGTTACCCTGAGCCTTCACCCGGCCGGCCATGTGCTCGGCTCGGCCCAGGTGCGCCTGGAGTACCATGGCGAAGTATGGGTCGCCTCGGGCGACTACAAGGTCGAGGCGGACGGTACCTGCGAGCCCTTCGAGCCGGTGCGCTGCCACACCTTCATCAGCGAATCGACCTTCGGCCTGCCGATCTATCGCTGGCAAGCCCAAGCCCGCCTGTTCGCCGACATCGATACCTGGTGGCGCGCCAATGCCGCCGCCGGACGCGCCAGCGTGCTGTTCGCCTATGCCTTCGGCAAGGCACAGCGAGTTCTGCATGGCATCGATGCCAGTATCGGCCCGCTGCTGGTGCACGGCGCCGTCGAACCGCTGAACCGTGTCTACCGCGAGGCCGGCATACACCTGCCCGATACCTTGTCCGCCACCGCGACCGCCCGGGGCGATCCGCTGCTGCGCCAGGCATTGGTACTCGCCCCTCCGTCGGCCGCCGGCAGCACCTGGCTGCGACGGTTTGGCGACTACAGCGATGGCTTCGCCAGCGGCTGGATGCTGCTGCGCGGCGCCCGGAGGCGGCGCGGCGTGGACCGCGGCTTCGTGCTCTCCGACCATGCCGACTGGCCCGGCCTGCTCTGGGCCATCGAGCAGAGCGGGGCCGAACGGGTGATGGTCACCCACGGCCAGGTCAACGTGCTGGTCCGTTACCTCGGTGAACGTGGCTTGGATGCCCGCGCCTTCCACACCGAGTACGGCGAGGAAGACGACACCCTGGAGGCACCCGCGCCATGAAAGCCTTCGCCGACCTCTACGCCCGGCTCGACGCCACGACTTCGAGCAATGCCAAGCTTGCCGCGCTGCAGCAATACTTCGCCAGCGCCCCACCGGCCGACGCCGCCTGGGCTGTTTATTTCCTGGCCGGCGGACGCCCGCGGCAAGTGGTGCCGACCCGTCTGCTGCGCGAGCTGGCCATTCAGCGCTGCCAGTTGCCCGAGTGGCTGTTCGAGGAAAGTTACCAGGCGGTCGGCGACCTGGCCGAAACAATCTCGCTGCTGTTGCCCGAGTCGCCCCAGGCTTCGGAGCACAGCCTGGTATGGTGGCTGGAGCAGTTGCTGCCGCTACGCGGGCTGCCTCCGGAAACACTGGGCGAACGCCTGCAGCAGCTTTGGGCGCTGCTTGACCGCCAGGGCCTGATGGTCAGCCTGAAGCTGCTCACCGGCGCGTTTCGCGTCGGCGTCTCGAAACTGCTGGTGACCCGGGCGCTGGCCAGTCTGGCCGGGGTCGACGCCAAGCGTGTGGCGCAGCGCATGGTGGGCTATACCGACCTTTCGCATCGGCCGACGCCGCAGCGCTACCTGGCCCTGATTGCCCCTGAATCCCACGAGGAGCACGCCCAGCGTGGCGGCCAGCCCTACCCGTTCTTCCTGGCGCATCCGCTGCAGGAGCCGGTCGAGCGGTTCGAGGCCTTGCTCGGGCCCGCCCAGGATTGGCTGGTGGAATGGAAATGGGACGGTATCCGCGCCCAGCTGATCAAGCGCGACGGGCGTGGCTGGCTCTGGTCGCGCGGCGAGGAGCTGATTACCGAGCGTTTTCCCGAGCTTGCCAACCTGGCCGCCGCGCTGCCCGAAGGCACGGTGCTCGATGGCGAACTGGTGATCTGCAAGGACGCCGCCGGCGACGGGTTCGGCGTGCAGCCGTTCGCCTTGCTGCAGCAACGCATCGGCCGCAAGACGCTCGGCAGGAAGCTGCTAGAGGAGTTGCCGGCAGCCCTGCTGGCCTATGACCTGCTGGAATGGCAAGGCCAGGATTGGCGCAACCGCAGCCAGGATCAACGTCGGGCACAGCTGGAACAACTCGTCGACGAAGTCGGCGACGCGCATTTGCGCCTGTCGCCCAGGCTGGGTGGCGAAGACTGGCTGGCGCTGGCCCGTCAGCGCGAGTCCTCCCGCCAGCTCGGCGTCGAAGGCATGATGCTCAAGCGCCGCGATTCGCTGTACGGCGTCGGGCGCACCCGCGACCTCGGCGTGTGGTGGAAATGGAAGATCGACCCGTTCAGCGTCGATGCGGTGCTGATCTACGCCCAGCGTGGCCATGGTCGCCGCGCCAGCCTGTACAGCGACTACACCTTCGCGGTGTGGGACGACAGCGCCCCGGGCGAGCGCGTCCTGGTTCCGTTCGCCAAGGCCTATTCCGGCCTCACCGACGATGAAATGCGCAAGGTCGATGCGATCATTCGCAAGACCACCGTGGAGAAGTTCGGGCCGGTGCGCAGTGTCACGCCGACCCTGGTGTTCGAACTGG
Source organism: Pseudomonas sp. TE6283 (assembly GCF_054060555.1). Classification (NCBI taxonomy): domain Bacteria; kingdom Pseudomonadati; phylum Pseudomonadota; class Gammaproteobacteria; order Pseudomonadales; family Pseudomonadaceae; genus Pseudomonas; species Pseudomonas sp. TE6283. The sequence goes on from NZ_JBSSDH010000020.1 coordinate 54,328, forward strand.
GCTTCGAAGGCATCTCCCTGTCCAGGCGCCACAAGAGCGGCATTGCGGTGCGCTTCCCGCGCATGCTGCGCTGGCGCACCGACAAGACCATTGAACAGGCCGACACCTTGGCCACGTTGCAGGGGCTGCTCTGATGGTGACGGCGAAACGGCCACGGCCTTCGTCGACCTGGTTCGCCGAGCGAGGCTGGAAACCCTTCGCCTTCCAGAAGGAGGTCTGGCAGGCCGTCGATCAGGGCGAGTCGGGCCTGCTGCATGCCGCCACCGGTGCCGGCAAGACCTATGCGGTATGGTTCGCCGCGCTGGATCGCTTCGCCCAGCCAGCGGCGCTGACAACGCGTGGGGCCAGGAAACCAGCCATGGCCCCGCTGACGGTACTGTGGATCACGCCGATGCGCGCGCTGGCTGCCGATACGACAAAAGCCCTCCAGGCGCCCCTCGATGCGCTCGGGATAGACTGGCGCGTCGGCTTGCGCACCGGCGATACCGGTAGCGCCGAACGTGCGCGTCAGGGACGGCGACTGCCCAGCGCCCTGGTCACCACACCGGAAAGCCTGACCCTGCTGCTGACCCAGGCCAGTGCTCGCGAAGCCTTCGCCAGCCTGCGCATGGTGGTGGTGGATGAATGGCACGAACTGCTGGGCAACAAGCGCGGTGTGCAGTTGCAGCTGGCACTCGCCCGTCTGCGCCGCTGGCAACCTGGCCTGCTGGTCTGGGGGTTGTCGGCCACGCTCGGCAACTTGCAACACGCCCGGCAGGTGCTGATGCCCGCCGGCCGGCTGGTGCAAGGCCGCACCGCCAAGGACCTGCGCATCGACACCCTGCTGCCGGCTGTGTTCGAGCGCTTTCCCTGGTCCGGCCACCTGGGCCTGCGCATGCTCGGACAGGTCATCGCCGAGCTGGAGGGCAGCGCCACCACGCTGGTGTTCACCAACACGCGCTCGCAGGCGGAAAACTGGTACCAGGCGCTGCTCGAGGCCCGCCCCGACTGGGCCGGGTTACTGGCTTTGCACCATGGTTCGCTGTCGCGCGAGGTGCGCGACTGGGTCGAGCAGGCCCTCAAGCTCGGCCAGTTGAAAGCGGTAGTGTGTACCTCAAGCCTGGACCTTGGAGTGGATTTCCTGCCGGTCGAACGGGTGCTGCAGATCGGCTCGGCCAAGGGCGTGGCGCGCCTGATGCAGCGCGCCGGGCGATCCGGTCACGCACCGGGGCGAGCGTCCCGGGCGACCCTGGTACCGACCCATGCCCTGGAGCTGCTGGAGGCCGCCGCCGCGCGCACTGCGGTGGCCGAAGGCAAGGTCGAGGCGCGCCAGGCGCCCGAGCATCCGCTGGACGTGCTGGTCCAGCACCTGGTGAGCATGGCGCTTGGCGATGGGTTTCATGCCCAAGAGCTGCTCGCTGAGGTGCGCGAAGCCTGGTCGTACCGGGCGTTGACCGACGCCCAGTGGCAGTGGGCGCTGGCCTTCATCCGCCACGGCGGCCATTCGCTCACCGCCTACCCTGACTTTCGCCGTGCCGAGCCGGACGCCAGCGGCCTCTGGCAGGTACCCGACGCGCGGCTGGCGCGTCGTCACCGCATGAGCGTCGGTACCATCGTCAGCGACGCCAGCCTCACGGTGAAGTTCTGGGGCCGAGGCGGCAGCGGCTCGCTGGGCACCATCGAGGAAGGCTTCATTGCCCGCCTGCGCCCTGGGGATACGTTCCTGTTCGCCGGTCGCTCCCTGGAACTGGTGGAGGTGCGCGAAATGACGGTCTACGTGCGTCGCTCAACCCGCCGCAAAGCCGCCATTCCCCGCTGGAACGGCGGGCGCATGCCGCTTTCCGGCGAGCTGGCCGATGCCATGCTGGCCAAGCTGGATGCGGCGGACCAGGGCGTGTACGACGGCCCGGAAATGCAGCTGCTGCGCCCCCTGCTGCAGGTGCAGAAAGCCTGGTCGGCGTTGCCCGGCAAGGACACCTTGCTGGCGGAAACGTTGAAGTCGCGCGAGGGCTGGCACCTGTTCCTCTACCCCTTCGCCGGACGCTCGGTCCATCTGGGGCTCGCCAGCCTGCTGGCTTGGCGGCTGGCGCGAAATGTGCCCCTGAGTTTCTCGATCGCGGTCAACGACTACGGCCTGGAGCTGCTCTGTGCCAGCGCCATTGATTACGCCGAAGCCCTGACCCCAGCCTTGTTTGCCAGCGACGACCTGCTGCCTGAGGTGCTCGCCAGCCTTAACGCCGGCGAGCTGGCACGACGACGCTTTCGCGAAATTGCCCGGGTCGCCGGGCTGGTGTTCACCGGCTATCCCGGTGCGCCCAAGAGTGCCCGCCAGCTGCAGGCCTCGAGCGGGTTGTACTTCGATGTGTTCAGACAGCACGATCCGGACAACCTGTTGCTCACCCAGGCGCATCAGGAGGTACTCAGCCAGGAACTTGACGTAACGCGCCTGGACCAGACGCTGCAGCGCCTGCGCGGACTGCGCCTGCTGGTAAGGCCGCTACGGCGCGCGACACCGTTCGCCTTCCCGCTGCTGGTGGAGCGGTTCCGCGAAGGCCTCAGTTCGGAAAAACTGGCGGACCGCATCCAGCGCATGGTAGCCGAGCTGGAAGAGGCAGCCGGAGACGCGAGCGGCACGGGCACGGCCCTGGCGCCGCCACGGGTGGAATGTGCACAGCCTCGAGCCGCAGCCCAGAGGCGATACAAGGATGGCCGACCCCGGCCGAAACGTCATGCCCGGAACAACGAGCCATGACCCACCCCGTTCACCAGGTCGTACAGGTGGCCGGAAGCGAACTCTGGCTGCTCGCAGGCAAGGCAGTGTGGTGGCCTGAGCAACGTACCTTGCTGGTCGCCGACCTTCATCTGGGCAAGGCCGCCGGTTACCGGGCGCTGGGCCAGCCGGTGCCCAGCGGCACCACCGCTGAAAACCTGCAGCGTCTTGACACCCTGCTGAGCGGCTTCGCCTGTCGACAGCTGGTGCTGCTCGGTGACTTCCTGCACAGCGCGGCGGGGAGGACACCTCGCACACTGGCGGCGTTGGCCGAATGGCGCGGTCGCCATCACGCACTGCCGATGCTGCTGGTGCGCGGTAACCATGACCGACATGCCGGCGATCCACCTGCGCAGCTGGGCATCGAGGTCGTTCCCGAGCCCCTGCTGCTCGGGCCGTTCGCCCTGCAGCACGAGCCGATCCCGTTTCCAGGCCGTCACGTGCTGGCGGGCCATGTGCATCCTGCGTATCGCTTGCGTGGCCGGGGCCGACAGCAGGTGCGCCTGCCCTGTTTCAGCGTGAGCGAACACCTGACCCTGCTGCCAGCATTCGGCAGTTTCACCGGCGGCTTCACCGTGCAGGCCACTGTCGGGCAGCGGGTTTTCGTCATCGGCGACGGCGGGATCTGGGAAGCACCGTGAATAACCTTCGTGTGAAAAAGTGTCAACCGCGCGCCAACTTTAAATATATTTACATATTGATAACACCGATTTACATCGACTCACCACCCATTAAAATTATTTCACTAAAAACATTAATATCGCGCACAACAGTTAATTGAATTCACGTTTCAACGGACCGACAATCAATCGCCGCCCTGGTCCACGACTGGCGTGGCAACGGGGTGTTCGCCCTACACCGAGCACTTCATCTTTTTGGTCAGCGTCTTTCCTTTTAATTAAAAGGAAAGACGCGCCCCATGCAATTGTGTTGCAACTGCACCGTACACAAAACTTTTACATCCATTCCATGGCATGTAGTACGGGCAAAACATCTACCGAGGAAAACTATGAACACCCCAGCCACCGGCGCGCCCGACACGTTCAACGCAACGCAGGAACGTATCCTGCTGACCGGCGCCACAGGTTTTCTCGGGGGCGCCGTCGCCGCCCGGATGATCGCCGAAGGCCAGGCCAGCGCCCTGTGCTTCCTGGTCCGCGCCGACAACCCGGCCCAGGGCCTGCAGCGCCTGCGCGACAACCTGCGCCAACACGGCGTCGATGAGCGCCAGGGCCTGGCACTGAGCGAGGCGCAGATCATCTGCGGCGATTTTCTCGACACCGCCTGGCTGGCCCGCGAGACCCCACGGCTGATGCAGATCGACCGGGTAATCAACTGCGCCGCCGTGGCGTCATTCTCGAAGAACCCCAACATCTGGCCGGTGAACGTCGAGGGCACCTTTGCCTTCGCCCAGGTGCTGAGCCGCTCCACGCGCCTGAAGCGCTTCCTGCACGTGGGCACCGCCATGTGCTGCGGCCCCCAGCGGGAGTCGCCGATCAGCGAATCCTGGGAATTCCCCGAGGCGGCCCAGCAACTGGTGGACTACACCGCCTCGAAGGCGGAGATCGAGCGACGCCTGCGTGAAGCGCTGCCCGCCCTGCCCCTGGTGGTAGCGCGGCCGTCCATCGTGGTCGGCCATCGCAGCCTGGGTTGCCAGGCGTCGGGCAGCATTTTCTGGGTGTTCCGCATGGGCTTCGCCCTGGAAAGCTTTACCTGTGGCCTGGACGAACAGATCGACGTGATCCCGGTCGACTATTGCGCCGAGGCGCTGATCGGCCTGGCTCTCAAGCCGCGCCTGGGCCATGACCTGTACCACATCTCCGCCGGCCACGGTTCGGCCTGCACCTTCGCCGAGATCGACCAGGCCTTCGCCCTGGCCAATGGCGCGCAACCAGTGGGCGAGCGCTACCGCAAGGTCGATGTCGACGACCTGAAGTCGCTGGCCGGCCGCTTCGAAGCCCGCATCGGCCCGGCCAACCCGCGTCTGGTGCTGCGCGCACTGCGCCTGTACAGCGGTTTTGCTGACCTCAACTACCTGTTCGACAACAGCCGGTTGCTGGAAGAAGGCATCGCCGTGCCGCCACGCTTCACCGACTACCTGGACGTGTGTGTCAGGTCGTCCAGCGGCGTGAGCATCGCCACGCAGATGCAGTGGGATTTCAAGTAAGTACCCAAGCCATTCGCCGCTCCTACAGGGAAAACAGTCGCTGGGGGTAATTTACTTAACATATTCATGAGGCGCATGATCACCACACCTCCCGTGGAGGTCATGCTGCCGTCGTATGCCTTTCGAGATGGAGTTTCTGGCAGCCTGAAGCAACACCCTGGCAGCCCCAGGCAAGACACCTACCTGTCGTTAGGTGCTCAATGCCTGTAACCGCCAGCGCTTGTGCAAGCCCTGCTGTCCAACAATTCCAACTGTCCAGGCTGCGCCATGATCAACATCGAAACGCCCACGTACTACACCGCCACCAAGAAGTACAACCTCAGCTTCCCCACCCTGGAAAGCGACATCGACGCCGATGTCGTGGTGATCGGCGGCGGCTTCTCGGGCATCAACACCGCCCTGGAACTGGCCGAGAAAGGCATCACCAACGTCGTCGTGCTCGAGGCGCGCTACCTGGGCTTCGGCGGCACCGGCCGCAATGGCGGGCAGATCATGGCCGGCATTGGCCACGACCTGGAGAAGATCAAGAGTAGCGTCGGCGAGCAAGGCCTGCGCGAGATCTTCGAGATCAGCGAACTGGGCGCCGGCATCATCAAGGACCGCATCGCCCGCTACCAGATCGATGCCGACTTCTGCCACGGCTACGGCTACATGGGCTTCAACGCCCGCCAGGAAAAGACCCTGCGCGCCTGGGAAAAGGACTTCAAGGCGATCAACGGCAAGGACGAGATTCGCTTTCTCGGCGGCTCGGAGGTCAAGCAGATCATCGGCTCCGACGCCTACAGCAGCGCCCTGCTGCACATGGGCGGCGGTCACGTGCATTCGCTGAACCTGCTGCTCGGCGAAGCCCAGGCCCTGGCCGGCCACGGCGCGCGGATCTTCGAGCACAGCCCGGCCCTGGAGGTGCACTACGGCGAGCGGATCACCGTGCGCACCGGACGCGGCTCGGTCAAGGCCAACAAGCTGCTGTGGGCCTGTGACAGCTTCCTCAACAAGCTCGAACCCGAGCTGCATGCGCGCACCGTCAACACCTACGCCTTCCAGCTGATGACCGAGCCACTGCCGGACGAACTCATCCAGCGCATCAGCCCGATTCGCGGCGCCTACAGCGACATCCGCCCGGTAATCGACTACTACCGCGTCACCCGCGAGAACCGCCTGCTGTTCGGCGCCGCCACCCCGTTCGTGGAACACATCCCGAAGGACCTGAAGGCCTGGAACCGCAACCTGATGCTGAAGATCTTCCCCTACCTCAAGGATGTGCGCATCGACCTGGCCTGGGGCGGGCCGATGGCCACCAGCGCCAACCTGTTCCCGCAGATCGGCACCCTGAGCAACCGCCCCAACGCTTTCTACGTGCAGGGCTATTCGGGCTTTGGCGTCACCCCCAGCCACATCATCTGCAAGATCCTCGCCGAAGGCATGAGCGAAGGCTCCAGCCGCTACGACCTGATCAGCTCGGTCAAGCATGCGCGCATCCTCGGCAAGGACCATATCCGCCCGCTGCTGCTGACCGCCGGCAAGACCGTGCATCAGCTGTCGGGCTTCTTCAACGGCCGCCGTTGATTCCTTTTGAACAAGACCAGGAGAACCACCATGACCCTCACCGCCGTCCGCCAGGGTGTGCAACTGTCCGAACTCGACGCCTGGGGCACCGTTGCCGACCTGGGCTCGACCATCCTCGAAGGCGAGGTCAAGTGCTACGGCAAGATGACCCACGGCGCCCCCACCGACCCGGTCAGCAGCGCCTACTTCGGCACCACCCAAGGCAAGTTCCGCATGGTCTATCCGTTCAGCGAGCAGGCGGTGATCGTGACCGGCGAGATCCAGCTGACCGATGAATCCACCGGTCAGGTGACGCGCTACAAGGCCGGGGATGCCTGGTTCGTGACCAAGGGCACGCCGGTGCTGTGGGAGGTGCTGAGCGAGACCTTTGTGAAGCATTACCTGGCGATCGCCTGATCCATCGCAGGGGCCGCGTTGCGGCCCTTTCGCGGCGCAAGGCCGCTCCTACAGGGATCGCATGCCCCCGTATGAGCGGCGACTGCGCAGCAGTCCCCGCATCCTGCATCTGCAGGATGGTCTTCCCCCTCCCCACTTGGCGATACTCCCCCCAGGCCCTGACAACAACAAGAACGTCGCAGCCAGGTACCGCCCATGTCCGATTTCCTTGCGTCCCCAGGCTTCACGCTGTTCAACGCCCTGGTCCTGGAACTGCAACGCCTGGCCCAGGAACAGCCGCTGCCAAGCTTCCATGACCGCATGCTCGAACGCGCCGGCGAGCTGATCCCGTTCGACAAGGCCTGGTGGGGCCGCGCCGCGCTGGTCGACGGCTTGCCCCACGAACACAGCAGCCATGTCTACAGGCTGCCGCCTGGCTACGTGCAGGACTGGCAGTCGATTCGCCACCAGGACATCACCGTGCAACAGGTGCACGCCCAGCCGGGCCGCTCGGTGATCATCGACAGCCAGGCCGACGACGCCCCCGAGGGCCTGCGCTGGCTCGGCGCCCGCCACGGTTTCGGCGAATTCCTGTGCATCATCCATATCGATTCGCAGACCCGCCTCAGCGTGCACCTGACCCTCTACCGGGCCCACGGCGCGGCCAGCTTCACCGCCCACGAGCGTTTGCTGCTCGATCACCTGATGCCGCACCTGGTGGCCGCCGAGGGCGCCAACCAGATCCGTGCCCTGGTGGCGCTGCGCGAGGCGCTGGACGGCGCCAACACCCTGTCGCTGGCCGTCTGCGACCGCCAGGGCACCCTGCACCACGCCGAACGCGGCTTCGTCGAGCGCCTGCTGCTGGAGTGGCCACGCTGGAGCGGCCCGCACCTGCCGCCCGAGGTCAGCCCCGCCAGCTACCGTGGCCAGCACCTGCAACTGGACGCCACCGCCGTGGGCGACCTGTTCCTGTTGGCCGCCCGGCCCCGTTCGGCCCTGGCCCAGCTCAGCGCCCGCGAGGCGGATGTGGCCGAACGCTTCGGCGGCGGCGGCACCTACAAGCAGATCGCCCGCGAACTGGGGGTGGCGCCCAATACCGTGCGCCACCACATCCGCAGCATCTACAGCAAGCTGGGCGTGAACAGCAAGGCCGGGATCACCCAGCTGCTGCATCACCCTCCCATCTGACACCTTCCTGACGCCCTCCAGCCCGCCGGCCTTGTCGGCGGGGTTGGGGCGCCTTTGCCCGCTGTTCGCCAACCACAACAACAAAGGAACACGCCCATGCCCGACCCTCGCAGCCGCTGGCTTCCCCTGGCCCTCACCCTGGCCGGCGCCCATGCCCAGGCCGCCGACCTCAATGCCCGCGATTTCGTCAGCGCCCCGGTGGGCACCAGCCTGGGGGTCGCGTACCTGCCGCTGACCCGCGCCAACGACTACCATGGCGCCGCCGACGGCAACGGCAAGGCGGACCTGTCGGTCAACGCCTTCGCCTATCGCCAGTTGTGGTTCAGCGACATCTGCGGCACGTTGTGCACGCCGCAGTTCATCGTGCCCTACGTCGACACCGAGGCGCGCCTGCCGGGTAGCGACGGCCACACCCGCGAGCGCGGCATCGGCGATCCGCAGGTCGGTGGCACGCTGTTCTTCATCAATGATCCGCAAAACCGTACCTACAGCGGGCTGCTGGCATTGCTCAGCGTGCCGGTCGGCGAGTACCACGCCAGCAACCCCGGCGTATCGCCCGGCGCCAACCGCTGGGCACTGCACCTGAACTACAACTACACCCAGGGTGTGGGCGAACGCTGGCTGCTCGAGGCCAACCTCGAAGCCCAACTGTACGGCCGCAACGACGACTACTTCGACAGCGAGCTCAAGCAGAAACCGCTGTACCGCCTGCAGGCCTTCGCCTCCTACGACTTCACCCCCACCACCTACGGCGCCCTGCGCCTGATCCACGCCGACGGCGGCCAACTGGAGCTCGATGGCCGGCGCCTGGACAACAGCCACCAGCGCTACACCCAGGTCGGCTTCGAGCTCGGCCATTGGCTCGACCGGCGCAACCAGGTGCTGCTCGGCCTGACCCGCAATGTTTCCACCGACAACGCCTACGCCCAGGACAACCTGCTGCTGCGCTTCGTACACGTCTTCTGAGGAATCGTCATGCCTGTGTTCACTGCTATCGGCCTGCCGCCTCTGCGGCTGCTGGCCATCGTGCTGTTCGCCGCCGTGGTGCCCTGCGTGCTGATGACCGCGCCGGCGGTCGCTGGCCAGTACGCCGCCCAGCTGGGCGTCGGGCCGGCGCGTGTCGGCCAGCTGTTTTCCGCGGAGCTGGCGGCCATGAGCCTGGCCACCCTGCCCGCCTACTACTGGCAGCCCCGCTGGGACTGGCGTCGGGTGGCGCGAGGCGCGGCGCTGCTGTTCATCCTGGCCAACCTGGCCTCGGCCGGCTGCGACAGCTACCTGGCGCTGATGGCCCTGCGCGTGCTCAGCGCCCTGGCCGGCGGCACGCTGATGGTGGTGTGCATCGCCAGCGCGGCCAGCAGCCGGCAGCCCGACCGGGTGTATGGGCTGTGGGTCAGCGGCCAGTTGATCCTCGGCGCCGTGGGCTTGTGGCTGCTGCCGCCGCTGTTCGGGTCATTCGGGCTCAAGGCCCTGTACCTGGGCCTGGCGCTGCTGATGTTGCTGTGCCTGCCGCTGGTGGGCGCCTTCCCGGCCTCGGCCACGCCCGGCCCGATGAAGCCTGCGCACGACCCACTCGAACGCCGCTGGCTCCCGGGCCTCTGTGGCCTGCTGGCGGTACTGCTGTTCTACACAGGGCTCAGCGCGGTGTGGACCTTCATCGGCAGTATCGCCGCCAGCGCGGCGATCGACCCGGGCAGCAGTGGCCGGATCCTGTCCATCGCCACCCTGATGGGCATCGCCGGCTCGCTGTGCGCCACGCTGATCGGCCCACGCTGGCCGCGCAACCTGCCTCTGGCCTTGGGCATCGGCCTGATGGCGCTGGCCGTCGCCCTGCTGCTGGGCAGCCCCGACCTGCGCCGTTTCGCCCTGGCCGCGCTGCTGTTCAAGTACTGCTGGACCTTCGCCCTGCCATTCATCCTTGCCTGCCTGGCCGACCACGACCGCGCCGGGCGCCTGATGAACAGCGCCAACCTGGTCATCGGTGGCGGCCTGGCCCTGGGCCCGGCCATCGCCGGCCCCCTGCTCGAATCGCGCCACGGCATGCCCGCCGTGCTGCTCGGCAGCATCGGCTGCCTGCTGCTGGCGTTCATCAGCCTGATGCTCGCCCGCCTTCCCCGTTCCCCGCTCACCACTGGAGTCCACCCATGAGCCGCCGTACCGCGTTTTTCTCCGATGAACTGTGCTTCTGGCACAGCGCCGGGCTACATGCCCTCACCTTGCCGGTCGGCGGTTGGGTGCAGCCCCCTGCTGCCGCGGGCTTCGCCGAGTCGCCGGAAACCAAGCGACGCCTGAAGAACCTGATGGAAGTCTCGGGCCTGTCGCGCCAGTTGCTGCAGCGTGGCGCCGAAGCCGCCTGCGACGCCGACCTGCTACGCGTGCACCCGGCGCATTACCTGGCGCGCTTCAAGGCGCTGAGCGATGCCGGAGGCGGCGAACTGGGGCTGCAGGCGCCGATCGGCCCGGGCACCTTCGAGATCGCCAGGCTCTCCGCTGGCCTGGCCATCGCCGCTGTTGACGCGGTACTGCGCGGCGAAGCCGACAATGCCTACGCGCTGTCGCGCCCGCCGGGGCACCACTGCCTGGCCGACCAGGCCATGGGCTTCTGCTTCCTGGCCAACATCCCCATCGCTATCGAGGCCGCCAAGGCACGCCACGGCCTGGGACGGGTGGCGGTGATCGACTGGGACGTGCACCACGGCAACGGCACCCAGTCGATCTATGCCCAGCGCGGTGACGTGCTGACCGTGTCCCTGCACCAGGAACACTGCTACCCGCCGGGCTACAGCGGCGCCGATGAGCGTGGGGTGGGCGATGGCGAGGGCTGCAACCTGAACATTCCGTTGCCGGCCGGTACCGGACATGCGGGGTACCTGCAGGCAATGGAGCAGATTGTGTTGCCGGCATTGCAGCGCTTCCAGCCGGAACTGATCGTGGTGGCCTGCGGCTACGACGCCAACGCGGTCGATCCGCTGGCGCGGATGCTGCTGCACAGCGAGTCGTTCCGGGTCATGACGCGGATGCTGCGCGAGACCGCCGAGCAGCTGTGCTCAGGGCGATTGGTGATGGTGCACGAGGGTGGGTATGCCGAGGCCTATGTGCCGTTCTGTGGGTTGGCGGTGATGGAGGAGTTGGTGGGGGTGAGGACAGCGGTGGAAGACCCGATGCTGGCATTCATCGAGTTGCAGCAGCCGGGGGCGGAACATGGGTGTTTTGTGGCGCAGTACGTAGAAGGGCTGCGAGCGCGTCTGGCCTGACTGCATCATCACGGGCAAGCCGCATCGGCGCACCGCCGCTCCCACAGGTTCGATGAGTACCTTGTCGGAGCGGGCTTGCCCCGCGATGTCCTTACCGCCCAGGCATCAGAGCCATCGCCCGGAAATCCTTCGGCGACTGCTCGAAGTGCTTCTTGAATGCCCGGCTGAAATGCGCCGAGTCGGTGAACCCCCATTTGTAGGCGATCGAGGTGATCGACTCGCGCTTGAGGAACGGGTTGGACAGGTCATCCGCGCTGCGCTTGAGCCGTGAACGCTGGATGTAGCGGCAGACGCTGTCGCCCTCCTCTTCGAACAGGCGGTACAGGTGGCGCACCGAGATGCTCAGGCGCTCGGCCAGGTTTGCCGGGGTCAGGCCCGGCTGGCCCAGCGACTCGTCGATGACCTTCTGCACGTAGCCGCGCAGGCTGGCGCCGCTGAGCCCGGCGAGGGACCCGGGATTGTCGTCACCCCGCTCGAAACCTGGCTCCAGCAAGGCGATGAACGCCGCCTGCAGCGCCTCGCCCTGGGTTTCCCCGGCCTCGTCGCCTTCGCGGCACAACTGGTCCATCAGCAGGTGCAGCATGCGCCCGCAGGCGTTGGTCGAGGAGATCTTGCCGAAGGTCGCGCCCTGCCCGGTCACGTGCTTGCGCACCTGCTCGCGGGACAGCGACAGCGAGACATGCTCGATCAGGCCGAACGGGGTGATCTCGCACGGGCCCACCGAGTCCATCAGCAGCAGTTCGCCCGGCGACAGCTGGATGCTCACGCCATCCTGGGTGATCTGCGAGTAACCCATGCGCTGGCTGACCAGGAAGCAATGCTGGTCGTCGTCGCGGTCAGGGTTGTCGCCCAGGCGGCGGATAGTGCCGGCGTTGGTGCGCAGGTTGGCCAGGGCCAGGCCGGCGCGGTTGTAGGTCGAGATCTCGCCGATGAACAGAGAGCGGTTGAAGGCCAGTTCGGTCTGGAACCGGCCGCAGACCTTCTGCATGGCCGTGGTCCAGCGCTCCAGGCCGTCCAAGGCGGGTCTGGCGTTGCACTGAGTGACGGGCTGGGGCATGGCAACCTCCACACGCGGGCGTTGTTGTTATGCGCTAATTGTTAACATGTTATCAATGAGCGTACAACTGTCATTATTTGCCGGTGTTGGCAGCAGGTTCCGTGCCAGGTGAATTGAGCAAGACACAAGGCCGCAAAGCGGCCCCTGGCTCTACAGGTCGCTCAGCATCAGTTGCAGCGCATCGAAAGCTCGCCAGAGATGCTTGCGCTGCTCAATGTCGAGGGGGATGTAGCGGCGAAACGCGGGCACCCGATTGACCACCTCGCTGGCGCCCATATGCTCCAGGGTTACCTGCCACTGACCGTCGCGGCACTCGATGGCCAGGCGCTTGAAATCCAGCGGCATCAATACAGCCTGAGCACGCCCGAGGCGCTCGCGCAGCGCTTCGAACAGCACCTGATCGCCGCCCCGCAGGCGGCATGCCAGCCCCGTTCGGCGCAACGCCCCGGTATGGTGCAGTTCCACCCGCACCGCGCCCTGCCCCAAGGCAGGCACCTGCAGGATGAACTCGCACAGCACCAGATGCATCAGCAGATGGCTCTCAGTGCGCTCGCGCACTTCGATCCGAGGGCCATCTTCACGGTAGGTAAACGATGCTGCGGATTGCAAATCCGTCAATCCCAGGTTTCGCCACACCCGCTGCAAGGTCGCCCCAGGCCGATAACCGGCCGGGGTGCGTGGGCCGGTCAGGCGTTCAAGCCAGCTTGCCGACATGGCGCACCTGCTCGTGGTGAGAATGACCGGGTTCGGCGGCGAACTCCTTCTCCAGCACGTCCTCGACCCGCGCCGGGCGGAACGGGTTGACCTTCTGCACACACAGCGTCCAGAACAGCGCGTAGGCCGCGGTGGCGCCGAGCATCACGGCGAACGGCACGTAGACATCGGCCGGGTTCATGCCCGGCGGGGTGATGAACCACATGCCCAGCAGGATGCCGATGCTGGAGACGATCTGCGGCAGCGGGAACCACGGCGAGCGGTAGGCGCGGGGCAGGTCCGGCCGGCGGATGCGCAGGATCACCACCGACAGGGTCACCAGCAGGTACGCGGTGCTCCAGGCGCACACCGCCGCCAGCACCAGGTGCAGGATATTGTCGGTGTTGCCGCCCAGGTACCAGGCGTGCAGGCACGGGATCAGCGCCACCACCAGGATGCACAGCAACGGCGTCTTGAACCGTGGGTGCAGGTAGGTGAACACCTTGGGCAGCGCCCCGTCCACCGCCATGCCGTAGAGAATCCGCGGCACCCCGGCCATCAGCGTGTTGATGGTGGCGGCGCCGGCGAACAGGAAGCCGATGCCCAGCCACACCGGGCCGATATCGCCCATCACCTGCTCGGCGAAACGCGGGATGGCCATGGGCGTGTCCAGCAGGTGCACGCCGCTGGCGGCGTCAAGCACGACGTTCTCCACCTGGCGCTTCATCGCCGCGCCGTAGATGAACATGCAGCTGGCCACGCCGAACAAACCCAGGGCCATGGCCTTGGGCATGACCCAGGCCGAGCGGCGCAGTTCCGGGGCCAGCGGGGTGACGAATTCGCAACCGACGAACATGAACATGGCCATGCCCACCAGCGACAGAATGGTCATCAGGTCGGTGCCGACCAGCGACACGCCGAACGGCCCTTCCAGCTCCACGGCGGGCGCCGCGATCAGGCCAAGCACGCCAAACACCATCAGCGTGGTCCACATGCCGAAGGTCAGCACCACTTCGGCGCGGCCAAAAGCGCTCACGCCGAAAGCGTTGAGCACGCCGAACACCAGCACGAAGCCCACGCCCAGCAACCACGAACCACCGGCCGACTCGGCCAGGGTGTTGAGGTGCTCGAAGTTCACCAGGGCCATGACCCCGGAGAGGATGGTCTCGGCGGTGCCGGCGAACACATGCACGATCAGGTACGCCGACAGAGTGCCGGTGATGGCGAAGAAACGGCCCAGGCCGCAGTTGATGTAGTCGTAGACGGAGCCGGTGGTCGGCAGGATCGCCGCCGCCTCGGCGAAGGTGGTCGACTGCGCCAGCATCATCACCGCGGCGATCACCATGGCCACGGCGAAGGCGCTGCCGCCGATGCCGAAGCCCATGGTCGCGGTGAGGATCACGGGGCTGGCCATGATCAGGCCGACGGTGCTGGCCAGCGCGGTGGGGAAGCCGACGCTGCCACGGTTGAGGTGCTCGGTGAGCTTATTGTTGATTGTCATGGGTGGGCCCTGGGTGGACGAGGGAAAGATTCTTCCCTGTCACTTTGCGGCCTGCACCCGGGCGGGTCTTGCCACTGCCTGCCGCAGGGCTTGATCCGTGTTGCCAGGTGCTTGGCGATAGTCTTGCAGCGCTCTTGAGATCGAGCGCCGCGCGGGCGGCACTCGATCTCACAGGCACTGCAACTCTAGTGTCGAATACCTCGAACCAATTACCCCTGTGCGCAACGGTCCATCACCCCATGCGGCAGAACCCTGGAATAGGCCCCCTGGTGATAAAGCAGCGGTGCATGCCCCAGGTCGTCGAACGCCAGCACCCGGCCAATGAGAATCCAGTGATCACCGCCATCGATCTGCTGGAACTTCTCGCAACGAAAACGCGCCGAACAGCCCGGCAACAGGGGCGCGCCGCCCTCGCCGGTCTCATGCTCGATACCGGCGAAGCGGTCTTCGCTGGGGCGGGCGAAGGTGTTGGACAGGTCGATCTGGTCGGCGGCCAGCACGTTCACGGCGAAGTGCCCGGCGGCCTCGAACACCGCATGGCTGCCGGAGCGCTTGTCGATGCTCCAGAGCACCAGCGGCGGGTCGAGGGATACCGAGTTGAAGCTGTTGGCGGTGACCCCGACCTTGCGCCCCGAGGCGTCGGCGGCGGTGATCACGGTAACGCCGGTGGCAAAGTTGCCAAGGGCGCGGCGGAAGGCGCGGCTATCGAAGGGAGTGGACATGCAAGGCTCCATCATTGTTGTTGGGCTAGGCTGGGGCGCCAGCCATGTTCATTGGCTGAAGCTCAGGTCATCGCTGGATCCGGCTCCAGCCCCATCAGCTCGCGCCCGAGGATCTGCGCGCAGACGTCGTAGTCGGTGTAGGCATGCGCGCCGGTCATGTGCGCATCGCGAAACAGCCGCTGCAGCTCGTTGCCATCGAACCAGGCACCGCCGCCGGCCGCCTCCATCAGCCGATCCACGGCCTGGATGCACAGCTTGACCGCATAGCCCTGGTTGGTGCGCCAGTACGTAAGCTCGGTGCGCGTCGGGTATTGGTGCCGGGCGCTGTACTCGGCGATCTGCTCCCAGCTTTTCTCCAGCAGCGCCCGCGCCGCGGCGACCTGGTGGGTGGACTCGGCCAGGCGCATCAGCGCCGGGGTGGCCGCGCCGACGGCGGCGCCGGTGTAGGCGCGCACGCGGTTGCGGGTCTTGTCCCTGAAGACCTCGAGCATGCGCTCGGCGATGCCCAGGCTGACCGTGGAGAACCCGCTGGCGAAGTACGGCCGGTAGGGGTTGAAGTAGATCGCGCTGTCCGGGTACAGCCCGAAGCCCGCCGACTGGCCCTCCATCATGTCCCTGGCCTTCTGGATACGGTGTTCGGGCACGAAGGCGCGCTCGACGATCAACGTGCGGCTGCCACTGGCGCGCATGCCGGCGGCGAACCAGTCGTCGCGGATCTGGTAGTCGCTGCGCGGCAGCACGGCGAAGCAGTAGTCCTGGCCGCCCTCAGGGTTGGCCCGGCGAAAGCCCATGATCGCCCACTCGGCGTGGTCGCAGCCGCTGCTCCAGCCCATCTCGCCGCTGAACAGCACGCCGCCCTCGACCTCCTCGGTGCGACCGAACGGGGCGATGCTGCTGCTGGCGGTGGCGTCCGGGTCACGACCCCAGATCTCGTCCTGCAAGCGTGCCGGGAACATCGCCAGCTGATGGCTGTGGGTGCACAGCAGGCTCATAGCCCAGGCGGTGCTGGCGCAGGCGCCGGCCAGCGCGGCGATGCATTCGGCGAACTGTGGCAGGCTTATTTCCAGGCCGCCGTAATGCCTGGGCAGGAAGGCCTTGTGCAGGCCAATGGCCTTGAGCGCGGCGATATTCTCGACGGGCACGCTGCGCTCGCGCTCGGCCTGGTCGGCGCGAGCGGCGATGGCCGGCAGCAGGGGCTTGAGGTCTTCGAGCAGGGAATTTGGCTTTTTCATGGTCTGGCTCATTGTTATTGGACCCTGGCGAACGCTGCCCGGAATGGGCCGCTCGCTGATGAATGCCGGGTCAGTATGGGAGCCGTGGCCGAGGCGGAAAATGCAACTTCCGCACCTCGGATTGCACTTTTCGTGGCACCTGGCAGGCAGGGTCATGGGGGCGGCATGGGCAGACAAGATCACCAGCGTGTCGCGCTTTAATCTGGGGGAAATCAGGCCGCAACAAGGCCCATCGCGGGGCAAGCCCGCTCCCACGAAGCCCTCGGCAAACCACCCGGAGCCCTGCCATGAGCGACATCGCCCTCCTCCCCAGCGTCAGCGCCTTCCTGGCCCGCGACCACGGTCTGTACATCCATGGCACATCGGTCGCCAGCCAATCCACCGCCCGCATCACCGTGCACAACCCGGCCAACGGTGAAGCCATCGCCCAGGTCGCCGACGCCAACCTGGCCGACGTCGAACGCGCCGTCGAATCGTCCCGCCAAGGCTTTGCCAGCTGGTCGCGCACCAGCCCCGCCGCCCGCGCCGCGGTGTTGTTCCGCCTCGCCGACCTGCTCGAGGCCAACCGCGAGGAGCTGGCCCAGCTGGAGACCCTGCAGTCGGGCAAGCTGATCGGCATCGCCCGCGCCTTCGAGGTGGAACAGGCCGCGCACTTCCTGCGCTATTACGCCGGCTGGGCCACCAAGATCACCGGCCAGACCATCAGCCCATCCCTGCCCTCCATCGCCGGCGAACGCTACAGCGCCTTCACCCTGCGCGAGCCGGTGGGCGTGGTGGTGGGCATCGTGCCATGGAACTTCGCCACCATGATTGCCCTGTGGAAGCTGGCCTCGGCCCTGACCACCGGCTGCAGCATCGTGCTCAAGCCCAGCGAGTTCACCCCGCTGACCCTGCTGCGCATCGCCGAGCTGGCCAGCGAGGCCGGCCTGCCGCCGGGCGCGCTCAACGTGCTGACCGGCGCCGGCCAGGTGGGCAAGGCGCTGGTCGAGCACCCTGGCACCGACAAGGTGTCGTTCACCGGCTCCGTGCCCACCGGTATCGCGGTCGGCCAGGCGGCCATGGGCGCCAAGCTGACCCGGGCGACCCTGGAGCTGGGCGGCAAGAACGCGGTGGCGTTCCTGCCCGACGTCGCCGTCGACAAGGCGGTGGACGGCATCATCGAGGCCGGTTTCCTGCACTCCGGGCAAATCTGCGCCGCCGGCGAGCGCTTCTACGTCCATCGCTCACGCCTCGATCCGCTGCTCGAGGCCCTGTCCCAACGCCTGGGCCAGCTGAAGATCGGTTCGCCGCTGGACGAAACCACCCAGTTCGGCCCGGTGGCCAACAAACCACACCAGCAAAAGCTCGGCGAGCTGTTCGCCACCGCCCGTGCCGAGGGCAACCGTATCATCCATGGCGGACGCCTCGGCGAAGGTCCGGGCTGCTTCGTCGAGCCCACGGTCATCCTTGCCAACAACGCAGGTGACACCCTGCTCAACCAGGAAACCTTCGGCCCGGTGGCGACCTTCCTGCCCTATGATCATGAAGACGAACTGATCCAGCTGATGAACGCCTCACCCTACGGCCTGAGCGCGAGCCTGTGGACCAACGACCTGGGCAAGGCCATGCGCCTGATCCCGCAAATCCAGGCCGGGACGCTATGGGTCAACATGCACACCCTGCTCGACCCGGCGGTGCCGTTCGGCGGCATCAAGGCCTCGGGTATCGGCCGCGAGTTCGGCTCGGCGTTCATCGACGACTTCACCGAGCTGAAGTCGGTGATGATCCGCTACTGATCATGGCCAGTGCCAACCACGACCTGGGCCGCTACTGCCTGCAGGCTTTCAGCCAGCAGGTGCCGGCCTCGCTGGCGGCGTTCTACCGCATCGATGCCGGGCAGCAGGCCTGCGACTTCCTGTTGCAGGACCTGCAGGCACCGATGCATGCCCGCTACCTCGAGCACTACCGGGCTTTCGACCCGCTGCAGCCCGGACGCTGCCTGGCCATCGGCCGCCCGGTGGTGTCGCTGCGCCAGGGCCTGGCCCGCCTGCCCGAAGCCCAGGGCCAGACCTACCGGCGGTTCCTCACGCAGCATCAGGTGGTGGACGTGGTCGAGATCATCGCCCAGGCCGATGGCCGCCCCGTGGCCGGCGTCTCGCTGCTGCGCTGCGCCAGCCTCGGTGAGTTTCGCGGCGACGAACTCGAACGCCTGCTGCCCCTGCACGGGCTGATGCAGCTCGCCGTGGCCAGCCAGCCGCTGGCGTGCGCCCCCGCGTCCGTCGAACTGACGCCACGGGAACGGCAGATCGCCGAGCTGCTGCGCCAGGGCAGCAGCAACAAGCTGATCGCCCGCGCCCTGGGCGTCGGCCTGCCGACGGTCAAGACCCACCTGATCAACCTGTTCCGCAAACTCGGCGTGCGCAACCGCACCGAGCTGGTGGCCAGCCTCTACCTGTGACTCAACCTTCCGGTTGATACCGTCGCCCGACGCGCCGTTGCACCCTGTGGCCACCCCAACCACAGGAGTCACCGCCATGCCCAATACCGCCGACTGGATCACCGTGGGCGCCCTCGCCGACGGCTTCGCGCCCGAAGCCTTCATCCTGCCGCAACTGGCCGACCTGTCCGGGCGCACGCTTACCCTGCACTTCGCCAATGGCTGGGTCATCGAACACCGCTTCGACAGCGAGCGCCTGCACTGGCGCGCCGCGGACGGCCACAGCAGCGGCAGCGCCGGCTACCGGGCGACTTCGGTACGCCCCGGCATCTACCTGGTCGACTTCATCAAGCACGAGGCCGGCCAGGCCTGGTCGGTGTCGCTGGTGCTCGACACCCTAGAGCACGCCTTCACCGCCGTGCTCGGGCGCCTGCCCGACCAGGCCCGGACTCAGCGCGGCCTGTATGCCCTGGCCCTGGCCGGCGAAGCGCTGACTGGCGTCGAGGCCAGCTTCCTGCACGGCAGCCTCGACCACCCCTGGCAGGCCGGTGCCTGTCCCCACGCGCCGACCACCGAGCTGGTCGGCCTGCGCAACCACTACCGCTACAGCCCCACCGAGGAGTACGAGCACATCTACCTCAATGCCAACTACTACAGCTGGCAATGCCTCAAGGGCGTCGAGCAGGGGCTGTGCGACACCGACCGGGCGTACTACTACAAGATCGCCGAGCAGCTGTACCTGTTCGTCTGGTGCGAGAAGATCGTGCCCACCCTGGGCCTGGTGATGATCGACCTGGCGCGCCACCGCAGCGACGGCAAGATCTTCGGCTACCAGGGTGGCGGCTTCGATGCGCTGGCCAACTTCCCGGTGTCGTCCCACTGCCGGGTGCTCAATCGCACGGAGCATGCGCAGTGAACCGCAGCGTGCTGATTACCGGGGCCGGCAGCGGCATCGGTGAAGCCTGCGCCCTGCGCCTGGCCCGCCAGGGCTGGCGGGTGGCGCTGGTGGGCCGCCGCCGTGAAGCGCTGGAGCGCGTCGCGCAGTTGTGCAATGGCCTGGTGCTGGCCGGCGACGCCGCCGACAGCGCCACCTGGGCAGGTGTCATCGAGCAGGTTCGCGCCCGCTTCGGCGGTCTCGACGCGGTGATCGCCTGCGCCGGCGGCCATGGCCTCGGGCGGGCCGAGCAAACCAGCGACGAGGCCTGGCGCGAGGCCCTGCGCGGCAACCTCGACAGCGCCTTCCACACTGCCCGGGCCTGCCTGCCGTTGCTGCGCGAGCGGCGCGGCAGCCTGGTGCTGCTGGGCTCCATTGCCTCGCTGGCGGCCGGTCCCGAGGTCTGCGGCTACACCACCGCCAAGCACGCCCTGGTCGGCCTGACCCGCTCGCTGGCTCGCGACTACGGCCCGTTCGGCGTACGGGTCAACTGCGTCTGCCCAGGCTGGGTGCGCACGCCCATGGCCGACCAGGAAATGCAGCCAGTGATGGATCACTACCAGGAAGACCTCGACGCCGCCTACCGCCGCGTCACCGCCGACGTGCCGCTGCGCCGCCCGGCCGGCAGCGACGAGATCGCCGCCGTGTGCCAGTTCCTGGTCGGCGTTGAGGCCAGCATCGTCACCGGCGCGGTGATCACCGCCGATGGCGGTGCGACCGTGGTCGACGTGCCGACCCTGGCCTATACCCGCCTGGAGCCGTCGGCATGAACGCGCGCTACGACTTCCAAGGCCGCACGGTGCTGGTCACCGGCGCGGCGGGCGGCATCGGCCAGGCCATCGTCGAGGGTTTCGCCCGTGGCGGCGCCCGGGTGCTGGCGCTGGACCTCGACCCGCAGGCGTTGCAGCGCCTGGTCGAGGCCCAACTGGCGTTGGGCCACGAGGTGCGTGGGGAGATGCTCGACCTGGCCGACCCCGGCGCGATCCGCGCCTTGCTGGCCGGGCTGGAACGCCTGGATGTGCTGGTACACAACGCTGCGTACTTTCCACTCACCCCATTCACCGAGATCGACCCGGCCCTGCTGCAGCGCACCCTGGCGGTGAACCTGGAGGCATTGTTCTGGCTCACCCAGGGCGCCCTGCCGCTGTTCCGCCGCCAGGGTGGCGGATGCGTGCTGGCCACCTCGTCGGTGACCGGGCCCCGGGTCGCCTACCCGGGCCTGAGCCATTACGCAGCGTCCAAGGCCGGGGTCAATGGCCTCATTCGCAACGCCGCGCTGGAACTGGCGCCGTTCAACGTGCGGGTCAACGGCGTGGAACCGGGGATGGTGCGCACACCGGCCATGGACAACCTCGGCGATGCCACCCTCAACGCCCGGATCGCCGCCGGCGTGCCCCTGGGACGGCTGGGCGAGCCGGCCGATATCGCCGCGGCGATGCTGTTCCTGGCCTCTGACGCTGCCCGCTACATCACCGGCCAGACCCTGGTGGTCGACGGCGGCGCCACCTTGCCGGAAACCGCCGCGCGCCTGTGATGGCGGCGACAGGCAAGGCCGCTGGCAGCCACGAGCAAGACCACCGCCAGCGTTCCACGCGCTAATAGCCCGTCACCTTTCGACACTGCCTCCACAACGACGCGGCACCCAAGACCGCACACAACAAACGAGGATCGATCCATGCGTCTCACCCCACGTCGCACCGCAATGGCCACCGCCCTGGCCCTGCTGGTCCATGGCCAGGCCAGCCCGGCCTACGAGCTGTACGCCGACGACGACAGCCACCTGAACGCCGACCTGCTCGCGGTCTGGGGCATGTTCAACAGCCGCCACAACTACGACGGCACTCCCGGCGGCTCGACCTGGCGCGAGGGCTTCATCAAGTACGGCCTCAGCGGCGACCAGGGCCTGGGCGGCAACGGCTCGCTGTACGGTGCCCTCAACTGGGTCAGCTCCGGCGCCTGGGGCGACGGCGACGCCGGCGGTAACCAGGACGGCTCCGAACGCACCACCAAGATCGAGGACGCCTACCTGGGCTGGCGCTCGGGCGACCTGTTCCCGCTGCTGGGCAAGGATGGCGTGGACCTGTCCGGCGGCCGCCAGGTGATCCGCCTGGGCAGCGGCTTCCTGATCAACGACGACGGCCCCAACCTGGGCAAGGGCCCGGCCGATGGCCAGCTCAACCGCGGCGGCGGCTTCTACCTGGGCGCGCGCAACGCCTTCGACCGTACCGCTGTGCTGCGCCTGGGCGGCAAGGAGGGGCTGCATGGCAGCGTGCTGTGGCTTAAGTCCGACAACCGCGCCCAAGCCGAAACCGAGCTGGCGGCCGGCACCCTGGACTACACCCATGACCTGGGCACCCTGGGCCTGACCTATATCCACGGCATCGACGTGACCGACCAGTGGGCCAGCGAATTCCAGAAGGCCCGTGAAGGCATGGATGTCTACAGCCTGCGCGGCGAAGGTGGCGTCGGGCTGGAAAACACCCGCTTTGCCTTCGAGTATGCCTGGCAGGACACGCGCGGCGGCCGCGAGACCGCCTGGTTCGCCGAGGCCAGCCATACCTTCGCCGAGGCCCCGTGGGCACCGCAGCTGACCTACCGCTACACCCGCTATTCGGCGGGCTGGGACCTGCTGTTCACCGGCCTGTCCAGCGGCTACGGCACCTGGATCCAGGGCGAGGTCGCCGGCAACTATTCCGGGCCGTTCAACACCAACAGCGGCATCCACCATGTGGGCCTGAAGGCCACGCCACGGGACGACCTCACGGTCGGTGCGCTGTTCTTCGACTTCGACACCGTGCGCAGCCGCGACACCCTGAAGCTGGATGCCCAGGAGCTGGACCTGTATGTGGAGTGGGCGGTCAACGAGCACCTGGTCGTCACCCCGCTGCTGGGGCTGTTCAAGCCGCGCAAGGATCAAAGCAATGGCGGCAACCAGGTGGGGAGCGGGACCAACGTTTACAGCCAGCTGACGGTGGCGGTACCGTTCTGAGTCATCGCGGGGCAAGCCCGCTCCCACGCCGAGCTGGGCATCAGGCTCAAGGCGTGGGAGTGGGCTTGCCCCGCGATGAGGGCCTGTCAGCCCAACAGAAGGCGCAGGTCTGCACCCGCTTCAGCCAACGGCGGGCACCAGTAGTACCCCCCCGTCAATGGCCGGCTGAAGCGGTACAGGCCATCGACCACACCATCCTCGAGCCCGCTCATGCGCCGCAGCTGTACCTCGAAGGCATCCAGCGAGAAGCCCAGGGCGACGAACGCCAGGCCTGCGCCACGCTCGTCGGTCCAGGCCACCGAGCGACGCACCATGAACGCCTCCGGCGCGAAGCTTTCCTGGGCGGTGCGCTTGACGTGGGCCGACTCGGGCGCGTCGTCGAGCTCTTCGTTGTCACTCAGGCGGCGACCGATGATGTTGTCCTGCTCAGCCTGGGGCAGCGACTTGAAGTACTCCAGGTCGTGCTTCCACAGCTGGAACGCGGCGAAACTGGAGCCCGCCAATCCAGGCTGATCGCCCGGCACGATGGCGGCGGCGACGGCGTCTTCGTCCACCGGGTTTTCGGTGCCGTCTTCATAGCCGGTCAAGTCATGGCCGCCGCGGTGCAGGAAACCATCGACGCTGTCGACCAGGCGCAGCGCCGGAGCCAGCGCCTGCTGCAGGGCCTGGGCGCGCAGGAACAGCTCGCCGCGCTCGGCGCCGCGCAGCCACAGCCACAGGGCGTGCTGGGTCGCCGGGTTCTCCACCATCGCATCCAGTTGCGGGAAGCTGCGCAGGCCCGGCACTTCGCGGCCCAGGGCCTTGGCCAGCGGCGCGCCGATGCCCAGGATCAGGCGCTGCCCATCGACCTGCGGCAACAGCTGGTCGAGGACGGCGGGCAAGGCCTCGAGCGAATCGAGGGCGAAGAACAGGTGACGGGCATGGGCCGGCACCGGGGTGGCAAGCAGACCTGGCTGGAACGGCATGACAGGCGAATCCTCGGCAAAAGCGCGAATGCTACTGCGCCGGGCGATGCATCGCAACGCGACACAGGGCCGCTCGCCCCGGTAACAATCGGTTACCAAGGCGCGCCGTTTGCGATTAGCTATCGTTGCGCCACCCCCTACACTCCTCGGAATCCTTCGCCCGAGAGACCGCCCATGACCGCCTCCCCGCTGCTCACCGCCCTCCTGCCGCTGGCCCTGGGCATCATCATGCTCGGTCTGGGCCTGTCACTGACCCTGGCCGACTTCGCCCGGGTGGTGAAGTACCCCAAACCGGTGGTGATCGGCCTGGTCTGCCAGATCCTGCTGCTGCCGCTGGTGTGCTTCCTGATCGCCAACGGCTTCGGCCTCGAATCGGCACTGGCGGTCGGCCTGATGCTGCTGGCCGCCTCTCCGGGCGGCACCACCGCCAACCTGTTCAGCCACCTGGCCCATGGCGACGTGGCGCTGAACATCACCCTGACGGCGGTCAACTCGCTGATCGCCATCCTGACCATGCCGCTGCTGGTTAACCTGTCGCTGATCTGGTTCATGGAATCGGACCAGGCCATCCCGCTGCAGTTCGCCAAGGTCATGCAGGTGTTCGCCATCGTCCTGCTGCCGGTGGCGCTGGGCATGCTGATCCGCCATTGGGCGCCGCGTTTCGCCGCGCGCATGGAAAAACCGATGAAGATCGTCGCGGCGCTGTTCCTGGCCTTCACCATCGTCCTGGCCCTGGCCAAGGACTGGCAGACCGTGGTCGAGTACGCGCCGATCGTCGGTGGCGCCGCGCTGCTGTTCAACCTGCTCAGCCTCGCGGTGGGCTACTGGGTGCCGCGCCTGCTGAGCATCCCGAAACGCCAGGCGATTGCCATCGGCATGGAGATCGGCATCCACAACGGCACCCTGGCGATTGCCCTGGCCCTGAGCCCGACGCTGCTCAACAACGCGACCATGGCGGTGCCGGCAGCGATCTACAGCCTGATCATGTTCTTCACGGCGGCGGGGTTTGGCTGGTGGGTGAGTCGAGGGCATCGTCGCGAGGACGTCGCGGTCGAGACCGTCAATTGAAAACATCGCGGGGCATCAGCCCCGCCGCCGCTTCAGCTGTTGCTTCAGCACCCGCAAGGGCGGCGCGTAGAAGAACCCGAACGACACGCTGCCCTGGCGCCCCTTCACCGCATGGTGCAGGCGGTGCGCCCGGTACAGGCGCTTGAGATAGCGGTTGACCGGCTTTGGCGCGCGGGGCCAATGCCGGTGGAAGAAGCCGTCGTGGGCCAGCACATAGGCCACGCCATACCCCGCCACCCCGGCGCCGACCCACTGCAACGGCGCATGCCCGGCCTTGCCCAGGGCCACCAGCGCCGTGGCGATCAAGCCCAGGGCCAACAGGTAAAGGTCGTTGGTCTCCAGCATGCCCAGCTGCGGCTCGTGGTGCGAGCGGTGCAGCCACCAGCCCCAGCCGTGCATGACGTACTTGTGGGCCAGCGTGCCGACGCCCTCCATGGCCACCAGGGTGGCGAACAGCACGGCGAGATTGAACAACATGGATCGGTCCGGGGGTTTGGCAACGAAAGGCGCAAGGGTACCATTGCCGCCAGGTCATTCGGAGGGATTTTCCATGAAGGATGTGCACACCTCGGCCAGCACCGGTTTCAGCCGTCAGTCGAGCAACTACGAGCAGGGCCGGCCCGACTACCCGGTCGCCTTGCAGGGCTGGCTGCGCGACACGCTTGGCATCGACGCAGGTACCCCGGTGCTCGACCTGGGCGCCGGCACCGGCAAGTTCACCCGCCTGCTTACCGCCCTGGCGCCGCGCCTGACGGCAGTGGAGCCGGTGGCCGCCATGCGTGAGCGATTCCACGAGCGACTCCCCGAGGTTCCCGTGCTCGAAGGCACCGCCCAGCATATCCCACTGGCCGACGCCAGCCAGCAGGTGCTGGTCTGCGCCCAGGCCTTCCACTGGTTCGCCGATGCCGCCGCCCTGCGCGAGATGCACCGGGTACTGGCGCCGGGCGGGCGCCTGGGGCTGATCTGGAACGTGCGCGACGAAACGGTCGACTGGGTGGCGCGGATCACCGAGATCATCACCCCCTACGAGGGCGACACCCCGCGTTTCCACACGGGTCGCTGGCGCGACGCCTTCGCGGGCAGCCGCTTCAGCGCGCCGCAACTGACCACCCTGCCCCACGTCCATGAAGGCAACCCGCAGACGGTGATCCTCGAGCGCCTGCGCTCGGTCAGCTTCATCGCCGCCCTACCCCAGGCCGAGCAGGACAGGGTCATGGCCCGGTTGCAAGACCTGGTCGACAACCACCCGGCGCTCAAGGGCCGCGAGCGCGTTGCCTTCCCGTACCAGACCCAGGCCTACGTCTGCCAACGCCTGGCGTAATGCAATTGTCATGATTCATGCCTTGACCCTGCACGGGTCAAGGCGTATGGTCCGCCGCGCATTCAAGCATCCCCCACACAGGAGTCCCCTGCATTGGACAGTAGCCCCAGTCGATTGCGACAGGCCCACACGGCGAGCTAGTCCGGCAGCGTTCCTGCCACTGTCTCGCCGCATCCGGTAGACGGTGGTTTCCTTCAGCCCAGCGTGGCTGAACATTCCTCCTTCTTTTCCAGCCCTGCCACGTGGCATGGCGCGTGGTCCTGCGCATTCCTCGCTTTCATTCGCGCCGCCCTCGGTCGGCGCTCGTGCGGGCCATCGCCCGCGGAACGGAGTTCGCTATGGATTGGAAAATCTTTCTGCTGCGCGTCAGCGTGGCCCTGCTGCTCGGTGCCCTGATCGGTGCCGAGCGTCAACTGCGCCAGCGCCTGACGGGCCTGCGCACCAACGCCCTGGTCAGCACCGGCGCCTGCCTGTTCGTGCTGGTGACCCAGGCCGTGCCGGGCATGGCGCCCACCGATGCCTCGCGCATCGCCGCCTATGTGGTGTCGGGCATCGGCTTTCTCGGCGGTGGCGTGATCATGCGCGACGGTTTCAATGTACGCGGCCTGAACACCGCCGCCACCCTCTGGTGCACCGCCGCGGTCGGCGTGTTGTGCAGCCTCGGCTTGCTGCTGGAGGCCTCCCTGGGCAGCCTGGTGGTGCTGTGCGCCAACATCCTGCTGCGCGACCTCGCCCAGCGCCTGGACCGCCAGGACGTGGTGCCGGCCAGCGAGGTCGAGCAGCGCTACGAGGTGCGCATCGTCTGCCGCGCCGAGGACGAGATCCAGGTACGCAGCCTGATGCTGCACAGCCTCAGCGACCCAGGCCTGCGCCTGCAGTCACTGCACAGCGAGGACCTGCCCGACCCGGCACGCCTGGAAGTGCGCGCCGAACTGCTCGGCACGCCGCAGGCGCCGACCCAGCTGGAGCGTCTGGTCGGGCGGGTGAGCCTGGAGAAAGGTGTCAGCGCCGTGCGCTGGCAGTTGCAGGCCCTGGGTCTGCCCACTGACTAAACGTCGTCACGCACGTGCCGTTCGCGCAGTTCCTGGCGCTCCTTGGCCTCGACGCACAGGGTCGCGGTGGGCCGCAGCAGCAGGCGGCGCAGGCCGATCGGTTCACCGGTCTCCTCGCACCAGCCATAATCGCCACGGGCCAGGCGCTCCAGCGCCTGGTCGATCTTGTCCAGCAGCTTCTTCTCCCGCTCCAGCGAGCGCAGTTGCCAGTGGCGTTCCTCCTCGGCACTGCCGATGTCGGCGGGGTCGCTGTGCACTTCCTGTTCGCGCAGGGCGCGGAACTCCTGCTCGATGCGCGTCTGCAGCTCGCCGCGCTGGGTCAGCAGCAGGTTGCGGAAGAACTGGCGCTGGGGTTCGTTCATGTAGGCAGTGGCGGGTTGTTGCAGCAGTTGCTCTTCAGTCATGGGGGTCACTCCGGGACACTGGGGGCGCCTTGCGGCCTTTTCGCGGCATGAGGCCATTTCTACGGGATCTGGGGGATTCAGCGGTCGAACATCAAGGGCAAGCCCTGGCATTGGTCACGTACCCTCCCCTGGTGCCAGGCCAACTGCCCGGACACCACCGTGCTGCGCACCACATGGTGGAAGGCGCGCTGCTGGAACGGCGTCCAGCCGCAGTGCGCCAGGATCGGATCGTCAGCGACGGCCCGTGGGCTGGCCAGGCGCTCGACGATGGCGAAGTCCGCCCAATACCCCTCGCGCAGGAAACCGCGTTCGCGAATGGCGAACAGTTCGGCCACCGCGTGGCTGGTCTTGTTCACCACCTGGGCCATGCTCAGCACCCCTTCGCTGACCAGCTCCAGCGCCGCCGGCAAGGCATGCTGCACCAGCGGCAGGCCCGATGGCGCGCGGGTATACACGCGGCGCTTTTCCTCCAAAGTGTGCGGCGCATGGTCGGTGCCGATCACATCGATGCGGTCGCGGGCCAGGGCGTTGCGCAGGGCATCGCGGTCGGTACCGGTCTTGATCGCAGGGTTGCACTTGATCAGGTGACCGAGGCTGGCATAGTCGCTGTCGTCGAACAGCAGGTGGTGCAGGCACACCTCGGCGGTGATGTGCTTGCCGCTCACCGGGCCCGGCGTGAACAGCGCCAGCTCGCGCACCGTGCTCAGGTGCAGCACGTGCAGGCGCGTGCCGAAGCGCCGGGCCAGCTCCACCGCCAGGCTCGAGGAGCGGAAGCAGGCGTCGGCGTCGCGGATCAGCGGGTGTGCGGCGGGGGGAATGAACTCACCATGGCGGGCCCGCCACCAGCCCTCGTTCTCGAGGATGCTCGGAGTGTGCTCGCAGTGGGCCAGGACGAGGGTCGGCGCATAGACGAAGAGCTTTTCCAGTACCTGCGGGTCATCCACCAGCATGTCGCCCGTGGAGGCGCCCATGAACACCTTGATCCCGGCCACTTCGCGCGGATCGAGGGCAGCGATGGTGTCCAGGTTGTCGCGGCTCACGCCGAAATGGAAGCCGTAGTTGGCCCGCGAACTCGCCGCCGCCCGCCGCTTCTTGTCGGCCAGCGCTTCCAAGGTCAGGGTCGGCGGGTTGGTGTTGGGCATGTCCATGTAGCTGGTGATGCCCCCGGCCACCGCCGCCCGCGACTCGCTGGCGATGCTGCCCTTGTGCGGCGCCCCCGGCTCGCGAAAATGCACTTGGTCGTCGATCATCCCCGGCAACAGCCAGGCGCCCTTGGCATCGATCTCCAGCGTCGCCCGGGCATTGTCGAGGCTGCCGGCGATCCGCTCGATGCGCCCGTGGCGCACCAGCAGGTCGCCTTCGAACTCGCGCCCTTCATTGACCAGCCGTGCGTTGCGCACCAGCAATGTGTCCATGTTCAGAACTCGTTCTGCAGAGCCTTGTAGCCCTGGACCAGGTCGATGTTGGTGCGCGCCACGTCCTCGGAGAACTCCGAGGCCGACACGCTGACCGGCGGGTAACGCTCCAGGTCGGTGTGCGGGCCAATGTGCTCGGTGGGCGGCACATAGAAGCGCGGCGGCAGGTCGCGGCCATCGACCACCGAGTTGTGCCGCACCACGCTGCCGTCGCCGACCTTGCAGTTGAACAGCACGCTGTTGAAGCCGATGAACACCCGGTCACCGACCTCGCACGGGCCATGCACGATGGAGCGGTGGGCGATCGAGCTGTACTGGCCGATGCGCACCGCCGCGCCGGACTTGGAGTGGATCACCACGCCGTCCTGGATATTGGAGTTGGCACCGATGACGATCGGCTGCATGTCGCCGCTGCCATCCACCTCGTCGGCGCGGATCACCGCGTAGGGGCCGACGAACACGTTGTCATGGATGATCACCTTGCCGCAAATGATGGCGGTGTGGTCGATATAGGCCGATTCAGCAATTTGCGGGAGATGGCCGGAGGGGTTTCTGCGGATCACGGTAAGAGCTCTGCAAGGAAGGAAGAGCATAAATGTTACGTTATAACATTTACAATGCAACACCTCCTCACGCCGATCTGGCAAACTCCGTCTACCTGCGCGACAACGCGCGGGCGCATTATCGCACCTACAGGTCCTGATCCCCCATGCGTATCCGCCCCACCCTCGTCAGCGACATCCCCCTGCTCCCCGCCCTGGAACGTTCCGCGGCCCAGGCTTTCCGGCAAATGCCACACCTGGCCTGGCTGGCCGACAGCGATGTACTGGGCGAAGTCGAGCACCTGGCGTTCGTCGCCGAGGGCGGCAGTTGGGTTGCCGTGGATGACCAGGACCTACTGCTGGGTTTTCTCTGCGCCAGCACCACCGGCGACGCCCTGCACATTCACGAACTGTCGGTCCGCCAGCAAGCCCAGGGCCAGGGCCTGGGCCGCGCCCTGCTGGACCAGGCGCGTGCGGCCGCGCGCCGGAATGGCTTGCCCTGGCTGACCCTGACCACCTTCGACGATGTCCCCTGGAATGCCCCGTTCTACGCCCGCTATGGCTTCGAGCGCATCCCGGCGTCGCAGCTCGATACACGGCTGCAAGGCATCCTCGCCGGCGAACTGGCCCATGGCCTGGGCAACCGCTGCGCCATGCGCCTGTCGCTCGGCGTTTGAGCGATGTTTTCATCCAACCGGCCATTGACGTAGAGTCGGATCACCCGCGGTAACGGACAACCCGATGGACAAGTACGCCCCCCGCCAGTGGCTCCCCCACGAGAAGCCCACCCTGCCCGGCTCGCCCTCGACGCCGCTGCACGCCCCGGCCAAGCGCCTGGCCTACGGTTTGGTCGGCCTGCTGGTGGCCATCACCGGCGGCCTGGGCAACGCCCTGGTGGTTGCCAACCTGCCGTTCCTGCAGGGCGCGCTGGGGGCCACCAGCGCTGAAATGGCCTGGTTGCCGGCCGCCTTCGTGATGACCAACGTGTCGATGAACCTGCTGCTGGTAAAGTTCCGCCAGGAGTTCGGCCTGCGCGCGTTCACCGAGGTGTTCCTGATGCTTTATGCCCTGGTCACCCTCGCCCACCTGTTCGTCAACGACCTCAACTCGGCCATCGCCGTGCGCGCCGCCCACGGCATGGTCGGCGCCGCGCTGAATTCGCTGGGCCTGTACTACATGATCCAGGCCTTCCCCGCGCAGTGGCGGCTCAAGGCGATGGTCCTGGGTTTGGGCGCCTCGCAGCTGGCGGTGCCACTGGCCCGGGTATTCTCCGAAGACCTGCTGCAGATCGCCGAGTGGCGCGGACTGTACCTGTTCGAGCTGGGCCTGGCCCTGACCGCGCTGGGCTGCGTGCTGCTGCTCAAACTGCCCCCCGGTGATCGCTTCAAGACCTTCGAACCCCTGGATTTCCTCACCTTCACCCTGATGGCCAGCGGCACCGCCCTGCTCTGCGCGGCGCTGTCGCTGGGACGCATCGACTGGTGGCTGGACGCGCCGTGGATCGGCGTAGCCCTGGCCGCCGCCATCGCCCTGATCCTCTCGGGCCTGGCCATCGAGCACAACCGCAGCAACCCGTTGCTGATGACCCGCTGGCTGGGCAGCGGCGCGATCATCCGCCTGGCCCTGTGCGTGGTCCTGATCCGCATGGTGATCTCCGAGCAGTCCACCGGCGCCGTGGGGTTTCTCCAGGCGCTGAACATGGGCAACGAGCAGATGCGCGCGCTGTACGCGGTGATGCTGTTGGGCGCGGTCACCGGGCTGGCCACCAGCGCCCTGACCATCAACCCCCAGCACCTGGTGCTGCCGCTGTTCATCTCCCTGGCCGCCATGGCCACCGGCGCCTTCATGGACAGCACCTCGAGCAACCTGACCCGTCCGGCGCAGATGTACCTCAGCCAGTTCCTGCTGGCCTTCGGCAGCACCTTCTTCGTCGGCCCGTCGATGGCGCTGGGCATCGGCCATGTGCGCGCCAACCCGCGCAACCTGGTGAGCTTCTCGGTGCTGTTCGGTATCTGCAACAACCTCGGCGGACTGATTGGCTCGGCGTTGCTGGGCACCTTCCAGACCGTGCGCGAGAAGTTTCATTCCAGCCAGTTGATGGACCGCCTGAGCGCCCTGGAACCCCTGGTCAGCGCCCGCGTGCAGGGCGGTGGCGCCGGTTACGCCGGGGTATTGGCCGACCCGGCGCTGCGCAACGAGGCCGGCATGCGCCTGCTGGCCAACGCCGCGACCCGCGAGGCCAACGTGCTGGCCTACAACGATGTGTTCATGCTGATCGGTACCATCGCTATCCTGACCATGATCTGGATCTTCATTCGCAGCCTGTACCTGCGCTACAGCCACTCCACCAGCGGTGCTTCGAGCCGATGACCCAAGAGACGCCAACGACCACCACCACCGCCCTCGCCGAAACCCCGGAAGGCACGCCGCCGCCCAGCGAACCGACCAGCCCGGCGCGCACCCGGCGGGTGCGCCTGCTGTCGTCGCTGAGCTTCGCCGCCGTGGCCCTGGCCGGTATCCTGCTGGTGCTCTACGCCTGGCGCCTGCCACCGTTCAGCAGCGCCATCGAGAGCACCGAGAACGCCCTGGTGCGCGGCCAGGTGACGATCATCGGGCCACAGCTGGGCGGCTATATCGTCGAGGTGCCGGTGCACGACTTCCAGTTCGTCAAGCAGGGCGACCTTCTGGTACGCCTGGACGACCGCATCTACACCCAGCGCCTGGCCCAGTCCATCGCCCAGCTCAAACAGCAGGAAGCGGCGCTGGCCAACAACCTGCAGCAACGCAACAGCGCCGAGGCCGGCATCGCCCAGCGCCAGGCCGCGATCAGCGACGCGGCAGCCCAGGCCGACAAGGCCAAGGCCGACCTGCAGCGCAACCAGGCGCTGGTCAGCGATGGCTCGGTGTCACGCCGCGAACTGGACCTGAGCCGCGCCAGCCATGCCGCCGCCGTCGCCAGCCTGGCCCAGGCCAGGGCCGCGCTGGAAATCGCCCGCCAGGACCGCGAGACGGTGATCGTCAACCGCGCTGCGTTGCAGGCTTCGGTGGAGAATGCCAGGGCTGCCGTGGAGCTGGCCCGAATCGACCTGGACAACACCCGGGTCAAGGCGCCGCGCGACGGCCAGCTGGGGCAGATCGGCACCCGCCTGGGCGCCTACGTCAACCCCGGCGCGCAGTTGATGGCGCTGGTGCCGGACACCCTGTGGGTGATCGCCAACCTGAAGGAAACGCAGATGGCCAACGTGCGCATCGGCCAACCCGCCACCTTCACCGTCGATGCGCTCAACCACCTGAAGCTGCGTGGCCATGTGCAGCAGATCTCGCCGGCCACCGGCTCGGAATTCGCCCTGTTGCAGGCCGACAACGCGACCGGCAATTTCGTCAAGATCGCCCAGCGCATCCCGGTACGGATCACCGTCGATGACGACCAGCCCGAGGCCAGGCAACTGCGGCCGGGGATGTCGGTGGTGGTGAGTATCGATACCCAGGAGCACTGAAATGCAGCGACACGGTCGGTCATGACGATCGCAGTTGGCGATCCTGCAACCAGGGGCCTGCCCAAGCTGCCTCCTCCAAACGTTCAAACACCCTGGATACTACGCTGAAACAAGCCCCTAACGAGATACCCTCCAAGCTCTCCTCTACGCGCCTCCAGTCACCGTGCGCAAAGGCGTTGCGAATGCTGCGAAAGTCAGCAAGGATAGCCAGCCATTCACTGTCGAGGTTGAATTCCAGTCCACGCTGAGTCAGATCCTGTAATAGGAACTCAATTTTACTTAGCCCTTTTTGCGGTTTTCGGCAAACGTCACCATACAAATCGTTCGTCACCTGCTTCAACGCCCACTCGACAAAGCTACAGAGCAATACCAAGGCTGTCGCCCTGGCGATCACGCTGAGGTTGTCATCCCAGTTTCGGATTTCATCGTCGAGGTAGTCCAGCTCGGCGGCATCCGCATCAGCACTCGCAAGGGCTTCTGCTTGCTGACTGAGCAATTCGGCATTGCGCTGTTCGCCCGCCAACAACTGGTGAAAACAATAGTCATTAAGCTGGGCTAATTTGTCGAAAAGGGAAAAGAATGTTTGGGAAAAATAGGTAGACTGATAAATATAGCTACCGTCTGCCAGCACTTCACCGTTTTCACCCAACGCCTCGCCGCGTGCCCAGTAAAGCGCGTGCCTTGTGGCAATGTCGATTTCGTCAATCATGCACCGAGCCCGTCACGGATGACCGGTGGCGTGATGAACATTTCAAGGTTATGGAGAGTACCTTGCATCGAACGAATGAACTCGCTCAGCTCTATCTCCCACCAAGTGCCCCACATGTCATCTGACAATGAACAAACCTCCAACGCCGCGCCATCGGGATATGGCGTATCGTCCCAGAGCTCTCTAATTGATTTCTGCGCTCCGGACTTGAGCCCGTAGACATACACTTTCAAAAGCGGCGTAGACGCCTCTAGCCTGGTGGGATCCGGTTGCACATTGCCATGCCGATTGGCCTTGACCAATAAGGGGTCGGCCAACACTCTAAACTGGATGGCAACCTGCTGCTGGTCATCGGTACGCGTATAAACGAAGTTGGCGTTCAGCAATGGCAAAAAATCCCACGCCCACTTCGAGGCAGGCGAAGTGTAAGAGATACACGGGCGATCAAAGTCAATCGGATTCCAATGCCAAAAATTAGCACCACACCTTGTCGCGAGGCTGTCCAATGCCATTAGAAGCCGTTGATAATAACCCGCCAGTAACCGATGAGCGTCCTGCACTGTCTTGACCAAAGACAAGGCATCATTTGAAGTCAAATCCATCTCCCACTTCCTTTGCATGATTATTAATTACAGCCGCTGCACTCACACACATTGACGGAGGAATTCAAAGGGAAGGCCAGCATTCCAAAGTATGAAGCGCGCTTCGCAGATCGCCGATCTTGCCAACCGATGGGAGCAAGTCTGTAAACGGTAGCGGCTGGACATTCATCCCGAACAGACTGAACGCCTGAAGCCACTCCTCGTAGACTCTTGCATCACGCAGTTGGAGCAGGGGCTTGTGTGCTAAAAGGCCGAGGTGAAGATCGCGCCACTCTCGGCCAACCACACGCACGGAGAGATCAGTAAATTCTGCCTCCAAGGTGGCCGCCCAGCTTTTCCACTGAGCAGGGTTGTTACCCAGTGCCAGCAACACTGTCTGCTTGGGATCATTTTCTTGAGCAAGAAACGCCTGGAGTTCTTCCCGCCACTGTGGCAGTGATTGTTTTCCGCCAGCAGGTGGCTTGACTTCGACCAGAACCCTGCAGCGCGGGTACTCGATGACGACATCCGGCTCTACAAAGGATCTGCCCTCTTTCTCGAGTTTCGGCCAGAACACGATGTCATCCAACGGCCCCAAGGCCGCAGCAATATCCGGCCCCAGCAGAAGGCTGGTTACATTGGCTTGAGCCTCATCCGAAAGATACGGCATGCGGCCGAACAGGACAGCCGTCAATAAATCTTCCCGTTGACGAAACACTTCACGCCAGCTCACAGAACGCCCATCAAGCGCCACGCGTCCCGCTTTACCATGCAATATTGCCGTCAGCATGTTGATTCCTATTGATGCACTATTCTCTGCGCGACGACAAGGGAGAAACCTTGGACAACGAGCCGACGTCAACTTAAGGAGCCGATACTACACCGAAAGGCTTCGAGTAGCTGTTGTGCATCGACCTCTGTGTACTCAGAACCGCTCGGCCACCATCTTGAACGGATACGGCTGCGCCTTGTACTTGTCGATCTTGCCGCGCTTGGGCAGCTCCACCTTGTGCGCCTTGCCAAGTTCCTTGTACGGGATCTGCTGCAACAGGTGGCTGATGATGTTCAGCCGCGCCTTGCGCTTGTCCTGCGAACGCGCCATGTACCACGGTGCCCAGGATGAGTCGGAGGCGGCGAACATGTCATCGCGGGCACGGGTGTAGTCGTCCCAGCGGGTGTAGGACTTGACGTCCATCGGCGACAGTTTCCACAGTTTGCGACCGTCGCTGATGCGGTCCTGCAGGCGGCGGGTCTGTTCCTCGGCGCTGACTTCGAGCCAGTACTTGATGAGGATGATCCCCGACTCGACCATCATCCGCTCGAACATCGGCACCACGGTGAGGAACTTGTGGGCCTGCTCGTCGCTGCAAAAGCCCATCACCCGTTCCACCCCGGCGCGGTTGTACCAGCTGCGGTCGAAGATCACCACCTCGCCCGCCGCCGGCAGGTGGGTCAGGTAGCGCTGCGCGTACATCTAGGTCTTCTCGCGCTCGGTGGGCGCCGGCAGCGCCACCACGCGGAACACCCGCGGGCTCACGCGTTCGGTGATGGCCTTGATGGTGCCGCCCTTGCCGGCGCCATCACGGCCCTCGAAGACGATACACACCTTCAGGCCCTTCTCCACCACCCACTGCTGGAGCTTGACCAGCTCGACGTGCAGCCGCCGTAGCTGCGCCTCGTAGGTCTTGCGCCCGAGTTTCTCCGTGGCGTCACCCTTGCGTTTCTTCCTCTCGCCCTTGGCCATCGGCGGCTCCTCTGTGCTCGTTGCAGGTCTGTCCGTTGACGGCTGCCCGAAGGTGCCGGAGCGGACCCGAGGAGTATGGATGAGCGTCGCCATTTTGCCGGAACTGGCGCCGCACTGGCGTTGCCAAACAGCGCACAGCGCCAAGGATATGTCGTCTTGCCACGATTGCGAGGGCTCTGGCCCGCGGGTTCTAATCCCGTACCAGCCGGCCCGGCCGGCGCGCAACCCTGCAATTGGCAACTCAAGGAAGCCTTACGATGGACAGGAAGATCATCCCGCTGGCCCTGCTGGCGACCCTGGTCGGCTGCTCGGACGGCCAACAGCCCCACGAAGCCGAGCTGCGCCAGGCCGCCCAGGCCTACCTCGACACCCGGTACCCGCACTGTTTCGTGATCAGCGCCTTCCCCACCCGCACCCGTGACTTCGATGTGGAGGGCACCAACAAGGCCTTGCACGCCCTGGCCCGGGTCGGGGTGGTCAGCGAGCGGGAAGTCGCCCGTACGGAGGTGCCGGAGCGCCTGTGGCAACCAGCGCGCACTGACATCTACTACGCCTATGACCTGACCGACGAGGGCCGGCGTTACTACAAGGCCGACGCCCGGCCCAGGGCGAACGGCGCCAGCACTGGCGGGCTGTGCTTCGGCAAGGCACGAGTCACCGCCGTCAAGGGCTTCAGCGCACCTGTCGAGCACAATGGCCGACGGCAGTCCCAGGTGACCTACAGCTACCAGGTCACCGAGCTGCCGGTGTGGGCCAGTGACGCAGCGGTCCAGGCCGACATCGCCGGGCTTGGGCAGGCGGCGGGCAGCTCGGCCAAACCGCTGGAGGAAACCCGATCCATGGTGCTCACGGCTCAGGGCTGGGTGCACGAGCAGCTGCTGGCCAACTGAACGGGGTGTGTTAATCCTGGGAAAATCCGTGGCCTCCATTCTTGCCTCGATCCGGCTGCCAGGGTGGCCGGTTTCAAGGTCAATCAATGGAGGTTTTCCGGTGAACAAATCCTTAGCATCTGTGCTCGCGCTTTTAGTAATGATCTGGGCGGGTTCGGCTTTTGCGGAAGGTGGTGCTGATCGTCTCAAGGAACGGAGCGATCAGTGGGCGCTGCAGCGGCAGCAGGCTGAGCAGGTTGCCCAGGGGGGCGTGCCCTTGTCGGATCAGTCGCGGGGTGGGCAGCAGCAGGGGGTTGGGAGTGACGATAAGCCTTCCAGTTGATTAGGTTCGGGTTCGGGTTTCAGGGTGTGGGTTTTTAGTTTTTTATGCGCATTCGTAGAATATAACGACATTTAGTCACCTTTCCGCCCTTACGGCGGGTTACTTTGGTCTTGGCCAAAGTAACCAAAGCCGCCCCGCTCCGTTCATCCGGCCCCTGCGC
>NZ_JBSSDH010000021.1:0-82835 GCF_054060555.1 Pseudomonas sp. TE6283
CCGGCCTTGCTCCCGGGAGGACCGCGCTGCAGGGCCCATCCTGGGCCCCAGCGCTTGACGGGCATCCATGCCCGTCACCTCCCTGCGCAAGACCTCCGTTCGGCCTCCTGAAGTCGCGAAGTTACGGGCGGCGCCTAAACTGGCGCGGCTGTCGCTAGTTTGAACTTAATTAATCTATCGATCGCATCGCGGGGCAAGCCCGCTCCCACGCAATAGTCGTCGTTATATAAAACTCTGTAGGAGCGGGCTTGCCCCGCGAAAGGGCCGGAACAGCCAATACATAATTGACTGTAAAACAACTAACTTCGCATTTCTTGCTCTTGCTCTTGTTTCTAAGCGCGCGATAGTCCAGGCGCCACCAATTGCGACTTCAGGAGGCCGAGCGGAGTTCTTGCGCAGGGAGGTGACGGCCATGGATGGCCGTCAAGCGCTGGGGCCCAGGATGGGCCCTGCAGCGCGGTCCTCCCGGGAGCAAGAACGGAGCGAGGGAACCCCGAAGCGAAGCGTAGGGGCCGGATGAATGGAGCGAGGATTTTTTGGTTCCTTTTTGATCCTTCAAAAAGGAACTCGCCGTAAGGGCGAAAAGGTGACTATGCGTCACCATCGCCAATGAATGCGCTTACAACCCTCAAAACCACCACCCTGAAAGCCCAAGCCCACTCAAATCAAGGCATCACCCCAACAGTCCCATTCCCCGCCTTGGGCTGCCGGTAAAGATCCAGCAACACCTGGTCCAGCACCTGGGAAGCCCCCCAAGGCTTGGGATCATTGAGAATGGCCGCCACCGCCCAGGTGTGCCCGTTACTGTCCCGGCTGAACCCGGCAATCGCCCGCACGGTATTCAGGGTCCCGGTCTTGATGTGCCCTTCACCGGTCATGGCCGTGCGCTTGAGCCGCTTGCGCATGGTGCCGTCCATCCCCACCAGCGGCATCGAGCTGATGAACTCCGCCGCGTAAGGGCTCTTCCAGGCCGCTTGCAACAGTGCCGCCATCTCGCGGGTGCTGACCCGCTCGGCACGGGACAGGCCCGAGCCGTTCTCCATCACCAGGTGCGGCGAGGTGATGCCTTTCTTGGCCATCCACTGTCGCACCACACGCTGGGCGGCACGGGCGTCGTCGCCGTCGGCGTCGGTGCGGAACTGCGCGCCAAGGCTCAGGAACAGCTGCTGGGCCATGGTGTTGTTGCTGTACTTGTTGATGTCGCGGATGACTTCGACCAAGTCCGGCGAGAAAGCGCGGGCCAACAGGCGAGCGCTCTTGGGCACGTTCTCGATGCGGTCACGGCCCTGGATGCTGCCGCCCAGCTCGTTCCAGATTGCCCGCACGGCACCGGCCGCGTAGGTCGGGTGGTCCAGCAGCGACAGGTAGGTCTGCGAGTTGCAGCCGTCGGCGAGCTGGCCACTGACCGTGACGCTAACGCCATCAGGCTGGACTACCGGGTTGTAACGAACCTCGCCAGTGCACTGCTTGCCGGCCACGGCCTTGACCTGGTTGTCGATGCGGATGCTGGCGATCGGCGGCTCGACCGAGACATTGACCTTGCCACCGTCGTTGCGGGCGACGAAGCGCAGGGCTTTGAGGTTGACCAGCAAAGAGTCCGGCTTGACCAGGAACGGCTTGTTCTCGTCGCCGCCGTCGTCATCGAACTGCGGCAGGTTGGGCTGCACGAAGTGGCTACGGTCAAGGACCAGGTCGCCGGTCACGGTGCGCACACCGTTGGCGCGCAGATCGCGCATCAGCAGCCAGAGCTTCTCCATGTTCAGCTTGGGATCGCCGCCACCTTTGAGGTACAAGTTGCCGTTAAGCACGCCATTGCTCAGGGTACCGTCTGTATAGAACTCGGTCTTCCATTGGAAGGTCGGGCCCAGCAGTTCCAGCGCGGCGTAGGTGGTGACCAGTTTCATGGTCGAGGCCGGGTTGACCGACACGTCGGCGTTGAACACGGTTGCCGTGCCCGGGCCGTCCAGTGGCAGCATGACCAGGGACAGGGCAGAGTCCTGCAGCTTGTTGGTCTTGAGCGCCTGCTGCACCTTGGGTGGCAGGCTGGTGTTGACGGTGGCGGCCTGCACGGACAGCGAAAGGGGCAGGAACAGGCCGGCGAGCAGCAGTGGGCGGAGCGTCTTGATCATAAATGGACAAACCCTGCAGGCGAGGGGAAAAGACAACGGGGCTGTAGGGAGTGATGGCCCCAGGACAAAATGTAGTGCGCATTATGCCCCAAGCAGAACGTACATGGGCTTCATTCGACGGAAAAGCGCCGCTAGGCGCCGGAAACTGGTAAAGTGCCGCGCGTAATTAATTGAGAGGATTGTTTCATGGCTACCAACCGTTCCCGTCGCCTGCGCAAGAAACTGTGCGTGGACGAATTCCAGGAGCTGGGTTTCGAACTGAACCTGGACTTCAAGGAAGACCTGTCCGATGAAGCCATCGATGCCTTCCTCGACGCCTTCCTGGCTGAAGCCATGGATGCCAACGGCCTGGACTACGTCGGCGGCGACGACTTCGGCCTGGTCTGCAAGGCCACCCGCGGTTCGGTCAGCGAAGAACAGCGTGCCGCTGTTGAAGCTTGGCTCAAGGGCCGTAGCGAACTGACCAAGATCGAAGTCAGCCCGCTGCTGGACGCCTGGTACCCGGAGAAACCGGTCAACCCGGCTTCCTGATCGATGTCGGCGGTACGGTCCGTACCGCCTCATCCGACCTCGGCCAGGCGCTCCCGTTGCCTGGCGAGGGCTTTCTCCACGCGGCGCATGTGCCGCGCCAGCGCCTGGCGGCGTTTTTTCAGTTCAGCCAGCGACAGCTCCGTTTCCTCCAGCGCCTCGCACGCCTCGATCAATGCATGAGCATCCAGCATCCGTCCCGCGCTGAGGATCTTGTGTGCCTGTAGCGCCAGCCCGTCGCGCTCACGCTGCGGGTCGATGGCCATCAGGATCTTCAGGTCCTGGCGTAGGCTCGTTATCAGGGTGTCGAGAATGCGGTCGCGATCGGCGGGGTTGTCGCCGACGATCGCGGACAGACCTTCGAGGTCGAAGCGCGGTGGCGGGGCTGGTGGGGCGTCGTCCTGGTGGGTGATCCGTGCAATGGCCCTCAGGCGTTGTCCCAGCACCTGCAGGCCGATGGGCTTGAGCAGGCAATCGTCCATGCCGGCGTCCAGGCACTGCTGGCGAACCTCGGGCTGGGCATTGGCGGTATAGCCGAGGATGATACAGCGTGGCCGCTGGTGCAGGCGCTCCTCCATGCGTACCGTCCTGGCCAGTTGGTAGCCATTCATCTGCGGCATGTTGCAGTCGACGATAAGCACATCGAAACGACCCTCGCGCCACTTGCGCAGGCCTTCGCTTCCCTCTTCAGCGCTTTCCTGGCTCATACCCAGGTAGTTCAGTTGTTGTGCCATCAACAGCAGGTTGGCCGGATGGTCGTCAATCACCAGGATGCTCAACTGCTGGTCTGGCTGCAGGATGTCGGCGGCGGGGCGCGAAAGGGCCGTGACCGGCTCGACGCGTTGCAGCGGCATCATCAGGCGCACGCGGGTACCGACGCCTTGCAGGCTCTGCAGGGTGAGCTCGCCGCCCATCATCGCGCACAGGTCTCGGCTGATGACCAACCCCAGCCCGGTGCCGGCACGG
The DNA here is from genome assembly GCF_054060555.1 of Pseudomonas sp. TE6283. Taxonomy (NCBI): domain Bacteria; kingdom Pseudomonadati; phylum Pseudomonadota; class Gammaproteobacteria; order Pseudomonadales; family Pseudomonadaceae; genus Pseudomonas; species Pseudomonas sp. TE6283. Next base: position 3,624 of record NZ_JBSSDH010000021.1, read on the forward strand.
GCGCCGTCGCTGTAGGGGTTGGCCTGCACAAAGGGTGAGAACAGGCGTTGCAGGTCCTGCTCGTGGATCCCGATGCCGCTGTCGCGCACTTCCAGGTCGAGGGTCGGCACTGCCTGATCGCCGTCGTTGCGTAAACGGACGCTGATGCGTACCTGCCCCTGTTCGGTGAACTTGATCGCATTGCTTACCAGATTCGACAGCACCTGCTTGAAGCGCAGCGGATCCAGCATTGCATGGCAGCGGGCTTCGCGAGCGATCACCACGTCCAGCACCAGGCCCTTGTGCCGGGCCACGCCATCGAACACGCGTCCTACAGACTCGACCAGGGCCGCCAGGTCGACAGGCTCGGGAGCCAGAGACATCTGCCCGGATTCGATCCGGGCGATATCCAGGATATCGCCGATCAGCCCCAGCAGGTCGCTGGCCGAGTGGTGGGCTACCTCCAGTGACGGGAGGTCCGGCTTGCCCTGTTCGGCACGCTTGAGGGCCAACTCCAGCATGCCGATAAGCGCGTTCATCGGGGTGCGGATCTCATGGCTGATGGTGGCCAGGAAGGTACTCTTGGCCCGGTTGGCATCATCGGCCTGCTGCTTGGCCAGGCGCAGGTCCTGAACCAGGTTGCGGCGTTCGCTGATGTCGATCCAACCACCGATGATGCCTTGCATCTCGCCCAACGAGTCGCGGTAGGGCAGGATCCAGTGATAGATCGTCAGTTCGCGATCCTTCAGGCGCAGCGGGCGGTCGAGAATCAGCGGCTTGCCCTGTGCCATCACTCGCTGGTAGTCGTCCTGGACCTGGAGCGTGTAGTCGCAGTCGCTGAAGGGCGCATCTTCCAAGCGTTTGCCCAGCACCTGCTCGAGGCTGGCACCGACTGCCTGCAGGTAGCTGTCATTGCAGCTTTGCAGGCGTCCCTCACGATCGCGCACATACATCGGATGGGGCGTGCCGTTGAGCAGCGCGCCCATGAACTCCAACTGGTCGTTCAGTGCCCGCTCGGCCCGCTGGCGCTGCTTGATCTGGCGGCGCAGCCGGGCATTCCATACCAGTGCGAGCACCAGCAGGACGGCAATGACCCCCACCACCTGCAGAATTACCCGACGGTAGCTGCGCCAGTAGGCGTCGTCCCGCAGGCCGTGGTCCCGCCAGCGACTGTTGATCACACCCATTTCCTCCGGCGAAATGCTCAGCAACGCCTTGTCGAGGATCGAGCCCAGTTCGTTGGCGTCGGGGGCGGTCGCCATGGAAAATGCCGCAGGCTCCGTGCCCACGGTGCTGCGGATCACCAGGTCGTTGTTGGTGGCGAGCATGTGGTTGGCATCGATCAGGGTGGCGATCGCCGCATCCACCGCGCCGCTGCCGAGCAGTACCATGGAGTAGTAGGTGCTCTCGGTGGCGACCTGGTGGATCCGTGGGTGGCGTGTCGCGAGCAGGGTGGCCACGGTGCTGTCGCGAGGCACGGCGACGCGCTTGCCGTTGAGTTGCTTAAGGCTGCTGGGCTGGTCGCTGCCGGTGTGGCTGACCAGCACGTAGGCACTTTCCAGGTAGGGGCGGCTGACCTGCAATGGGCTGCCCCGACGGGCGTCGGTGGAGAGGCTGGCGATGATATCGGCGCGGCCGGATTTGAGCTGGTCGATCATGTCGCCGTCGCCACTGGCGCGGCGGATTTCGAAGCGTAGCCCGGTACGCAGGCGTATGAGTTCGAGCAGGTCGGCGACGATGCCGCGCAGGCGATCATTGCTGTCGAAGAATGTAAGGGGCGCGGCCGTGTCGTTGACCACCACGCGCATGATCGGGTGCTCGCTCAGCCATTTTTCCTCGCGCGCCGACAACTGCAGCTTGCGGTCGGTCAGCAGGCTGCCGCTGCTGGCGCTCCAGCGCTTGAAGATATCGTTGCGGCTGGCGTTGGGCAGGGCTTCGAGCGCGGCGTTCACCAGGGTCTGAAGGGTGCGCGCGTCCTCGCGCATGGCAAAACTGAAACCCACGGCCTCGTGCTTGCCGAAATTGGCCATGCGCAGGTGCGGCAGGTGCCCCTGGCTAATCAGGTAGTGGGTGGAGATAGTGTCGCCGATGAATACGTCCGCCTGCTCGAAGGCTACGGCATTCAAAGCCTGGGTGGATGACTCGAAGGTGAGCAGCTCGGCCTTGGGGTAGTTGGTATGGATCTCCCCTGGCGGCAGGTAGTGATACAGCATGCTCAGGCGCATGCCCGCCAGGCCCGTGTCCAGTGCCCGGGTTTCATCCTCGCGGGTCACCAGCACGGGTTGGTCGATAGCGTAGGGGCGCGAGAGGGCAAGCCCCTGGGTTAACGCCTCATAGCCGTTGGCACTGCCCAGCAGATCGATATGGCCACTCTTGAGCGCCGCGACTGCCGCTGGTCGGCTGGGAAAGCGCTGTACCCGCACCGACAGACCCAGGGCACTGCCGATCAGGCCAGCATAGTCGGCAGTCAGCCCCTGGTACTCGCGTCCGCCGGTAGCGATGTCGAACGGAGGATAGTCAGGGGCCGAGGTACCCAGGACCAGCTCCCGACGCTCCGCGAGCCAGGTGCGCTGGGCTGGCGTCAGGGACGGCTGGACGGAAGCCGACGCCGAGCGGCTGAGCAGGGTATAGGTTCGACCCGTGTCAACTGTTACGCCGGCACCGTGCAGCGGCATACCCAGCCCCAGGCAGAGCAGTGATGTAACGATACACCTCCACATCATGACCTCAGACCAGTGCGTTGCGTTTGGCGACGTCGATCAACTCCACCAATGTGCTGGCGCGCAACTTGTGCATAAGGCGTTTCTTGTAAGTGCTGACAGTCTTGTTGCTGAGAAACATGCCCTTGGCGATCTCTTTGTTGCTGCGGCCCTGGGCGAACAGTTGCAAGACCATGAGTTCCCGGTCGTTGACTTGGCGAAACAGTTCCAGCTCCTGGTTGCTGCCGGTCGGGGGTGGGTTGAGCGCCTGGCTGGGGAAATAGTTGTATCCCGACAGTACGGCCTTGATGGCGCTGAGCAATTCGCTGAGGTCTTCCTGCTTGCACACATACCCGGCCGCGCCGGAATGCATGCAGCGCACGGCAAACAGGGCCGGTGATTGGGCGGTCAGCACCAGGACCTTCAGCGAAATGGCCATGGCCTGCAGGCGTGAAAGCATTTCCAGGCCGTCCAGCTTGGGGATACTGATGTCGAGGATAACCAGGTCCGGCGGGGTTTCGCGGATCATCTGCATGGCGTCCACGCCATTGTCCGATTCTCCAACTACCTTGTATCCCTGGTTTTCCAGCAACATCCGTATCGCCAGGCGTATGACGGGATGGTCATCAACTATAAAGACTGAGTGCATATTCAACATTCCAAGCTGCGCGTGAAAGCAGCCGGCACATTAGCTCAGTTGAATGTCGGCGGGCAGGGAAGTGGTTGCCAAATCAGGGATATAGGAAATTACTTACAGCGCTGGCGAAGCATTGCTACGAGCAATGACGATATTAGTAGGCGTTTGTCAGGGTTTGATCGTTTTTGTCGGTGCTATTGGTGTGCGTGTTTAACAGCAAACAATGTTGCGTGGGAAATTTCACGCATAATAAACGTGGGTGGCAAACAGACGCCTGCCACCTCGTCTCGTCATTACTTCGGACTTGAGCGCCCGGTCATTTCCAGTGCCATTTCGCTGGCGTAGCTGTCGGTCATCCCGGCGATGAAGTCGATCATGCGCAGGAAGGCGCCGTGCAGCGAACCGTGCGGGTCGGGAGCGTTGTTGCCGATCAGGTCAAGCACCCGCCGGCTCTTGAATGAGGGAGTACGGCCGCCATGCTGTTCCAGCGCCGCGCCACAGAAGGTGTTGAGCAGGATCTCCAGGGTCGTGTAGGCACCGATCTCGTGCAGGGTCTTGCGTTTGTCCTGGAAGATCTTCTTGCGGGCCATGTCCTTGGCCTGCAGCACGCAGCGTTGCGCCGGCCCGTGCATGTGCTCGACCAGGTCGCCTGTGAGCTGGCCGGCGAGCAGGGCCTTCTGCTGTTCGACGAAGGCCTGGGCGGCGGCATTGGTCAGGTGTTCGATGGCCTTGCCGCGCAGGATCGCCAGCTTGCGCCTGCGTGATTCGCCGGGCCCAAGCAGGCGATAGGTTTCCGGTAGATCATCGCCCACCAGGTCCAGCAGCAGCGATTCGACCTCGGCGTATTGCAGCAGGTCCATCTCCAGTCCGTCCTCGAGGTCGATCAGGGCGTAGCAGATGTCGTCCGCGGCCTCCATCAGGTACACCAGGGGGTGGCGGGCCCAGCGCTGGTGCTCCAGCTGCGGCAGGCCTAGCTTGCCGGCGATCTGTTCGAGCAGTCCCAGTTCGCTCTGGTAGCAGCCGAACTTGTGTTTCTTGTAGCCCAGGGCGTCGGCATGGCGTGCCGCCCAGGGATACTTCAGATAGGCACCGAGGGTGGCGTAGGTCAGGCGCATGCCGCCGTCGAACTGGTGGTACTCCAGTTGGGTGAGCACGCGAAAGCCCTGGGCGTTGCCTTCGAAGTTGAGAAAGTCGGCGCGCTGGTCGTCGCTCATGTCGTCCAGCCAGCCGCGCCCGGCGGCCTGTTGGAACCAATGGCGGATGGCATCTTCGCCGGAGTGGCCGAACGGCGGGTTACCGATGTCGTGGGCCAGGCAGGCCGACTGCACGATCATCCCCAGGTCGCTCGGCTCGCACCAGTCCGGCAGTTGCTCGCGCAGGGTCTCGCCGACGCGCATGCCCAGCGAGCGGCCGACGCAGCTGACCTCCAGGGAGTGGGTCAGGCGTGTGTGGATGTGATCGTTGCTGGATACCGGGTGCACCTGGGTCTTGCGCCCCAGGCGGCGGAAGGCGCCGGAGAAGATGATGCGGTCGTGGTCCTTGTGGAACGGGCTGCGGCCGAGTTCCTCGGGGCTGTAGAGGGCCTTGCCCAGTCGTTCGCGGGTCAGCAGGGTGTGCCAGTCCAAGGCGTGTTCTCCCATCGTAGAGTCGGGATAGCTTCCTGCGTCCGGCGCGCCCGTGCAAGTGTCGGGCGCGCCTTGGCTTCAGGGGCGGCGGCTGTTGCCGAGGAACAGGCGGATCAGCGGCACCAGGCTGGTGCCCAGGCGTACCAGGCGCGCCAGGTTGCCGCTGCGCACGCCCTTGCCGGTGAGAAAACCCAGGGCAACGACGGCGCCGATGCCCCACAGTGAGCCATGCTTGACTCCAAGGCCCTCGCCGAACGAGTTGCCCATCCCGCGCAGGCGACGGACGGGCTCAAGCAACTGGCCGGACTCGTGGCGGATTTCCTGGCGGTGCATTTCCATGCGCAGGCGCAGCAGCGCCTTGCGCAGCTCACGCGGGTTACGGGTGTTGGGCAGTTCGGGCAGGCTCATGGCAGCAGGCGCTCCCGATCCTTGGCCAACTCCTCGAGGGTGGCGTTGAACGGCGAGGACTCATCGAATACCGCGGCCTTAAGGCGCAGGCCGCAGTATAGCGCGGCGACCCCGTAGAACACGCACAGGCCGATGATCCCGGCCAGGCGGTAGCTGTCCCACAGTAGCACCAGCAGCAGGCCCGACAGCGCGGTCAGCAGCAGCAGGGCGAACACCAGGGCCAGGCCCGCGAACAACAACAGGCTGAGGGTGCGGGCCTTTTGCTCCTGCAACTCGATGCCGAACAGCTCGATATGGCTGTGCAGCAGGCCCAATATGGCCGCGCTCAGGCGCCGGCCGGAGGCGCCCGTGCCGATGGCGTCGTTATCCATGCCGGCTCCTCAGCGCTTGGCCAGCAGGCCGATCAGCAGGCCGACGCCGGCGGCTATGCCAATGGCCTGCCACGGGTTTTCCTGTACGTACTGTTCGGCGTTGCCAAGGGCCGCTTGGCCGCGGGCACGCACCGAATCCTGGGTCAGTTGCAGGGTCTCGCGGGCCTGCACCAGGCGTTCGTGGATCTGCTCGCGCAGTTCGTCGGCCTGGTCGCCGGCCAGGTTGGCGGTGTCGGCGAGCAGCTTCTCGGTGTCGCGGACCAAGGCCTGGAAGTCAGCCATCAATATTTCCTGTGCAGTCTTTGCCGATTTGCTGGCCATGGATGGGCCTCCCTGTGGATGTGTACTGGCTATTTCGAGTGATCGGTGCCGCGGAAGGTTCAGCGCGATGTGTTGGTACAGCGCTTGCTAAAAAGCGGTGCGCGTCCGCCAAGGCTTGCGCCGAAACCATGCGCCAGCGCTGCGGATACCGCTAAACCTTAACTCAATCCACGACAAACCCAAGAAAAAACCACGCAGGTTCCGCCCGGCTCACCGAAACAGGGCAGGGGCCTGGCACCGATCCGGTGCATGGATGCCGGTTCTTGAACTGTCCTGGTGCCTTTTTGCAGGTCTGCCACTTCATGGAAAACATGCACAACGCGATGGACTCACTGGTCCATGGCTCCAACACCTTGTTCATCCTCACGGGCGCGATCCTGGTCCTGGCCATGCACGCGGGGTTCGCCTTTCTCGAGGTTGGCACGGTGCGGCACAAGAACCAGGTCAACGCCTTGTCGAAGATCCTCAGCGACTTCGCCATCTCGGCCCTGGTGTATTTCTTCATCGGTTATTGGGTCGCGTACGGCGTGAGTTTCCTGCAGCCGGCGGCGACGCTGGCCAACGATCACGGCTATGCCCTGGTCAAGTGCTTCTTCCTGCTGACCTTTGCCGCAGCCATTCCGGCGATCATCTCCGGCGGTATCGCCGAGCGCGCACGCTTCGCGCCGCAACTGTGCGCGACGGCATTGATCGTGGCGTTCATCTACCCGTTGTTCGAAGGCGTTGTGTGGAATGGCAACTTCGGCCTGCAGGCCTGGTTGCAGGCGCGTTTCGGTGCGCCGTTCCATGATTTCGCCGGTTCCGTGGTGGTGCACGCCATGGGTGGCTGGTTGGCGCTGGCGGCGGTGCTGCTGCTCGGTGCACGCCGGGGGCGCTACCGCGACGGGCGCCTGGTGGCGTTCGCGCCGTCGAGTATTCCATTTCTGGCGCTGGGTTCCTGGATTCTGATCATTGGCTGGTTCGGCTTCAACGTCATGAGTGCGCAGACCCTGCAGGGGGTGAGTGGGTTGGTGGCGATCAACTCGCTGATGGCGATGGTTGGCGGCACGTTGGCGGCCCTGCTGGCCGGGCGCAACGATCCGGGCTTCCTGCACAACGGCCCGTTGGCAGGCTTGGTGGCGGTGTGCGCGGGGTCCGACCTGATGCACCCGGTGGGCGCGCTGGTCACCGGGCTGGTGGCCGGTGGACTATTCGTCTGGTGCTTCACCGCCGCGCAGAATCGCTGGAAGATCGACGACGTGCTGGGGGTGTGGCCATTGCACGGCCTGTGCGGTGTCTGGGGCGGCATCGCTTGCGGCGTGTTCGGACAGGTGGCCTTGGGCGGGTTGGGCGGTGTCAGCCTGGCCAGCCAACTGCTGGGAAGCCTGGCGGGCGTGCTGGTGGCGCTGGCCGGGGGTTTTGCCGTGTATGGCCTGATCAAGGCGCTGCATGGCCTGCGCCTGAGTCACGAAGAGGAGTTCCAGGGCGCGGACCTGGCCGTGCACAGGATCGGCGCCACCAGTCAGGATTGAGCCAGGTCAGGTGCGCGTCGGCGGGCTCGGACCTAGAATGAGCATCCATTCATGCGAATTACGGATGTCTGCATGCTCCCTGAAACCCAGTTGTTCGGCACCGTGGGGTGCCACCTGTGCGAAGTGGCCGAGGCCGTGCTGATGCCGTTCGTCGAGCACGGTCTGCTGGTCGAGCTGGTCGATATTGCCGACAGCGAAGCGCTGTTCGAACGCTACGGGCTGAGCATTCCCGTGCTACGCCGTTGCGATACCGGCGCCGAGCTGGGCTGGCCGTTCGATGCCGAGCAGGTGGTGGCCTTCCTGGGTTGAGTCGCGCATTGACGAGCAGGTGGCTCGCTCCGTATGCTGTATATAAATACAGTGTATGAGGTGAACCCATGCTAAATGTCGAGCAACTCAAGTACAGCATCAATCACATGGCTCCCGAGCGTGTGTGCGAGGCCGTGCTGGAATTGCGCCTCGACGGCATCGTCACCGACGAGCGCACGCCGTTCGGCAAGGTGCATTTCAACACCTGCTTCGCCGAGATCGAGGCGCTGTTCCAGCGTGCCGGCTTCCACCGTCCGCTGGACGTGGTGGGCTACCAGGGCCTGAGCTACGCCCTCTACGATCCGGGGCGCTGGGACGCGGTGCAGGTGCTGCGCTGGCTCAAGGCGCGTTGCGAGCCGGCCAGCGAGGCTGGTTGAGGGGCGTGGGGTAGGGGATAATGCCGCCCCCTGCAAAACCGAGCCTGATGATGATCACGCCTTTCGACCCCGCCCGCCAGCAAGCCAGCACCGTATGCCTGCCCCCAGGGTCCTGGACGACCGTGCTCGACTGCCTGTGCGATCATTTCAAGGGCATCGACCGTGAGCAGTGGCTCGACCGCTTCGCCCGGGGCCGGGTGCTGAATGCCGATGGCCAGCCTATTGCGGCGGATACGCTTTATCGGCGGGGCATGCGTTTGCACTATTTCCGTGAAGTGCCCAACGAGAAGGTGATCCCGGTGCAGGAAGAGATCCTGCATGTCGACGAGCACCTGGTGGTGGCGGACAAGCCGCACTTCCTGCCGGTCACCCCCACCGGCGAGTACGTCGAACAGACGCTGCTGCGCCGGCTCATCCGGCGTCTGGACAACCCGCACCTGGTGCCGCTGCACCGCATCGACCGACACACCGCCGGGTTGGTGCTGTTTTCCGCCAACCCGCAAAGCCGTGGCGTCTATCAGCGCCTGTTTCCCGAGCGACGCATCGACAAGCACTACCAGGCCATCGCCGCAGCCATGCCGCAGCATGACTACCCGCTGGTGCACCGCAGCCGCCTGGTGCATGGCGAGCCGTTCTTTCGCATGCATGAAGTGGAAGGAGCCGATAACAGTGAAACTCATGCCTGTGTGCTGGAGAAAAACGGCGAGCTGTGGCGCTATGGCCTGTCACCGGTCACCGGCAAGACCCACCAGTTGCGGGTGCACATGGCGGCGTTGGGCGCGGGGATCTGCAACGATCCGTTCTATCCGCAGCTGGTCAACGAGCAGGATGATTACGCACGGCCACTCAAGCTGCTGGCCCACAGCCTGCGCTTCGAGGATCCGTTGACGGGTGAGGTGCGGTATTTCGAGAGCCGGCTGACGCTCGACTGGTAAACGCATCGCGGGGCAAGCCCGCTCCCACAAATCCTGTGCAGAGTGCCAGACCTGTGGGAGCGGGCTTGCCCCGCGATGGTGTCTACCGGTTTCAGCGGTTGAAGCGTTCCACCAGCGAGTACTGGGTACCCGCGGTGCTGGTCAGTTCTTCGCTGAGCAGCGCCGAGCGCTGGGCCTGGCCGGAGGTCTGATCGGCCAGGTCGGCAATGGTGCTGATGTTGCGGCTGATCTCCTCGGCCACCGCGCTCTGCTCTTCGGTGGCGGCGGCGATCTGGGTCGCCATGTCGGTGATGTTGGCCACGGCCTCGCTGATGCCCACCAACGCCTGGTCGGCCTCCATCACCCGCTCGACACCTTCCTGGGCCTGGCGGTGGCCGGTCTCCATGGTCTGCACCGCGTTGTTGGCGGTCTGTTGCAGCTTGGCGATCAGGGTGTGGATCTGCCCGGTGGATTCGGCGGTGCGCTGGGCCAGCTGACGGACCTCGTCGGCGACCACGGCAAAGCCGCGGCCCATCTCGCCGGCGCGTGCCGCTTCGATGGCGGCGTTGAGCGCCAGCAGGTTGGTCTGGTCGGCGATGCCCTTGATCACATCGACCACGCCGCCGATCTCGTCGCTGTCCTTGGCCAGCTGGGTGACGGTCAGCCCGGTCTCGCCCACGGCGGCGGACAGCCGCTCGATGGCGTCACGGGTTTCGCCGGCGATGTTGCGGCCTTGGCTGGTCAGGCGATTGGCTTCCTGGGTGGCGTCAGCGGTGCGCTGGACATGGTTGGCCACTTCCTGGGTGGTGGCGGCCATCTGGTTGACGGCGGCGGCGACCTGCTCGGTTTCCACCCGCTGGCGCTCCAGGCCCGAGGAACTCTGGTGGGCCAAGGCGTCGGACTGGCGTGCCTGGTCGCTGAGCTGCTCGGCGCTGTCCTGCAGGCGGGTCAGGCAGGTCTTCATCCGTGCGTCCTGGCTGAGCATGGCCATTTCCAGGCGTGCCTGGACACCGCGGCTGTCGGTGTACATCTGCGCGATCAGCGGGTCGGAAGTGGTCTGTTCGGCCAGGCGTAGCAGGCGCTTGAGGCCGCGCTGCTGCCAGCTCAGGCCGAGCAGGCCGAGCGGCACCGACAGGCCGGCGGCCAGGGCGAATCCCCAGGAGTGGCCGAGCCAGTTGCCGATCAGGAAGCCGATCTGGCTGACCAGGATGAACGGCAGCCAGTCCTGCAGCACCGGCAGCCACTTGTCGCGTTTCGGGATGGCCGAGCGGCCCTGGTTGATGCGCTGGTACAGCGCCTCGGCGCGGCGGATCTGCTCGGCGGTGGGCTTGACCCGCACCGACTCATAACCAATTACCTGGTTGTTGTCGAAGATCGGCGTGACGTAGGCATTCACCCAGTAATGGTCGCCCGACTTGCAGCGGTTCTTGACGATGCCCATCCACGGCAGGCCTTGCCTGAGGGTCTGCCACATGTGGGCGAACACGGCCGGCGGCACATCGGGATGGCGCACCAGGTTGTGCGGCGCGCCCATCAATTCCTCGCGGGTGAAACCGCTGATCTCGATGAAGGCATCGTTGCAGTAGGTGATCACGCCCTTGGCGTTGGTGGTGGAGATCAACCGCTGCTGGGCAGGGAAAGTCCGTTCTCTCTGGGTAATCGGCTGGTTGTTACGCATTGGCTGTTCAATCCGCAAGGCTTTCGACGGGTATCGGCAAGCCTCTGGTTTTATTGAATGAATATTTAACTGGCTTGATCTGGGGCAAGGTGCCATCAGTGCCGCTGAGCTAATGCAGCCCACCTGATCGCAGCCGTTGCCGCCAATATTGCAGTTTTATTTATAAATGATGACGAATAGGTCTGATCATGACCGATTGTTCAATGCGGGGCCAGCATCGGGTAGCTGAAAGCGGCGAAGTGCGCCAGGTTGACGCAGGTGTGGCAGAGCACCGCCGCCGCCAACCCGCCATGGCGATAGGCCAGACCATACCCCACTCCGGCCAGGGTCGCCAGGTAGAACCATTGCCAGCCACCGGCCAGGTGCGCAAGGCCGAATAACAGCGCGGCGACCAGCAATGCCAAACCCTCGTGCCTGAACAGTCGTTGCAGGCCGCCCTGGATGTAGCCACGGAACAGCAGTTCCTCGGTCAGGCTTACCAGTAGCAGGTTGTTCAGCAGCCACAGCCAGGCCTGGTCGGGCCATTTCGGTGCCCAGGCCAGCATGCCCAGGGCCCAGGCGCCGCCCAGGCAAGCGAGCAGGGTCAGGGGCAGGGTCAGCGCCAGGCCCGGCAACAGGCCGCGTGGGCGCAGCATGACCAGCCACGGGCAGGCCAGCAGCAACCACAGGCCGATCAGGGGCTTGTCGAGGTTGAGGTACAGGGAGAAGGGCACGGCGCCGTCGCTGAGCACGGCCTTGTCGATCACCTTGGCGCTGTGGAAGCCAGGTAGCCAGTGCAGGGCCAGGGCGATGGCCAGGAGGATGAACAACAGGTGGCCGAGGCTTTGTTGCCAGCGCTCCGGACGGCGGGCGAGCAGGGCACTGCACAGCAGGGCGAGCAAGGCGGGCAGGGCAGCGAGACCGAGGCTGCCGTAGGTCAGGGCGGTCGCATAGCCGAGGGCGAGCAGGATCAGGGCGATCCAGTGGGGAAGAGGCATGACATTTCCTTAGTGCCGGTGAATCCGAGGAGGGTAGGACTCCTCGTTTGGCCGTCAGGACACCTGAAATCAGCCACGCGGGGCAAGCCCCCCACATTGCGTGGGAGCGGGCTTGCCCCGCGATGGGGCCTTACCCTGCGATCAATTGCCGCAGCACATAATGAAGGATCCCTCCCGACTTGAAGTACTCCACCTCATTGAGGGTATCGATCCGGCACAGTACCTCGATCTGCTCCTGGCGCCCGTCCTCGCGGGTAATGCGCACCGGCAGGCTCATGCCCGGGCGGATCTGCGCGCCGCCAAGGCCCAGCACATCGATGCGTTCCTTGCCGGTCAGCCCGAGGCGCCTGCGGTCGTCGCCAGCCTTGAACTGCAACGGCAGCACGCCCATGCCCACCAGGTTGGAGCGGTGGATGCGCTCGAAGCTTTCCGCCAGCACTGCCTTGACCCCCAGCAGGTTGGTGCCCTTGGCCGCCCAGTCGCGGCTGGAGCCGGTGCCGTATTCCTGTCCGGCGATCACCACCAGCGGCGTGCCATCCTGCTGGTAGCGCATGGCGGCATCGTAGATCGACAGTTTCTCGCCCGTGGGTACGTACAGTGTGTTGCCACCTTCCTCGCCACCGAGCATTTCGTTGCGGATGCGGATGTTGGCGAAGGTGCCGCGCATCATCACCTCATGGTTGCCGCGCCGTGAGCCGTAGGAGTTGAAGTCCCGCGGTTCCACGCCCTTGCTACGCAGGTAGCGGCCGGCCGGGCTGTCGGCCTTGATGTTGCCAGCCGGGGAGATATGGTCTGTGGTCACCGAGTCGCCGAGCAGGGCAAGGATGCGCGCGCCGTGGATATCGCCGATTTCCGGCAGTGGTCCACTGATGTCGTCGAAGAACGGCGGGTGCTGGATATAGGTGGAATCGTCCTGCCAGACATAGGTGGCCGCCTGGGGTACCTCGATGGCCTGCCACTGGGCGTCGCCGGCGAATACTTCGGCGTATTCCTTGTGGAACATGCGCGTGTCGACATTGCCCACGGCCTCGGCGATCTCCTGCTGGCTGGGCCAGATATCGCGCAGGTACACGGGCTTGCCATCCTTGCCGGTGCCCAGCGAGTCCTGGGTCAGGTCGACGCGCACGCTGCCGGCCAAGGCGTAGGCCACCACCAGCGGCGGCGAGGCCAGCCAGTTGGTCTTGACCAATGGGTGCACCCGGCCTTCGAAGTTGCGGTTGCCCGACAGTACCGAAGCCACGGTGAGGTCGGCGCTGCCGATGGCTTTCTCGATCGCCTCGTCCAGGGGACCGGAGTTGCCGATGCAGGTGGTGCAGCCATAGCCGACCAGGTCGAAGCCGAGCTGATCCAGATAAGGCGTGAGACCGGCGGCCTTGAAGTAGTCCGTCACCACCTTGGAGCCTGGGGCCAGCGAGCTCTTGACCCAGGGCTTGCGGGTCAGGCCCTTCTCCACGGCTTTTTTCGCCACCAGCCCGGCGGCCATCATCACGCTGGGGTTGGAGGTGTTGGTGCAGGAGGTAATGGCGGCGATCACCACGGCGCCGTCGCGCAAGGTGTGGGTCTGGCCGGCATGGCTGTAGTCGATCTCGCCGGCCTGGTCGGCATTGCCCACCGCCACCCCACCACCGCCTTCGCTTTCCAGGCGGCCGACCTCCTTGGCCAGGGGTTTGGGCTGCAGTTCGATGAAGTGGTCGAAGGCCTGGGCGACCTGGCCCAGGGCGACCCGGTCCTGCGGGCGTTTGGGCCCGGCGAGGCTGGCTTCGACGTCGTTCATGTCCAGTGCCAGGGTGTCGCTGAACAGCGGCTCCTGGCCTGGCAGGCGCCACAATCCCTGGGCCTTGCTGTAGGCCTCGACCAGTTGCACGGCCTCTTCGGGGCGCCCGGACAGGCGCAGGTAGTCCAAGGTCACCTGGTCCACCGGGAAGAAACCGCAGGTGGCGCCGTACTCAGGGGCCATGTTGGCAATGGTGGCGCGGTCGGCCAGCGGCAGGTCGGCCAGGCCGTCGCCGTAGAACTCGACGAACTTGCCCACCACGCCCTTCTTGCGCAGCATCTGTGTCACCGTAAGCACCAGGTCGGTGGCGGTGATGCCCTCGCGCAGCTTGCCGGTGAGCTTGAAGCCGATGACCTCGGGGATCAGCATCGACACCGGCTGGCCGAGCATCGCCGCCTCGGCCTCGATACCACCGACGCCCCAGCCGAGCACGCCCAGGCCGTTGATCATGGTGGTGTGCGAGTCGGTGCCGACCAGGGTGTCGGGGAAGGCGTAGGTGCGGCCGTCCGCCTCACGGGTCCACACGGTGCGCCCCAGGTACTCGAGGTTGACCTGGTGGCAGATGCCGGTGCCCGGCGGTACCACGCGGAAATTGTCGAAGGCGCTCTGGCCCCAGCGCAGGAAGGCGTAGCGCTCGCCGTTGCGTTGCATCTCGATGTCGACGTTCTGGGCGAAGGCATTGGGGCTGGCGTAACGGTCGACCATCACCGAGTGGTCGATCACCAGGTCCACCGGCGACAACGGATTGATTCGCTGTGGGTCGCCGCCGGCCTTGGCCATCGCCGCGCGCATGGCGGCCAGGTCGACCACCGCCGGTACGCCGGTGAAGTCCTGCATCAGCACCCGCGCCGGGCGGTACTGGATCTCGCGGTCGGAGCGACGCTCCTGCAGCCACTGGGCCAGGGCGCGCAGGTCGTCGCCGGTGACGGTCTTGCCGTCTTCCCAGCGCAGCAGGTTTTCCAGCAGCACCTTCAGTGACATGGGCAGGCGCTGCAGGTCGCCGAGCTGGCGCGCGGCATCGGGCAGGCTGAAATAGTGGTAGACACGGTCGGCCACCTGGAGAGTCTTGAGGGTTTTCAGGCTATCGAGCGAGGGCATTTACAACTCCTTGTGCTCCGGTGCCCGGCGATTGCGTGTCGCTCGCCGGTGTCACCGCTCTGGACCGGTCCGCACGGCACGGACCTGGCTGAACAGTCAGGTTAGACCGGTTTGTCTGGCCTGACCCTTTTCTGGACCGATGGGGCGTGTCGTCGGTTCCGATCTTCCTTTATCATTCGCCGCCCTGGCGCCGTCTGCGCCAGTGATGTGGAGTGAAAAATGAATACCCTGTTCATGCATTGCCGGCCCGGCTTCGAGGGCGAGGTCTGCGCCGAAATCAGCGAACACGCCGCCCACCTGGGCGTGTCCGGCTATGCCAAGGGCAAGCCGCAGAGCGCCTGCGCCGAGTTCGTCTGCAGCGAGCCGGACGGTGCCGAACGCATGATGCAGACGCTGCGCTTCTCGCAGCTGATCTTCCCGCGCCAGTGGGCCCGCGGCACCTACGTCGAGCTGCCGGAGACCGATCGCATCAGCGTGCTGCTCGAGCACCTGGCCGCGCTGCCGGTGTGCGGCAGCCTGTGGCTGGAAGTGCTCGACAGTAACGATGGCAAGGAGCTGTCGACCTTCTGCCGCAAGTTCGAGGTGCCGCTGCGCAAGGCCCTGGAAAAGGCCGGGCGGCTGGTGGACGACGCCCGGCGGCCACGCCTGCTGCTGACCTTCATCAGCGGCCGGCGGGTGTTCCTGGGGCTTGCCGAGGCCGACAACTCGGCGCTGTGGCCGATGGGCATCCCGCGCCTGAAGTTCCCCCGCGAAGCCCCTAGTCGCTCGACCCTCAAGCTCGAGGAGGCGTGGCACCAGTTCATTCCCCGCGAGCAGTGGGACCAGCGCCTGAACGACGACATGACCGGCGTCGACCTGGGCGCCGCGCCCGGCGGCTGGACCTACCAGCTGGTCAAGCGCGGCATGCTGGTGACCGCCATCGACAACGGGCCGATGGCCGAAAGCCTGATGGACACCGGCCTGGTCACCCACCTGATGGCCGACGGCTTCACCTGGAAGCCCCGCCAGACCGTCGACTGGATGGTCTGCGATATCGTCGAGAAGCCGGCGCGCACCGCTTCGCTGATCGAGACCTGGCTGGGCGAAGGGCTGTGCCGCGAGGCAGTGGTCAACCTGAAGCTGCCGATGAAGCAGCGCCACGCCGAGGTGCGCAAGCTGCTCGAGCGCATCGAGGCCGGGTTCAAGGCGCGCAATGTGAAGGTGTCGATCGCCTGCAAGCAGCTGTATCACGACCGCGAGGAAGTGACCTGCCACCTGCGCCGGCTGGACCTGAAACCGCGCTGAGGCCAGCGCGGGGGCTGTGACAGCCCCGCTTGATGCGCCACAATGACGATCATTTTGCGGAGCCCTACATGACCGATTTCACCCATGATGCGATCCTCGACGCCACCGGCCTGAACTGCCCGGAGCCGGTGATGATGTTGCACAAGCACGTGCGCGAGCTGGCCGGCGGCGGCGTGCTCAAGGTGATCGCCACCGACCCGTCGACCCGCCGCGACATTCCCAAGTTCTGCATCTTCCTCGGCCACGAGCTACTCGGCCAGCAGGAAGAGTCCGGCACCTACCTGTACTGGATCCGCAAGAAGGCCGACTGAGCCGCCTGTGATCGCGCTACACTGCGCTCCCCCTGACAGGAGAGCGCCATGCTGATTGTTGCCGACGAGAATATCCCGCTGCTCGATGCCTTCTTCGCCGGTTTCGGCGAGATCCGCCGTTACCCCGGCCGGGCCATCGACGCCGCCTGCGTCAAGGATGCCGACGTGCTGCTGGTGCGCTCGGTGACCCGCGTCGACCGGCAACTGCTCGAAGGCAGCCGGGTGCGTTTTGTCGGCACCTGCACCATCGGTACAGACCACCTTGACCTCGAATATTTCGCCCAGGCCGGTATCCACTGGAGCAGCGCGCCGGGCTGCAACGCCCGTGGCGTGGTGGACTACGTGTTGGGCAGTTTGCTGACCCTGGCCGAGCTTGAAGGGGTAGAGCTGGGCAAGCGGATCTATGGCGTGGTCGGCGCCGGCGAGGTCGGTGGCCGTCTGGTTAGGGTGCTGCACGGCCTGGGCTGGAAGGTGCTGGTGTGCGACCCGGTGCGCCAGGCCGGCGAGGGCGGCGACTTTGTCGACCTGGAGACGATTCTTGATCAGTGCGACGTGATCAGCCTGCACACGCCGCTGCAGCGCGGCGGCGAGCACCCGACCTGGCACCTGCTCGACCATTCGCGCCTGGCGCGGCTGCGTGCCGGCGCCTGGCTGATCAACGCCAGCCGCGGCCCGGTGGTAGACAACGCGGCCCTGCGCGAATTGCTGCTGGACCGCGAGGATGTGCACGCGGTGCTCGATGTGTGGGAGGGCGAGCCGCAGGTGGACCTGCAACTGGCCGATCTTTGCACCCTGGCCACGCCGCATATCGCCGGCTACAGCCTGGATGGCAAGCAGCGGGGCACGGCACAGATCTACCAGGCCTTCTGCCGCTGGCGCGGGGAACCCGAGCAGGTATCCCTGGCCGATCTTCTGCCGGCTCCGGGCCTGGCGCAGATCGAGTTTGACGCGAACGCGGACCCGGCCTGGGCGCTGGCCACCCTGTGCCGGGCGGTCTATGACCCCCGCCGTGACGATGCGGATTTCCGTCGCAGCCTCAGTGAAGACCCAGCCGACCAGCGTGCGGCGTTTGACCTGCTGCGCAAGCACTATCCGGTACGGCGTGAGATCGAGGGGCTGGCAGTGCGTGTAGGTGGGCAGGCGCCGCAACTGGCGCAACTGGTCAGTGCTCTGGGGGCGGTGCTGGCCTGACGGCCGGCCAATAAAAACCCGGCGCAAGCGCCGGGTTGCACGCAATTCGGGGTCAGGCCTTGCCGGTTTTCTTGACCCGGCTCTCTTCCAGGTCCTTGCAGGCCTTCTGGATCATCTGCTCGGTGATCGGGACCTCACGGCCCTGGGCATCGATGATCGAGCCGCAGACCTGAGGTTGCGGACGGTTCTGTGTCTTGGGCGTGTCGGTGCTGTGCTGCAAGCTCATGTCCTGTCTCCTCTTTCAGGTTCAAGCTCAAGGTAGCGCTTCGCCGTGACTGGTCTGTGACAGTTTTCGGCGTCATGCCGGATCAGTCCAACAGAAACGGTGGTAAAGCTCTAGTCGCAGGTTAGAACGAATGGGCATAGTCACTGTCGTTCTATTCGTTCATGGGACGGCGTCGTATTCCCGGACGTTGCACAGGGCCGACGAGTGGTAGTCTTGGTCTTGTCTCCGTATGGAACCACCCTCGCCATGCCCGATCCTATCTCTGCCCGCCAGCGCCGCGCCCTGTACCTGGGCTGGCGCTTCGTTCGTCCCTATCGCCGCCAGGCCCTGCTGGCCTTGCTGGCACTGGTGGTCACCGCCGCCATCACCCTTTCCATGGGCCAGGGCATCCGTCTGCTGGTCGACCAGGGCTTCATGACCGGCTCGGCGCACCAGCTCAACCAGACCATCGGCCTGTTCCTGCTGCTGGTGGTGGGGCTGGCAGTGGGGACCTTCGCTCGTTTCTACCTGGTGTCGTGGATCGGGGAGCGCTGCGTGGCCGATATCCGCCGGGCGGTGTTCGACCACCTGATCGGCCTGCATCCGGGCTTCTTCGAGGACAATCGCAGCTCTGAGATCCAGTCGCGGCTGACCGCCGACACCACCTTGCTGCAGTCGGTGATCGGCTCGTCGCTGTCGATGTTCCTGCGCAACGCGCTTATGGTGCTGGGCGGGGTGATCCTGCTGTTTGTCACCAATCCCAAGCTGACCAGCATCGTGGTGCTGGCACTGCCGCTGGTGCTGGCGCCGATCCTGCTGTTTGGCCGGCGTGTGCGCAGCCTGTCGCGGCAGAGCCAGGACCGGGTGGCCGACGTGGGCAGCTATGTCGCCGAGACCCTGGGCCAGATCAAGACGGTGCAAGCCTACAACCATCAGGGGCATGACCAGGCGCGCTTCGCCGAGACCGTGGAGGCGGCGTTCGGCGTGGCGCGCCGGCGCATCGCCCAGCGCGCTTGGTTGATCACCCTGGTGATCGTGCTGGTGCTTGGGGCGGTGGGGGTGATGCTCTGGGTCGGTGGCATGGATGTGATTGCCGGGCGCATCTCTGGTGGCGAGCTGGCCGCCTTCGTGTTCTACAGCCTGATCGTCGGCAGTGCCTTTGGCACTCTGAGCGAGGTGATCGGCGAACTGCAACGGGCCGCGGGTGCCGCCGAACGTATCGCCGAGCTGCTGGCGGCGCAGACGGCGATCCTGGCGCCAACGCAACCACAGGGGCTGGCGCAGGGCCGCGCCACAGGCGATATCCAGCTGAGCGACGTGCGCTTCGCATACCCATCGCGCCCCATGGCGGCGGCCATTGATGGCCTTAGCCTGCACATCCGCCCGGGCGAGACCGTGGCCCTGGTCGGGCCGTCGGGGGCCGGCAAGTCGACCCTGTTCGACCTGTTGCTGCGTTTCTACGACCCGCAGGAGGGCGAGATTCTGCTCGATGGCCGATCGATCACCGGGCTGGAGCCTGCCGAGCTGCGCCGCCAGTTCGCCCTGGTGGCCCAGCAACCGGCACTGTTCCGTGGCACGGTCGAGGCCAACATCCGTTACGGCCGGCCCGACGCCAGCCTGGCTGAGGTCGAGGCGGCGGCGCGCAGCGCCCATGCCGATGAATTCATCGCCCAGTTACCCCAGGGCTACCAGACGCTGCTGGGCGAGGGCGGCGTGGGCTTGTCCGGCGGCCAGCGCCAGCGCCTGGCGATTGCCCGGGCGCTGTTGGTGGATGCGCCGATCCTGCTGCTGGACGAGGCCACCAGCGCCCTGGACGCGCAGAGCGAGCACCTGATCCAGCAGGCCTTGCCGCTGTTGATGGCCGGGCGCACCACGCTGGTCATCGCCCACCGCCTGGCGACGGTGCAGCATGCCGACCGTATCGCGGTGATCGACAAAGGCCGACTGGCGGCAGTCGGCAGCCATCGACAACTGATCGAGCAAAGCCCACTCTACGCACGCCTGGCGGCGCTGCAGTTCAACCCGGCCTGAGCGGCCATGGCTGTCGCAGTTTTGTAACAATTCTGTAGCAATTGCCTGAGACTATCTGCCTCGCTGTTGCGCAGCTGCTCGCCCTCGCTGCCATCGCCCGATGGCGGCGTTTTCGGGCCAGCGAAAGAGGACAAGGATGCCTCCGTCGGCGGTGCCGTCGTGTGCCGTTTTCCCTCTTCCTTGTTCCGAGATCCGCAATCTTGCGTAAATCCCTCAGAGTGCAAATTCTCTCCCTGCTCGGCGGCAGCCTGCTGGCGATCCTGCTGATCGCCCTGGTGTGCTTCCAGTTCCTGTCGTCCAGCGTGCGCGGCTATGCCGAGCTGGTGGATGGGCCGTTGCGTGCCTCGCAACTGATAGACGAAGCCAATCTGCAGTTCAAGATCCAGGTGCAGGAGTGGAAGAACGTGCTGTTGCGTGGTCGCCAGCCAGCGGAGCTGGACAAGTACTGGCAGCAGTTCCAGGCCCGCGAACAGCAGGTGCAGCAGTTGCTGGGGCAACTGATCGACAGCAGCGAGCCAGCGCTCAGGGCGCGCCTGGAGCAGCTCAAGGCCAGTCACCGGCAGCTGGGCTCGGCCTACGCGCAAGGTCGCCAGGCGTTCCTGGCCGCCGGCGGCGACCCGGTGGCGGGCGACCTGGCGGTCAAGGGCGTGGACCGTGCCACCAGCGACCAGATGAGCGCGTTGGTGGAGCAGTTGCGCGCCGATGCCCACGGGCGTGCCGCCGCCATCAGCGCCAGCGCCGAGCGCACGGTGTGGCTGGGCGTGCTGGTAATGCTGGGTTCAGCTGTGCTGGTCGGGCTGTTCAGCCTGTGGCTGGTCAACCGTAGCCTGGTCGAGCCGATCCGCCAGCTGATCGATTATGTCGCCCAGCTCAGCCAGGGGCGTTTCGCCGCCCGCGTCGACAGCCGCCGCGAGGATGAACTGGGACGCCTGGCGCTGGCCGCCAATACGCTGCGTGACTTCCTCGCCGATACCGTCGGACGCCTGAAGGACAATGCCGAGGAGCTGGAAACAGCCAGCGCCCGGTTGCGCAGCATCGCCGGCGACATGGCCCACGGCACCCACGACCAGTTCCAGCGCACCGACCAGGTCGCCACGGCCATGCACGAGATGTCGGCCACCGCCCAGGAAGTGGCGCGCCACGCCGCCGACGCCGCCCGCGCCGCGGACGAGGCCGACCACAGCGCCCAGGCCGGCGAGCAGGTCATGCAGCGGACCATCGCTACCATCGCCGTGGTCAACCGCGAGATCGCCGGTACCGCGACGGTGATCCGTCACCTGGAGCACGACAGCACGCGCATCGGCAAGGTGCTTGAAGTGATTCGCGGCATCGCCGAGCAAACCAACCTGCTGGCGCTCAACGCCGCCATCGAGGCCGCCCGTGCCGGCGAAGCCGGGCGCGGCTTCGCGGTGGTGGCCGACGAGGTGCGCAGCTTGGCCCAGCGCACCGCGGCGTCGATCGCCGAGATCCACCAGATCATCGAGGCCGTGCAGTCGGGCGCGGTAGAGGCGGTCAAGGCCATCGAAAGCGGCCAGCAGCGCAGCGAGGAGGGCGCTGAGCAGGTGCAGCAGGCCGGGCAGATGCTGCAGCGCATCACCACGGCGGTTGAAGCGATCCGCGACATGAACCGGCAGATCGCCACCGCTGCCGAGGAGCAGACCAGCGTCGCCGAGGACATCTCGCGCAACCTGGTCGAGATCACCCGCATCGCCACCGCCAACCAGGAGGCCGTGCAGCACACCGAACAGGCCGGGCAGCGCTTGCACGGATTGTCGGGACAGTTGGGCGAGGTCACTTCCCGCCTGAGCGCTTGAAATCGCCTTCGCGGGGCCAGCCCGCTCCCACGCGATCGTGGGAGCGGGCTGGCCCCGCGATGCTTTTAAGGGTGGGGAAATCCGCCAGTTTCGCATGGGGTATCAGATGCCTGTGGCGGATTGTCGCCATCCACTGGGTAGCCGGGAGCGCCAGGGGCGGCATCAGTCGCGACCCAGGTCAACCTGGCACACTCTCTGCTTTACGCCGCCCCGGGCCACGGCCCGAGGCGATCGTGCCCCGATTTCGCAAGACTCCTGCTGACCAGAACAACAACATCCGGGCGTGCACGCCGGGGGCAACGACTGCCAGTCCTTCACTTCAATTGGATTGAGCTAATGAAAAAAATCCTGCTGACGCTCCTGTGCCTGGGCGTCATCGGCTGCTCCAAGCCCGCGGAGCCACAGAAGTCCGTCGATGTCCTGCTGATCGGCGGCGGCATCATGAGTGCAAGCCTTGGGACCTACCTCACCGAGCTGGAACCGAACTGGAAGGTCGACGTCTACGAGCGCATGGAGCAGGTCGCCGAGGAAAGCTCCAACGCCTGGAACAACGCCGGCACCGGCCACTCGGCGTTCTGCGAGCTGAACTACACCAGCGTCGGCAAGGACGGCAGCATCGACATCGGCAAGGCGGTCAACGTCAACGAGCAGTTCGAGGTATCCAAGCAATTCTGGGCCTACCAGGTCGAGCAGGGCGTGCTGAGCAACCCGCGTTCGTTCATCAATAACGTGCCGCACATGAGCTTCGTCTGGGGTGACGAGAACGTCGCCTTCCTGCACAAGCGCGTCGAAGCCCTGCAACACAGCTCGCTGTTCCGCGGCATGGAGATCACCGAGGACCACGAGCAGATCCGCAAGTGGGTGCCGCTGGTGATGGAGGGCCGTGATCCCGGGCAGAAGGTGGCCGCGACCCGCATGGCCATCGGCACCGACGTGAATTTCGGCGAGATCACTCGCCAGCTCTTCGCCTCCATGACCCGCAACCCCAATGTGCAGCTGCACCTGAGCCACGAAGTGCGCGACATCGTGCGCAATGACGATGGCAGCTGGAATGTGGTGGTGGCCGACCTGGCCAACGGTGGCAAGGAGTCGACGGTCAAAGCCAAATTCGTCTTCATCGGCGCCGGTGGCGGCGCGCTCAAGTTGCTGCAGAAGTCCGGCATTCCAGAGGCCGAAGGCTATGCCGGCTTCCCGGTGGGTGGCCAGTTCCTGATGACCGACAATGCCGATCTGGTCGCCCGCCACAAGGCCAAGCTGTACGGCAAGGCCTCGGTCGGCGCGCCGCCGATGTCGGTGCCGCACCTGGACACCCGGGTGATCGATGGCAAGGAAGTGCTGCTGTTCGGCCCGTTCGCGACCTTCTCCACCAAGTACCTCAAGCACGGCTCGTTGCTGGACATGTTCAGCTCGCTGACCACCCACAACATCAGCCCGATGATGCATGCCGGGATCGATAACATTGACCTGAGCACCTACCTGATGGGCCAGCTGATGCTGAGTTTCGATGACCGCATGGCAGCGCTGCGCGAGTACTTCCCCAATGCCAAGAACGAAGACTGGAAGCTGCTCCAGGCCGGCCAGCGCGTGCAGGTGATCAAGAAGGATCCCGAGCACGGTGGCGTGCTGCAGTTCGGCACCGAAGTGGTGGCCGCCAAGGACGGCAGCATTGCCGCGCTGCTGGGCGCCTCGCCCGGTGCCTCGACCGCCGCGCCGATCATGCTGAGCGTGCTGGAGAAGACCTTCAAGGACCGCATCAACAGTGCCGAATGGCAAGCCAAGCTCAAGCAGATCGTGCCCACCTACGGCCAGAAGCTGAACAACGACCTCGAGCTGACCAACAAGACCCGTGAGTGGAGCAGTGCGCGCCTGCAACTGTTGCATGTGCCGGTGTTGCCGGAGTAAAGCAGTAGAAGCCCGTGCCATGCAGCGTCACGGCACGGGCCAGTCTTACTCCGGGCCTTTTCGCAGGCAACAAAAAACCCGCTCGAGGCGGGTTTTTTGCGGGAAATGGTCGGAGAGACAGGATTCGAACCTGCGGCCTTCTCGTCCCGAACGAGACGCGCTACCTGGCTGCGCTACACTCCGATGTCCAAAATGCTACTGCATCGCTTTTTTCAACGCAACCCCTTGTTGCAAAAAGGAGTTGCGTCCAAAAGCATTCCCGGATCACAGCTCCTTGACGGTGCGGATCTGGTCTTTGTTGATACGCGTGCGCTTGCCGTCGAGCTGCTCGAATTCGTAGAAACCGGAATCGTCGTCATAGGATGGGGTGTCCACCGCCTGGATCTCGCGGCCGTCGTTCAGGGTGATGACGGTTGGCGAGGCGCAGCCGGCGAGGGCGCCCAGGCCCAGGGCAAGCAGGAAGGCGGGAAGGGTCCGTTGGATCATCGTGTTTCTCCAGTGCGATGGTGCTAGATGTCATTAAGACGCAGGGCGTCCACGCAAGTTCCTTGCACAGTGCAGCATAGCGCCATCGCGGCGGCATTGACCAAGAACAACGCCGCAGGCCGCCTGTGATATAACAGCGCACATTCCCAGTTACCCTGCGACGGACCCCCATGAAAGCCAAGGCAGATACCCCATTCGTTGCGCTGAACATCGCCGTGCTGACAGTCAGCGATACCCGCACCTTCGACACCGACACCTCCGGCCAGCTGTTCGTCGATCGCCTGGGCGCCGCCGGGCACCGCCTGGCCGAGCGCGTGCTGCTCAAGGACGACCTGTACAAGATCCGCGCCCAGGTCGCGACCTGGATCGCCGACGACCAGGTGCAGGTGGTGTTGATCACCGGCGGTACCGGCTTCACTGGCCGCGACAGCACCCCGGAAGCCGTGGCGTGCCTGCTGGACAAGCAGGTCGAGGGCTTTGGCGAGCTGTTCCGGCAGATCTCGGTGGCCGACATCGGCACCTCCACCGTGCAGTCCCGCGCCCTGGCGGGGCTTGCCAACGGCACCCTGGTCTGCTGCCTGCCGGGCTCGACCAACGCTGTGCGCACCGGCTGGGACGGCATCCTCGCCGAGCAGCTGGACGCCCGTCACCGGCCGTGCAATTTCGTGCCGCACCTGAAGCAGGCGGCGGCCTGTGACAGCCGTGGCTGAGGTGGCCCGGTCCTTGATACCGGTGGAAGAGGCCCTGGAGCGCCTGCTGGCGCTGGCCGACACGGCGCCCATCGCCGAGACTGAACACGTAGCGCTGGGCGAGGCCGAAGGTCGGGTCCTGGCCCATGAGCTGGTGGCCGGCCTCGACCTGCCGCCATGGCCCAACAGCGCCATGGACGGCTACGCCCTGCGCTTGGCCGACTGGCAGGGCGAAGCGCTGCGGGTGACCCAGCGCATCTTCGCCGGGCATGCGCCACAGCCCCTGGAGCCTGGCTCCTGCGCACGGATCTTCACTGGCGCGCCGCTGCCGGAAGGCGCCGATTGCGTCGAGATGCAGGAAAACACCGAAGTGCTTGAAGACGGCCGTGTGCGCTTTCTTGAGCCCCTGGCGCTGGCGCAGAACGTTCGCCCCAAGGGCCAGGAAACCCGTGTCGGCGAACAGGTGATGAGCGCCGGCACGCGGCTGGGCCCGATCCAACTCGGCCTGGCCGCGACCCTGGGTTTCGCTACGCTTGAAGTGCGGCGCCGGCCCCGAGTGGCTGTGCTGTCGACCGGCGACGAACTGGTCGAGCCGGGCTTGGCCCTGGGCCCCGGGCAGATCTACAACAGCAACCGACGCCTGCTGGTCAGCTGGCTGCAACGCCTGGGCTGCACGGTGGTCGATGCCGGCATCCTCCCGGACGATCTTGAGCGTACCCGCCAGTGCCTGGCCGGGCTGGGTGATGTCGACCTGATCCTGTCCACCGGCGGCGTGTCGGTGGGCGAAGCCGACTTTCTCGGCCTGGCCCTGCGCGAGGCGGGCGAGCTGGCGCTATGGAAGCTGGCGATCAAGCCGGGCAAGCCGCTTACCTTCGGTCATTACCAGGGTGTGCCGGTGATCGGCCTGCCGGGCAACCCGGCCTCTACCCTGGTCACCTTCGGCCTGTTGACCCGGCCCTATCTGCTGCGCCGACTGGGCGTGGCCCATGTCGCGCCGCTGCGCTTCAGCGTGCCGGCGGGCTTTGACTGGCCCAAGGCCGGAACCCGCCGAGAGTACCTGCGGGCGCGCATCGAGGACGGTCGCGTGCGGATCTACAAGAACCAGAGCTCCGGGGTGCTGCGCAGCGCGGCATGGGCCGACGGCGTGGTGGAAGTGCTCGAAGGCACGACGCCACAACAGGGCGATACGGTGACATTCATCCCGTTCAGCGAACTACTTGGCTAGTACGCTACCGGTGGCTGCCGCGCCGGTCGGCGCCAGTTGGGTCAGGCGCATGTGCACGTTCTCCAGCTGCTGGGCGGCGACGCTCCAGTCATGACGCTGGCGGGCGAACTGGCGCCCGACCTCGCTGAGCTGGCACATGCGCCATGGCTGGTTGAGCAGTTGGGTGACCAGCAGCGCCAGCTGGCCGCTGTCGTCGCTGCCCAGGTAGTGCTCGCCGTTGTTCATGGCCAGGCCCGAGGCGCCCTTGCTGGTGGTGATTACCGGCAACCCGGCGGCCATCGCCTCAAGGATTTTTACTTTGGAGCCGCCGGCATGGCGCAGCGGCGCGAAGAACAGTGCCGAGCGCCGTTGCAGCTCGCGCAGGTCGGGACGATAGCCCACCCACTCGATGCGCGGGTCGTTCCAGTGCAGCTTCCAGCTGGCCGGCAGGGCGTGGCCGGCGATGGCCAGGCGCACCGCCGGATTGCTCATCCACACCTGGGGCAGGATCTCCTCCAGCGCCCATTCGATGGCCTCCAGGTTGGCGCCGTACTCGAAGTTGCCGACGAACAGCAGGCGCTGGCTGTGCGGCGTGGGGCGCACGTCCTGATAGTGGTCGCAGTCCACGCCATTGACCACCACGTTCACCGGGCGGCCGCTGATCTGGCTGATAAGCTCGGCATCGTGGGCGCTGACCGCCACCACTTCTGTCGGTTGGCGCAGCACCCGCTGTTCCCAGCGCCGATAACGCCAGCGGTCGAAGGCGTTCAATGGCCGTAGCCACAAGGGCAGGCGGTCGTGGCAGGCGGCGCCCGTCACCGATTCCAGGTAGTGCTCGCTGAGCATGTAGGGCATGCCGCGAGCCTGCAAGGCCTTCTCGAACGGTTGGAAGCTGTAGCTGTGCTCGATCTGGATTACATCCCAGGGTTCGTCCAGCAGTTGCTCGAAACGGTGCCTCAGGCACGGCGCCAGGCCGTTGATGATGGCCCGCATGGGGTAGTCGATAATGGGCGAGGCCAACAGGTTCAGCGGGCTGTGCAGTGGGCGCCGGGGCAGCACCAGCAGGCGCTCCACCAAGGGCTCCAGGGCCTCGCGCGCAGCGTCACTCAAAGGGATCTTCGACTGCACCAGCAAGGTGATCCGGTGGCCATGCTGCGCCAGGGCGCGCAGCAGGTGGTATTGCCGGGTCTTGCTGCCGCTGGTGGTGGGCCAGGGCAGGTAGGGCAGGGTCCAGAGTATGCGCATGAGCCCGAATCCTCGCGGTTGGCCGGGTGTCGGCCCTGGATGGCAAGACGCGCCCTCTGGCAGTCAAGCAGATGCTGCTGCCGGGGCGCGTCCATAGATATCAGTAAAGCGCACGATGTCGTCTTCGCCCAGGTACTCGCCGCTCTGCACCTCGATCATCACCAGGTCGATGACGCCGGGGTTGGTCAGGCGATGGCTGCGCCCGGGCTTGATGAAGGTCGACTCGTTGGTGTCGAGCAGAAACTCCTCTTCACCGTTGGTCACGCAGGCCATGCCGCTGACCACGATCCAGTGCTCGCTGCGGTGATGGTGCATCTGCAGCGACAGCGATTCGCCGGGGCGGACCATGATGCGCTTGATCTTGAACCGTGGCCCTTCCTCGAGCACGGTGTACAGGCCCCAGGGGCGGGTCACGGTGCGGTGCAGGCGGTAGGCGTCATGGCCCTGGCGCTTGAGTTGCTGGGCAATCACCTTGACCTCCTGGCTGCGCGCCGCGTCGGCGATCAGCAGGGCGTCGGGGGTGTCGATGACGATCAGGTTGTCCAGGCCCACCGCGCCCACCAACCGTCGCGGCGAGTCGATGTAGCAGTTGCTCACGTCATGCAGCACGGTTTCGCCGTTGCAGTGGTTGCCCTGGCTGTCGGCCGGGCGCAGCTCGCGCACCGCTTCCCAGCTGCCGATATCGCTCCAGCCGATGGCACAGGGCACCACGGCCACCTGGGTGGAGGGCTCCATGAGCGCGTAGTCGATAGAGATATCTGGGGCGAGCGCGAAACTGTCGGCGTCGAGTTCCACCTGCTGGCCGCACGTCCCCTCCTTGAACGCGCTCTGCGCCAGGCAGTGGGCCACGTTGTGCAGCAGCTCGGGGGCGTGGGCCTGCAGCTCCTGCAGCACGGTGCCCGCGCGCAGGCAGAACATGCCGGCGTTCCACAGGTGCCGGCCACCGTCCAGGTAGGCCTGGGCGGTGTCTGTGTCGGGCTTTTCGACGAAGCGGGCGACCCGGTGGCTGTCGCCGTCGAGCGGCTGGCCCAGTTCGACGTAGCCGAAGCCGGTCTCGGCGCGGGTCGGCAGCAGGCCGAAGGTGGTCAGCCAGCCTTGTGCGGCCAGGGCCATGGCCCGCTGGACAGCCGCCTCGAAGGCATCCTGGTCCTGGATCAGGTGGTCGGCGGGGAGTACCAGCAGCAGGCTGTCCTCGCCATGCAGGCGGGCGCAGTGCAGCGCCGCGGCGGCAATGGCGGGGGCGGTGTTGCGACCGAAGGGTTCGAGGATGAAGTCCAAGGCGATGCGCTGGGTGCCGACCTGGCGATATTCGTCCTGGGTACGGAACACCACTTCGCGGTTGGTCACCGTGAGTACCCGATCGACGCCGGGCAGGCTGCTGGCGCGGCTGAAGGTCTTTTGCAGCAGGCTCATGCCATCGGGCAGGCGCATGAAGGGCTTGGGCATGGCCTCGCGGGAGACCGGCCACAATCGGGTGCCGGCGCCGCCAGCGATGATGCAGGGAATCAGAACGCTCATAGTCACAGCCTCGAATCAGGGCGCCGGGGGACGGCGCAATGCAAGGAAATCTCGACCTGTCAGGCGTCTGGCGGCACAAAGTCAATAAAATGACTTTTTTGGTCGGCTTCGTCCGTGATGGCCAAATATTTGTCAGATGATGCACCTGTGGCGCTCGGCTTTCAATGGCATTTGTGTGAAGCGGCGGTTTTTCGGCGATGCAGGGAGCAATCTGCTCGTCGCAGTGGTCGAGATTGCGGTAGGGCATTTCTATTCGGGGAGAACGGCATGAGCGAGCGCAAGGCACTGTTGATCCTGCATGGCAAACAGGCCGGCAACGACGAGGTGCGAGCCGCAGTGGGCCAACTGCGTGAGCGGGGCTGGACCCTGGATGTGCGCCTGACCTGGGAGGGCGGCGACGCCCAGCGCCTGGTCGGCGAGGCGCTGGCCGCGGGCTATGGTCAGTTGGTGGCCGGTGGCGGTGACGGCACGTTGCGTGATGTGGCCGAAGCCATGGGCCTGGCCGCGACCCAGGCCAGCCTGGCACTGTTGCCGCTGGGCACCGCCAACGACTTCGCCAGGGCGGCCGGCGTGCCCCTCGAACCGCAGGCGGCTCTCGACCTGCTGGAGGTGCCGGCGCGGCCGATCGACCTGGGTCGGGTGGGCGACCAGTTGTTCCTGAACATGGCCACAGGGGGCTTCGGCAGCCAGGTCACGGCCAACACCTCGGAAGACCTGAAGAAAGTGCTGGGCGCGGCCGCCTACCTGTTCACCGGCCTGTCACGCTTCAGCGAGCTGCAGGCCGCCTCGGTGGAACTGCAGGGGCCCGGCTTCCATTGGCAGGGCGAATTGCTGGCGCTGGGCATCGGCAACGGCCGCCAGGCCGGCGGCGGGCATGTGCTGTGCCCGGAGGCGACGGTGGATGACGGCCTGCTGGATATCGGCATTCTGCCGGCGCCGCAGGAGGTGGCGGGGGCCTTGCGCGACTTGCTGGCCGGCGACGGACTGTTCGTTCGTGCGCGGTTGCCATGGGTGGAAATCAAGGGTGCCCAGGGGCTGGACATGAACCTCGACGGCGAGCCGCTGCAGGCCGCCAGCCTGCGTTTCGAGGCCATGCCGCAGGCGTTGCGCGTGCACTTGCCTGCGGACTCGCCGCTGCTCAGTCGTCCAGGCTGATGATCTTTTCGCGCACGGCGAACAGTACCAGGCCCGCCACGTCGTAGATCTGCAGGCGTTTCATGATCTGCGAGCGGTGGGTCTCCACGGTCTTGATCGACAGGCCCAGGCCGGCGGCGATCTCTCGGGTCGACTTGCCGCGCACGATAAGGCGCAGGATCTCCAGCTGGCGACCGGTCAGGTTGTGACCTTCGCTGCTCGGCTGGCGGCCGTTCTGGGCGCGCAGCAGCGCCTGGTTGATGACAGTGTGGGCGATGGCCGGGCTGAGGTAGCGTTCGTCGTTGCGCAGCGCGGTGAGCGCCTGTTCCAGCTCGGTGGCCGTGGTGTCCTTGAGCAGGTAGCCGTGGGCGCCGCTTTCCAAGGCGCGCATGATCATTTCCGGATCGGTGTGCATCGACAGGATCAGGACCTTGCAGGTGCAACCGTTTGCGCGCAATTGCGTAAGTGCGTCCAGACCGCTGGTCGTACGCATGGAAATGTCCAGCAGGACGATGTCAGGCGCCAGACGCAGCACGTGGTCCAGAAGCTGGCTGCCGTCGTCGGCCTCGCCGATCACGGTGTAACCGGGGATGTCCGATACCAGTGCCCTGACGCCTGCGCGAATCAGGGAGTGGTCGTCCACCAGCAGTAATCTACAGGTCATCGGGGGCAGGGGTCCTGGCGCGTTCTTGGCTGCGGGGCGGCCACGGAAAGAGGGCTTCGATCTGGGTGCCTTGGCCGGGCTGGCTGGTGATGGTCAGGCTGCCTTGCAGCGCGGTCACCCGCTCGTGCATGCCAGCCATGCCGCGCTGGCCGTATTCTGCGGGGAACTGGGCCGGAACGAAGCCGCCGCCGTCGTCGTGGATCGACAGGGCCAAGCCGGCCGGGGTGCGTTGCAACCGAACCACCAGGTTACGCGCGTCGGCGTGGCGTAGCATGTTGGTGACCGCCTCCTGGGTAATGCGGAAGGCAGCCATGGCCACTTCTTCGCTGATGCCGCCCAGGCGCTGGTTGCATTCCAGGCTCCAGTGCACCTCGGTGTTCTCCAGGGTGCGCAGCAGGTGCGCGCGCAGGCTTGCCTCCAGGCCCAGGCTGGCCAGCTGGCGCGGGTTGAGAATGGTGGAAACGTCGCGCACGTTGCTCAGGGTCAGGTCCAGGGTGCTGCGCAGGGTGCCGCAGTGCTCCTGCAGCTCGGCCGGTACCCGGCGTTGCAGCCAGTCGACCTGGAGCTTGGCGGCGGTCAGCAGTTGGCCGATATCGTCGTGCAGCTCGCGGCTCAGTCGCTGACGCTCGCTTTCCTGCACCTTGAGCATGCGCGTGGCCAATTCCGCCGGGCGCAGGCTGATCGAGCGCGCCCAGTGGCGCAGGTGCCAGCCGACGCCGAGCATCGCCAGCAGTTGCAGCAGCAGCAGGCTGGCCGACATGGGCTTGGTGCTCAGGTACACCACCAGGTTCGCCGCCAGCGATGCAACGCACAGCAGGGCGGTCGTCCAGCGCAGCAGGGCAACGCGGGAGCGGCAACGCCGGAGAAACTTCAAGCGTGGGAGCATAGATAGGGAAGCCACTGAGTTATAGCGGTTTTTAGCATTGCACACGTCTGCCCGAGATTTTTCCGCTCCACCACCCATCAAGTGGCGGATGCGGATCCAATCGGCCGATAACCTGGGCGCGCATGTTCGAATGCACGCATGTTATCACTTTGATTGAGTTTGGTCGCGGGGGGATAACTGCTTGAAACCTCGTATTTTCCGGGCTGTGGCGGGCCTGTCGGGCGAGGGGTGCTGGCTAGCAGAGTGCCATTATTAAATAATGTTTCCGCTGGTTGTGGAATAACTAACAATTCGTCTTTGCCAACACATTTGGAAAAACTTGGCCAACTTTGCAAGTTTAACCCGGGTGCGGGCTTAGTTGGGACTCAGTTGCTCGCTTTAGTGTTGCAGGTCGCAAGCCTCGGTGCCGTTATCCACTGTATGGGGGTGAGCGCAGAACACCCCCGTCTGCTGGCAGTCCGTACACAGCTGCGTGGACGGCTGGCCCAGCGCGGCGGCCAGTTCACCCAGCAGCTGCTGCTGTTCATCGGTGTCCATGCCTAGCTGGCCGGTGTGTGGGTCAAGCAACTCCAGTTGCCAGTCGAGCAGGGTCAGGCAGGCGTCCAGTGCAGGCAGGCTGCTGCCGTGCAGGTGCTGCTGGGCGCAGGTGGGTGCGAGCAGCTTTTGCAAGGCGAACGCATAGTGGGCGACCTCGAGCAGGCCGAGCGTGTCGGCACGGCGGGCCAGGGTGTCGAGTGCAGTGGTGAGGCTGTGGCAGGCGTCCGGGTCGTTGGCGATCAGTTCCAGGTGCTGCAGGCATTCCTGGGACCTGGCCAGCAGGACCTGCGCGTCCTGCAAAAAGGCCGCCACGGCGGCGTTGTGCAGTGGTGTGCTATCCATCATGGCGCCCCGTGGTCAGGGATTGGCCGTACCAAGATGATCGCTCGCAAAAGCCTGACTCCGTTCATGCAGTGAGAATGGCGTCACATTAATGGCTAATGGATATTGCGAACATCAGGTTGCACCCGATTGCTACTAGGGGTTTCCCTGATGAGGATTCAGGTGGTTCGTTCGTTGCGAGCGAGGGACGCGGCGGGATGTGGCAGCAGTAAAACATGATGGTAAAGTGATATCAATCACCCGGCGCGGCTTTTTCTATCAGGGGTCAAGCTGCGCGTGCATCCGCCGATACAGGGGGATGCATTCTTTTTTACCGACTCACGCCTGGGGGCTTTCCAATGGCTGGCATTCTCGACACGGTAGACCAACGCACGCAACTGGTGGGTGAGAACCGCCTGGAAATCCTGATGTTCCGCCTGGCTGGCCGACAATTGTTCGCCATCAACGTATTCAAGGTCCAGGAAGTGCTGCAGCTGCCCAAGCTGACCCTCATGCCGCAGCGCCATTCCTTCGTCTGCGGCGTGGTCAACCTGCGCGGCCAGACGCTGCCGGTGATCGACCTGTCCCAGGCGATCGGCATGCGCCCGCTGCAGCCGGGTCCTGACAGCACCATCATCGTCACCGAATACAACCGTTCGGTGCAGGCGTTCCTGGTGGGCGGTGTAGATCGTATCGTCAACATGAACTGGGAATCCATCATGCCGCCACCGGCCAGCGCTGGTCGCCAGCACTACCTCACCGCGATCACCAAGGTCGACGAGCAACTGGTGGAGGTCATCGACGTGGAGAAGGTGTTGGCCGAGATCGTGCCGTACAACGCCAAGGTGTCCCGCGACAAGCTGGAAGACCCGGTACTGGCCCGCGCCCGTGGCCGCGAAGTGCTGCTGGTGGACGACTCCAGCGTGGCCCTGGCGCAGTTGCGCGACACCCTGTCGCAATTGGGAGTGAAGCTGCACGTGGCCAGCGACGGCCTCAAGGCCCTGCGGCTGCTCAAGGGTTGGGCCGACGCCGGGGAGAATGTCTGCGAGAAGTTGCTGATGATTTTCACCGATGCCGAAATGCCAGAGATGGACGGTTACCGGCTGACCACGGAGATCCGCAACGACCCGCGCCTGCGTGGCCTTTACGTGGTGCTGCACACCTCGCTGTCGGGTAGTTTCAACGAATCCATGGTCAAGAAGGTCGGTTGCGACAACTTCCTGTCCAAGTTCCAGCCCGATCGTCTGGTGGATGTGGTGCGTCAGCGTCTGAACATGGATCACGCCTAGGTGTAAGCTTGGTTTTTAAATGAAAACCAGGTGAGCAGGGATGTTTCTGAGTGCGTTGTATCGATACCCGGTGAAATCGGGGCGGGCCCAAGGCCTGCAAGCGTCCGCGGTCGGCAATCTGGGCCTGGACGGTGACCGCCGCTGGTTGGTGGTGGAGCAGGAGAATGGCCGCTTCCTGACCCAGCGGGCCTGGCCCCGGCTGGGGCAGGTCGGCGCCGATTACGGCGAGCAGGGCCAGTTGCTGCTGCAGGCACCGGGGCAGGCACCCTTGGAGGTGCCCGTGCCGCCGGCCGACGAGGCCCTGCGCGGCGTCACCATCTGGCGGGACACCTTGCGCGTACCCGATGCCGGCGATGCCGCTGCAGCCTGGCTCAGCGACCTGCTGGGCAAGGCGGTAAGGCTGGTGTACTGCCCCGAACAGCGGGCTCGCTACCTGCCCAGCGGCTACGGCCTCAACAGTGACCGGGCAGCGTTTCCCGATGGTTTTCCGTTGCTGCTGATCGGTCAGGCCTCACTGGATGAGCTGAACCATCGGGTGGGGCGCCCCATGGAGATGCTGCGTTTTCGCCCGAACCTGGTGGTCGCGGGGGCCGAGGCCTTCGCCGAGGACCGCTGGAAGCGTATCCGTATCGGTGACATGACCTTCCGCGTGCTCAAGCCGAGCGTGCGCTGCATCCTCACCACCCTTGATCCCGTCACGGGCGAGCGCAGCCCGGACCGCGAGCCGTTGACCACGCTCAAGACGTTTCGCGAGAAGGAAGGGGATGTGCTGTTTGGCCAGAACCTGGCGGTGGATGGCGAGGGGCAGCTGCAGGTGGGAATGGACGTCCAGGTCCTCGATTAGTGCCATCGCGGGGCAAGTCACATCGGTGCGCCGATGCGACTTGCCCCGCGAAAGGGTTCGATCACATATCGTCGAAATACCGTTCATGCCAATCCACCAGCGGTTGCGGTGAATTGAGCTTCTGCCCATAGATGACCGAATACGACAGCACGTTCTGCACGTACTGGCGCGTCTCGTCGAACGGAATCGACTCGACCCACACATCGAAGCTCAAGTGCTTGGCACCCTTGAGCCACTGGCGTACGCGTCCGGGGCCGGCGTTGTAGGCGGCCGAGGCCAGCACGCGGTTGCCGTTGAACTGGCTGTGCACCTGGCTCAGGTAGGCGGCGCCGAGCTGGATGTTCTTGTCCGGGTTGAATACCTGGGCCGGCGAGGCCAGCGGGATGCTGAACTTGCGCGCGGTTTCCTTGGCCGTGCCTGGCATCAGCTGCATCAGGCCGCTGGCGCCGACACTGGAGCGGGCGTCTTCCATGAAGGCGCTTTCCTGGCGGGTAATGGCGAACACCCAGCTTGAATGCAGGCCGCGGACCTTGGCTTCGCGCACCAGGGTGTCGCGATGGGCCATGGGGAAGCGGATGTCCAGGTCGTCCCAGTACTGGGCCTGGCTGATGGTGCGGATGGCCGGGAAGTACCAGCGCATGTCGTAGGCCAGGCGGGCCTGGGCGACCATCTCGTCACGGTTGAAGTGACGACTGACGTGGTACCACTCGCGCCGGCCCTCGACGATCTGGCCGCGGGCATGGAACTCCAGGGCGCGACGCACGCCCGGGGTGTTGCGGACCTTGTTGATCACCGCCTGGCTGAGTGCCAGCGGCTTGTTGTTCAGCTGGTAGGGCGTCTGCGCCCGGTCGGCGGCGAGGAAGCCGTAGAAATCGCGCTCGCGGGCGACGGTCTTGTACAGCAGCGGAATCTGCGGGTTGCTCGGTTGGGCCAGCTCCAGGCTGCGCGCCTGCCAGTACTTCCAACGGTTGCTGCTGGCCAGGTCCTGGGGCAGGCGCCTGGTCAGCTCGTAGGCGTCCTCCCAGCGGCCCAGGCGCAGCAGCAGACGCAGGCGCCATTCGCTGACGGTGTTGTCACGCAGCTCGGGGTCGTAGCGGGTCATCAGGTCGAGGGCGCGCGGGTCGTAGCGCCGGGCCAGGGTCAGGCCGATCTCGCGGGCGATGGCGACCTTCTCGTCACGGGAGAAGTGCATGCGCTGGGCGTAGTCGTCGAGCAGCGCCATGGCCTGCTCGGGGGCCTGGCGGGCCAGGCGGCGCAGGCCGAGGCTGACCACGTCGGACATGGCTTCGTTGACCGGGGTGAAGCGCGATGGCTGGTTGAGCAACTCCGGCTTTTGCGCCACGTCGATCAGCAGCTTGCCCTGGGGGGCGAGGGTGGTGAGGGTCTTGACCAGGCTGTTGGCCAGGCCATAGTTGCGCGCCTGGGCCGCCAGCTTGGCACGCTGCCAGCGCTTGGCCTCGGTCAGCTGGCCTTCGGCGGCCCACATGGCGAACAGGGTGTCGCAGGCGGTGGGCTGCGACTTGCCGACGTTCCACAGCTTGTCGGCGGTGGCGAAACCTTCGGCGCGCAGGCCGTGGGAGAGCTGGTACTGGCCGTTGAGGCAATCCAGCTCGGTGAAGTTGAGCTTGGGGTCGTAGTAGCGGGTAAAGGTGTTCCACTCGCCGCGTTCAGCCAGCCAGCGCAACCAGCGCAGTTTCATCCAGTTGGCCTGGGGCAGGTCGCCGTGGGCCTTGAGGAAGCCCTCGATCTCCTCGTTGCTGGCGCTCTTCAGGCGGGCGGTCAGCTCGTCATAGGTGAGGTAGGGCGTCAGCGGATAATCGCGCAGCGCCTGCGCGTAACGCAGGTAAGGGCCCTTGTCGCCCTTGGCCAGGGCGCGCTTGGCCTCGTCGTAGTACTGACGCTGCTGGGTGATGTCGACGGCCTGTGCGGCGCTCGCGGCGGTGGCGGTGAGCAGCAGGCAGGAAGCAATTTGTAACAGGCGGCTGCGCATGATACGTCCGGGCAGTAGAACCATGGAAAGTGACGGCGGAGCCAGCACTGTTGGGTATTACTGTCTAGCTTAGCCGTTTGCCGGTGGCGGGTGAAAGCACTGTGCTTGTATCGAGTTGTTATCCGACGCCCTGCTGCCGGCGATGGGCTTT
The DNA here is from genome assembly GCF_054060555.1 of Pseudomonas sp. TE6283. Taxonomy (NCBI): domain Bacteria; kingdom Pseudomonadati; phylum Pseudomonadota; class Gammaproteobacteria; order Pseudomonadales; family Pseudomonadaceae; genus Pseudomonas; species Pseudomonas sp. TE6283. The sequence goes on from NZ_JBSSDH010000021.1 coordinate 39,998, forward strand.
TGATGCCGTGACGGGGCAAGTCAGGTAGAATACGCGCCCGGTTTTTGGAGATGATCATGACCCTGCTCAAATTCAGCGATGTGTCCCTCGCGTTCGGCGCCATGCCGCTGTTGGACAAAGTGTCCTGGCAGATCGCCCGTGGCGAGCGGGTGTGCATCATCGGCCGCAACGGCACGGGCAAGTCGAGCATGCTGCGCCTGGTCAAGGGCGAGCAGAAGCCCGACGACGGCGATATCTGGCGTGCGCCGGGGCTGAAGATCGGCGAGCTGCCGCAGGAGCTGCCGGTGGCCGACGAGCGCAGCGTGTTCGACGTGGTGGCCGCAGGCCTGGATGGCGTGGGCGAGCTGCTGGCCGAGTACCACCACCTGAGCCAGAACATCCACGGCGATGACGACCTGGAAAAGCTCATGCACGTCCAGCATGAGCTGGAGGCCCGCGACGGCTGGCGCCTGCAGCAAGTGGTGGAAAGCACCCTGAGCCGCCTGCAGCTACCGGCCGACAAGACCCTGGCCGAACTCTCCGGCGGCTGGCGCCGTCGCGTGCTGCTGGCCCAGGCACTGGTTTCCGAGCCCGACCTGTTGCTGCTCGATGAGCCGACCAACCACCTGGATATCGGCGCCATTGCCTGGCTGGAAGAGGCCCTGAGCGGCTTCAACGGCGCGGTGCTGTTCATCACCCACGACCGCTCCTTCCTGCAGAACCTGGCTACACGCATCCTCGAGCTGGACCGTGGCGGGCTGATCGACTGGAACGGCGACTACGCCAGCTTCCTGGTGCACAAGGAGGCTGAGTTGGCCGCCGAGGCCACTGCCAACGCGCTGTTCGACAAGCGTCTGGCCCAGGAAGAGGTGTGGATCCGCCAGGGCATCAAGGCCCGGCGTACCCGTAACGAAGGCCGCGTACGCGCGCTCAAGGCGCTGCGCGTGGAGCGCAGCGAGCGCCGTGAGCGCCAGGGCAAGGCCAATATCCAGATCGAAGTGGCTGACAAGTCAGGCAAGCAAGTGATGGTGCTGGAAGATGTCAGCTTCGCCCACAAGGATGGCCCGAAACTGGTCAAGGACTTCTCCATGGTACTGCAGCGCCAGGACCGCATCGGCCTGCTCGGCGCCAATGGTACCGGCAAGACCACGCTGCTCAAGCTGATGCTCGGTGACCTGGAGCCGACGTCTGGCAAGGTCGAGCGCGGCACCAAGCTGGAAGTGGCCTACTTCGACCAGATGCGCCATCAGCTGGACCTGGAAAAGACTGTCATCGACAACCTGGCCGAAGGCCGCGACTTCATCGAGATCGATGGCCAGAACCGCCACGTGCTGAGCTACCTCGGCGACTTCCTGTTCAGTCCGCAGCGTGCGCGCACGCCGGTCAAGGCGTTGTCCGGTGGCGAGCGCGCGCGCCTGCTGTTGGCCAAGCTGTTCAGCAAGCCGGCCAACCTGCTGGTGCTGGACGAACCGACCAACGATCTCGACGTCGAGACCCTGGAGCTGCTCGAGGAAGTGCTGTCCAACTACAAGGGCACGGTGCTGATGGTCAGCCACGACCGGGCCTTCCTCGACAACGTGGTGACCAGCACCCTGGTGTTCGAGGGGGAGGGCCGTGTGCGCGAGTACGTCGGTGGCTACGAGGACTGGATCCGCCAGGGCGGTTCGCCGAAGCTGCTGGGCGTGACCGAGAGCAAGGGCGGCAAGTCCGAGCTCAACAGCGCGGTGGTAGCCAAGACGGTGGAAGAGCAGGCACCTGCCGCTGCCGTCGCGCCTGCTGCCGATGCCAGCAAGAAGAAGCTCAGCTACAAGCTGCAGCGCGAGCTGGAGGCGCTGCCAGGGCAAATCGATGCGCTGGAACAGCAGATGGCCGAGGTACAGGAAGAGGTCAATGCCTCGAACTTCTACCAGCGTCCTATCGATGAAACCAGCGCAGTGCTGGCCAAGCTGGAGAAGCTGCAGGGCGAGCTGGACGTGCTGGTGGAGCGCTGGGCCGAGCTGGAAGGCTGAACGCATCGCGGGGCAAGCCCGCTCCCACGCAGCCCCGTCTGGCGAGCCGTGTGGGAGCGGGCCTGCCCCGCGATTACAGGCTTACTCGGCCTTCTTCTGCAACCGCACCGCCAGTACATCGCACGGCGCGCCGTGCAGCACGTCATTGGCGGTGGAGCCCAGCAGCAGCGCCAGGCCATGGCGACCATGGCTGCCCACCACGATCAGGTCGCAGTGTTGTTCCTTGGCCAACTGGTGGATTTCCTGTCGCGGCTGGCCGTAGACCAGGTGGGAATCGCCACGATTGATGTCCGGGTACTTGTTGTACAGACGGTCCATGCGCTCCTTGGCTTGGTCGAACTGTTGCTGCTGCAATTGCGAAAGGTCCATTGGCACGTCGCCGCCGAAGGCCATGGCCATGGGTTCGACGATATGCACCAGGGATACCTTGGCGCCGCTGGCCAGGGCGATGGCTTTGGCCCGCTTGATCACCGGGTCGCATTCTTCGGTCAGGTCGACGGCGACCAGAAGATGTTCGTAGGACATGTGCAGTACTCCTGACAATCGCGATAGTAGAAGTATGGTCGCTTTCGGGCCGGGCGTGCGTGAAACCTGGATAACCCGCTCATTTGCAACGCTTTATAAGGTCTACAGATATGACGGTATGGCTAGTGGTGTCAATCCTTGCGCTGATGCTCAGCCCGCTGGCCTGGCTGCGTCAGTCGCGCAAGCAGAGCGAACAGATGAACCTGCGCCTGGAGGGGCGGCGCATGGGGCTGGCCATGCAGCTGGCGCCGCAGCAGTGGCCGCACTGGCTGGAAAAGGAGCCGCCCAGCCCCTGTCCGCAATACCACCGGGCGCGACGCAAGGGCCGCGAGGACTGCTGGTGCTACTGGCAGATCAGTCCGGGCGTGTGGTGGAACCAGTGGCGCGAACCCTGCGAGGAGCCGCGTCTGGCCGAGGTCTTCGCTCGTCTGCCGGCAACCGTCTACAAGGTCGAGGCCGACCGGCGCATGATCGCCCTGTACTGGAGCGAGCGGGGCGATAAATCTGTTTTGCAGGATATTGCCCAGGCCCTCGACACCCTTGCCTGAGCCTGGTCAACGCAAAACGGCGCGCAGGAGCAACCATGCTCTTGCGCGCCGTTTTGCGTTCTGCAGTGCAGAAAAAGGCCAGGCAGGCCGGAAACACTGTCATGCAGGTCCAGTGTAGCCATCGTTGGCGAATGCGTTTAGAAAAAAGCGCCGTCCGCCGTCGGTGATGGTCTATCGCTGACATGAATGGTCGGCGATCACTGTCATCATGTTTCGTACCCGGCGGGTAGAAGATGACTGGAAAGTCGCGTTTTCACGGTGTTCGCGAGCATTTGACAACGCCGTTCATTTCGGAGAATGTGTGCACACCCAAGTCAAACGGGCGTATGAATTGAGCGTTTGTATGTCAGACGGCTCTTACAGAATCCCGATTAGCGCGTCGACGGGTGTGCCTGGAGCGAGTGACCGGTAGACCGGCTCTTGCGCCAGCGTTCGACGTGTACTGTTCAGCTTCCATATCGTGGAGATCAGTTGATGATTTACGAAGGTAAAGCCATCACGGTTAAGGCTCTTGAAAGCGGCATCGTCGAACTGAAGTTCGACCTCAAGGGTGAGTCCGTCAACAAGTTCAACCGTCTCACTCTGAACGAGCTGCGTCAGGCCGTGGACGTGATCAAGGGCGATGCCTCGATCAAGGGCGTGATCGTCAGCAGCGGCAAGGACGTGTTCATCGTCGGCGCCGACATCACCGAATTCGTCGACAACTTCAAGCTGCCCGAGGCCGAACTGGTCGCCGGCAACCTGGAAGCCAACCGCATTTTCAATGACTTCGAAGACCTGCAGGTGCCGACCGTCGTCGCCATCAACGGCATTGCCCTGGGTGGCGGCCTGGAGATGTGCCTGGCCGCCGACTACCGGGTCATGTCCAGCAGCGCCAAGATCGGCCTGCCGGAAGTCAAGCTGGGCATCTACCCGGGCTTCGGCGGCACCGTGCGTCTGCCGCGCCTGATCGGCTCGGACAACGCCATCGAGTGGATCGCCTCGGGCAAGGAAAACCGTGCCGAGGACGCCCTGAAGGTCGGCGCCGTCGACGCCGTGGTGGCGCCCGAGCTGCTGCAGGCCGGTGCCCTGGATCTGATCAAGCGCGCCATCAGCGGCGAGCTGGACCACAAGGCCAAGCGCCAGCCCAAGCTGGAAAAACTCAAGCTCAATGCCATCGAGCAGATGATGGCGTTCGAGACCGCCAAGGGCTTCGTCGCCGGCCAGGCCGGCCCGAACTACCCGGCGCCGGTCGAGGCCATCAAGACCATCCAGAAGGCTGCCAACTTCGGCCGTGACAAGGCCCTGGAAGTCGAAGCCGCCGGCTTCGCCAAGCTGGCCAAGACTTCGGTCGCCGAGAGCCTGATCGGCCTGTTCCTGAACGACCAGGAGCTCAAGCGCAAGGCCAAGGCCCATGACGAGATCGCCCACGACGTGAAGCAGGCCGCCGTGCTCGGCGCCGGCATCATGGGGGGCGGCATCGCCTACCAGTCGGCGGTCAAGGGCACGCCGATCCTGATGAAGGACATCCGCGAGGAAGCCATCCAGCTGGGCCTGAACGAGGCCTCCAAGCTGCTCGGCAAGCGCGTCGAGAAGGGTCGCCTGACCCCGGCGAAGATGGCCGAGGCACTCAACGCCATTCGTCCGACCCTGTCGTACGGCGATTTCGCCAACGTCGACATCGTCGTCGAGGCCGTGGTCGAGAACCCGAAGGTCAAGCAAGCGGTACTGGCTGAAGTGGAAGGCCAGGTGAAGGAAGATGCCATCCTGGCCTCCAACACCTCGACCATCTCCATCAACCTGCTGGCCAAGGCGCTCAAGCGTCCGGAAAACTTCGTCGGCATGCACTTCTTCAACCCGGTGCACATGATGCCGCTGGTCGAAGTCATCCGCGGCGAGAAGTCCAGCGAAGTCGCGGTCGCGACTACCGTGGCCTACGCCAAGAAGATGGGCAAGAACCCGATCGTGGTCAACGACTGCCCGGGCTTCCTGGTCAACCGCGTGCTGTTCCCTTACTTCGGCGGCTTCGCCAAGCTGGTCAGCGCCGGCGTCGACTTCGTGCGTATCGACAAGGTCATGGAAAAGTTCGGCTGGCCGATGGGCCCCGCCTACCTGATGGACGTGGTCGGCATCGACACCGGCCACCACGGCCGCGACGTGATGGCCGAAGGCTTCCCGGACCGCATGAAGGACGATCGTCGCTCCGCCGTCGACGCCCTCTACGAGGCCAACCGCCTGGGTCAGAAGAACGGCAAGGGCTTCTACGCCTACGAGACCGACAAGCGCGGCAAGCCGAAGAAAGTCGCCGACGCCAGCGTGCTCGACGTGCTCAAACCGGTCATCTTCGAGCAGCGTGAAGTCAGCGACGAGGACATCATCAACTGGATGATGGTGCCGCTGTGCCTGGAGACCGTGCGTTGCCTGGAAGACGGCATCGTCGAGACCGCCGCCGAAGCCGACATGGGCCTGGTCTACGGCATCGGTTTCCCTCCCTTCCGTGGTGGCGCGCTGCGCTACATCGATTCGATCGGGGTCGCCGAGTTCGTCGCACTGGCCGACAAGTACGCCGACCTGGGGCCGCTGTACCACCCCACTGCGAAGCTGCGCGAAATGGCCAAGAACGGCCAGCGCTTCTTCAACTGAGCGCCCAACGAGCTAGAGCGAGAATATTGATATGAGCCTGAATCCAAGAGACGTGGTGATTGTCGACTTCGGTCGCACGCCGATGGGTCGTTCCAAGGGTGGCATGCACCGCAACACCCGCGCCGAGGACATGTCCGCGCACCTGATCAGCAAGCTGCTGGAGCGCAACGACAAGGTCGATCCGAAGGAAGTCGAGGACGTGATCTGGGGCTGCGTCAACCAGACCCTGGAGCAGGGCTGGAACATCGCCCGCATGGCGTCGCTGATGACCCAGATCCCGCACACCTCCGCCGCCCAGACCGTCAGCCGCCTGTGCGGATCGTCGATGAGCGCGCTGCACACCGCCGCCCAGGCGATCATGACCGGTAACGGTGATGTTTTCGTGGTCGGTGGCGTCGAGCACATGGGCCACGTCAGCATGATGCACGGCGTCGACCCCAACCCGCACATGTCCTTGCACGCCGCCAAGGCTTCCGGGATGATGGGCCTGACCGCCGAGATGCTCGGCAAGATGCACGGCATCACCCGTGAGCAACAGGATCTGTTCGGCCTGCGTTCGCACCAGCTCGCCCACAAGGCGACGGTCGAGGGCAAGTTCAAGGACGAGATCATCCCGATGCAGGGTTACGACGAGAACGGCTTCCTGAAGGTCTTCGACTACGACGAGACCATTCGCCCGGAAACCACCCTCGAAGGCCTGGCGTCGCTCAAGCCTGCGTTCAACCCCAAAGGTGGCACCGTCACCGCGGGTACCTCCTCGCAGATCACCGACGGCGCCTCGTGCATGATCGTCATGTCCGGCCAGCGCGCCATGGACCTGGGGATCCAGCCACTGGCGGTGATTCGCTCGATGGCGGTGGCCGGTGTCGACCCTGCGATCATGGGCTACGGCCCGGTCCCGGCGACGCAGAAAGCCCTCAAGCGCGCTGGCCTGACCATCGCCGACATCGACTTCTTCGAGCTCAACGAAGCCTTCGCCGCACAGGCCCTGCCGGTGCTGAAGGACCTGAAAGTGCTCGACAAGATGGATGAGAAGGTTAACCTGCACGGCGGCGCCATCGCTCTGGGCCACCCGTTCGGTTGCTCCGGTGCGCGGATCTCCGGCACCCTGCTCAACGTCATGAAGCAAAATGGCGGTACCCTGGGCGTCGCCACCATGTGTGTCGGCCTGGGCCAAGGCATCACCACTGTCTTCGAACGCGTCTGATCGCGTTGCGGGACAGCAGCCGGGGCCATGTGCCCCGGCTTTTGTTTTTTACAGGATTTGTTCAAGAGGGCGAGCGACATGCAGATACAACCTGGTGTGTACCGGCATTACAAAGGCCCTGAATACCGCGTGTTCAGTGCGGCGCGGCATTCCGAAAGCGAAGAATGGATGGTCTTCTACCAGTGCCTGTATGGTGACTACAGCTACTGGGTCAGGCCACTTTCGATGTTCCAGGAGTCCGTCGAGGTTGACGGCGAGCAGGTGCCACGCTTTGCTTTGGTCAAGGCCGAAGAGGGGCTGGGCGAGCGGCTTGGCAAGGCGCACGAGTGATCGACCACGCTTGACCTCACTCTTTTGCCACTATATATAGCGGTGCCGCGTCCGGCACCTGACGCGTTTTTCATCTTCAGATTCAGGAATACTCCGATCCATGGGCAAATCGCTGGTCATTGTGGAATCCCCGGCCAAGGCCAAGACCATCAACAAGTACCTGGGCAGCCAGTACGTGGTGAAGTCGAGTATCGGCCACATCCGTGACCTTCCCACCAGCGGTTCCGCCAGTGCGAGCAAGGAACCGGCGGCCAAGCGCGGCAAGACCGCGGCCGAGGCCCCGGCCTTGTCGCCGAAGGAGAAGGCGCGCCGCACCCTGGTCGCGCGCATGGGCGTCGATCCGGAAGCGGGCTGGAAGGCCAAGTACGAGATCCTTCCCGGCAAGGAGAAGGTGATCGAGGAGCTGCGCCGCCTGGCCAAGGATGCCGACACCATCTATCTCGCAACCGACTTGGATCGCGAGGGGGAAGCCATTGCCTGGCACCTGCGCGAAGCCATCGGCGGCGACGACAGCCGCTACAAGCGCGTGGTGTTCAACGAGATCACCAAAAAGGCTATCCAGGAAGCCTTCTCCCAGCCGGGCGAGCTCGATATCGACCGGGTCAACGCCCAGCAGGCGCGGCGCTTCCTCGACCGCGTGGTCGGCTACATGGTCTCGCCGCTGCTGTGGGCCAAGATCGCCCGCGGCCTCTCCGCAGGTCGTGTGCAGTCGGTGGCGGTAAAGTTGGTGGTCGAGCGTGAGCGCGAGATCCGCGCGTTCAATCCGGAAGAGTACTGGGAAGTCCACGCCGACCTGGGCACCACCAAGAACGCCAAGGTGCGTTTCGAGGTGGCTCGCGAGAAGGGCGAGGCCTTCAAGCCGCTCAACGAAGCCCAGGCCATGGCCGCGCTGGAGAAGCTCAAGGCCTCCAGCTACAGCGTGAGCAAGCGCGAGGACCGGCCGACCAGCAGCAAGCCTTCGGCGCCGTTCATCACCTCCACCCTGCAGCAGGCCGCGAGCAACCGCCTGGGCTTCGGGGTGAAGAAGACCATGATGATGGCCCAGCGTCTGTACGAAGCCGGCTACATCACCTACATGCGTACCGACTCGACCAACCTGTCGACCGACGCGGTCGAGATGGCGCGCAGCTACATCGAGAAAGAATTCGGCAAGCAGTACCTGCCCGCCGCGCCGATCGTCTACGGAAGCAAGGAAGGCGCCCAGGAGGCGCACGAGGCGATTCGTCCGTCGGATGTAAACACCCATCCGACCAAGCTCAGCGGCATGGAACGTGACGCCGAGCGCCTGTACGAGCTGATCTGGCGCCAGTTCCTGGCCTGCCAGATGCCGCCGGCGCAATACCTGTCCACCAGCGTCACCGTGGTGGCCGGCGAGTTCGAGCTGCGTGCCAAGGGCCGCATCCTCAAGTTCGACGGTTACACCCGCGTCCTGCCGCAGCAGAGCAAGCCGGGCGAGGACGACGTGCTGCCGGAAATGGCCCAGGGCGAGGCGCTCAAGCTGATCCAGCTCGATCCCAGCCAGCACTTCACCAAGCCACCGGCGCGCTTCACCGAAGCGAGCCTGGTCAAGGAAATGGAAAAGCGCGGCATCGGCCGGCCGTCGACCTACGCGGCGATCATCTCGACTATCCAGGACCGTGGCTACGTTACCCTGCACAACCGTCGGTTCTACTCCGAGAAGATGGGCGACATCGTCACCGAGCGCCTGTCCGAGAGCTTCGCCAACCTGATGGACTACGGCTTCACCGCCGGCATGGAAGAGAACCTCGACGACGTGGCCCAGGGCGAGCGTGACTGGAAGAACGTCCTTGACGAGTTCTATGGCGACTTCAGCAAGAAGCTGCAGACTGCCGAGTCCACCGAGCACGGCATGCGGGCCAACCAGCCAACCCTGACCAACATCGCCTGCAAGGAATGCGGCCGGCCGATGATGATCCGTACCGCCTCCACCGGCGTGTTCCTTGGTTGCTCGGGTTACAGCCTGCCGCCGAAGGAGCGCTGCAAGGCCACGGTCAACCTGGTGCCGGGCGACGAGATCGCTGCCGACGACGAGGGCGAGTCCGAGTCGCTGGTGCTGCGGGGCAAGCACCGTTGCCCGATCTGCTCCACTGCGATGGACGCCTACCTGCTCGACGAGAAGCGCAAGCTGCACATCTGTGGCAACAACCCGGACTGCGCTGGCTACGAGATCGAGGAGGGCAGCTACCGCATCAAGGGCTACGAAGGCCCGAGCCTGGAGTGCGACAAGTGCGGCAGTGAGATGCAGCTCAAGACCGGTCGTTTCGGCAAGTTCTTCGGCTGCACCAACCCCACCTGCAAGAACACCCGCAAGTTGCTCAAGAGCGGCGAGGCAGCGCCGCCGAAGATGGACAAGGTGGACATGCCGGAGCTCAAGTGCGAGAAGGTCGACGACACCTACGTGCTGCGCGACGGCGCCTCGGGGTTGTTCCTGGCTGCCAGCCAGTTCCCGAAGAACCGCGAGACCCGTGCGCCGCTGGTGTTGGAGATCGTTCCGCACAAGCACGAGATCGATCCGAAGTACCACTTCCTCTGCGAAGCGCCGCAGAAGGACCCGGACGGGCGCCCGGCGGTGATTCGCTACAGCCGCAAGACCAAGGAGCAGTACGTGCAGTCCGAGGTCGACGGCAAGCCGACCGGCTGGAAGGCGTTCTACGACGGCAAGGCGTGGAAGGTCGAAGACAAGCGCTGATCTAAGTTGTGACTGGGGCCGCGAAGCGGCCCCAGTCATTTGATGACAAGCAAAGCGCAATCCCTGAAACTGCAGGCAATCGCCTTGCAGCCTTCAGGAGTCAGCCGAAATGGCCCAGGAACTCTACACCCGCACCAACCAGAAACTGTTCTTCGCCGGCCTTGCCCTGGAATCCATGGCCAAGGCCGCCGACAGCCAGGCCATGAACGCCCAGGGTCTGCTCCAGGCCGAGCGCGAATCGGCGCTGTTCCACCTGTATGGCGCACTGCTGGGGTTGTGCCACGAAATCGCCGGCTTCTACCGCTTGCCGCAGGCTTCAGCGCCACGGGCCGAGCTGCTGTTCAGTGACGAGGTGCTGCAGAGCGTGGCGATCCCGGAAATGGCCGAGCTGCTGGAGCTCGCCCGTCAGCCGGAAACCTGGCTGGCGCGTCTGCTGGCCGCTTATGCCGATTTGTTCCGACCGCCGGTCGCGCAGAAAACCGTGAAGGGCGACGTCACCCAACCGCTGATCCAAGCCGTCAATCTGGACGCGCGCGAGCCAGCCGAGCTTTCCCGCGAGGAGCTCGAAGCCTGGCGGCAGAATCTGAAAAGCCTGGTGAGACGCTTCCGCGAAGCGCTGAGTGAGTGCTGACTGCCGCCATGGCTGGTACACTACTGGCCTTTCGTGAAAAGCAGGCCCTTTATGTCAACGTCCTTTCTAGAAATTGTCGAGTTGCCTGATGGCCGGATCGAGCTGCGCCGCGCCGAAGATGAAGGCTCCCTGGTGACCTTGGATTTCTCCGAGGATGCCAAGGCATTCCTGCAAGGACAGCATGTGGAAGTGGCCAAGGCCATGCTCAGCGTCGGTGTGCAGATGGCCGGTCGCCTCGTCGAGGGTGACTTCGAACGTGAAGAGGGGCCACGCGTCCTTCACTGAGGCAGGTTACAGGCCCAGGGTTTCAAGCGTTTGACAGGCAAAGCCTGAACATCAGCCGAGGCGGATGTTCAGGCTTTGTGCGTTTCCGCTGGCGGCGGCGCGCTGGAGCTGTTGACGAGCATTGCTATTCAGGGTGCCTAGCCAGCTGACCACCGTGTGGCTGTGGCCCAGGCGCAAGGCTTCGCAGGCCAGTTGCAGGGCGGTCTGGTTGCCACCGGGTTGCAGCAGCAGGATGCGTTCACGGTTCAGGCCGGCATCGCGTAGCCAGGCCTGGGTGAGGCTGCCGGGCGGGGCGATGAGCGTCAGCCAGCGGCTCTCGTCTTCTTCGCTGAGTTCTCGCAGGACCGGTGCCAGCAGACTCTGGCAATGCCCGGGTGCGCCGCGCAGGGTCAGTTCGCTAAACAGCTCGGGCTGGCTGCTCTTGCGCGGCGTCGGGGCGGGCTTGAGGCCAGGCAGCACCGGCTGGGCGAGAAAGGCTTCGAACAGCGGCAGCTGGGCTTGCTGGGGTGCATGGGTGAACGGCTGCATGGCGCCTCCTGGTTCAGCGGCGCAGGACGCCGACGCTCAAGCCCTCGATCACCAGCTCCTGTTCTTTCAGGTCGACTTCGATGGGGGCGAATTCGGGGTTTTCGGCGAGCAGCCAGACCTTGCTGCCTTCGCGCTTGAAGCGCTTGACGGTCACTTCGTCGCCGATGCGGGCCACCACCACCTGGCCGTTGCGGGCTTCGCGGGTGGTGTGCACGGCCAGCAGGTCGCCGTCGAAGATGCCGATGTCCTTCATGCTCATGCCGTGCACGCGCAACAGGTAGTCGGCGCGGGGATGGAAGAAGGCCGGGTTGATGTTGCAGGATTCCTCGATGTGCTGCTCGGCGAGGATCGGCGCGCCGGCGGCGACCCGGCCGATGATGGGCAGGCCGCTGTCGTCGCTTTTCGGCTCCAGGCCGGGAATGCGGATGCCGCGGGAAGCGCCGGGTGTCATCTCGATGGCGCCCTTGCGGGCCAGGGCCTTCAGGTGTTCCTCGGCGGCGTTGGGCGACTTGAAGCCCAGCTCCTGGGCGATCTCGGCGCGGGTCGGCGGGAAGCCGTTGTCTTCGAGGCAGCGCTTGATGAAGGCCAGAATCTCGGCTTGGCGTGGCGTCAGTTTCAGCATGGGCGAGGGCTCTGTCTTTTTATACAGTGACTGGGATTATATACAGTGGCTCGCAGCCTGCAACCCACCCGGACCAAGAAAGATCGGATGGCCGACGCATCTTGTCGCTTGCAGCCTGACTCTTGGCGCTTTTAAATGGCGACCGACCGGTCACCCAGCCTTGACATTGGCAGGCCTGAAACGTATGTTTCAAACAACTGTTTGTCAGGCGGAGTAGTCATGGCCCAATCGGAAACCGTTGAACGCATCCTCGATGCGGCGGAGCAGCTGTTCGCGGAGCGCGGGTTCGCGGAAACCTCATTGCGGCTGATCACCAGCAAGGCCGGGGTCAACCTGGCGGCGGTGAACTACCATTTCGGTTCGAAGAAAGCCCTGATCCAGGCGGTGTTCTCGCGCTTCCTGGGGCCGTTCTGCGCAAGCCTGGAGCGCGAGCTGGAGCGCCGCCAGGCGCGTCCCGAGCAGAAGGCCTCGCTTGAGGAACTGCTGGAAATGCTGGTGGAGCAGGCCCTGGCCGTGCAGCCGCGCAGCAACAACGACCTGTCGATCTTCATGCGCCTGCTGGGCCTGGCCTTCAGCCAGAGCCAGGGCCACCTGCGGCGCTACCTGGAAGACATGTACGGCAAGGTGTTCCGCCGCTACATGCTGCTGGTCAACGAGGCCGCGCCGCGTATTCCGCCGCTGGAGCTGTTCTGGCGCGTGCACTTCATGCTTGGCGCCGCGGCGTTCAGCATGTCGGGGATCAAGGCCCTGCGGGCCATCGCCGAGACCGATTTCGGCATCAACACCTCGATCGAGCAGGTCATGCGCCTGATGGTGCCGTTCCTGGCCGCCGGCATGCGCGCCGACAGCGGCGTCACCGACGAGGCCATGGCCACGGCGCAGTTGCGTCCGCGCAGCAAGTCCGCCGCCCCCGCCAAGGCCTGAGCACTGGGCGGGGCAGGGCGCTTGCGCTAAGCTAACGCCCATGCCAGACCTTGTCTCCCGCCGCATTTTCCGCCACCACGGCCGCTTCGCCACTGAACCATCGGGCAGTTCGTTGTCCGATGGTTGCGTGTGCCTGCGCCACGGCGAAGCGCCCCTGGACCTCCCATGAAGGACTCCCTATGACTGCCAGCCTGCAAGGCTCCCTGATGGTGGATATCGCCGGTAAATGGCTGACCGCCGAAGACCGCCATTTGTTGCGCCAGCCCGAAGTGGCCGGCCTGATCATCTTTGCCCGCAACATCGACAGTCCGCGCCAGGTGCGCGAGCTGTGCGCGTCGATCCGCGCCATCCGTCCCGAACTGATCCTCGCCGTGGACCAGGAAGGCGGGCGGGTCCAGCGCCTGCGCCAGGGCTTCGTGCGCCTGCCGGCCATGCGCGCGATCGCCGACAACGCCAATGCCGAGTACCTGGCCGAGCAGTGCGGCTGGCTGATGGCCACCGAGGTGCTGGCGGTGGGCCTGGACCTGAGCTTCGCTCCGGTGCTGGACCTTGATCACCAGCGCAGCGCCGTGGTCGGCAGCCGCGCCTTCGAAGGCGATCCACAGCGTGCCACCGCGCTGGCTGGTGCGTTCATCCGCGGCATGAACGCCGCGGGCATGGCTGCCTGCGGCAAGCATTTCCCCGGCCACGGCTGGGCCGAGGCCGACTCCCATGTGGCGATCCCGGTCGACGAGCGCAGCCTGGAGCAGCTGCGCGCGGCCGACCTGGTGCCGTTCACCCGCCTGGGTGGCCAGTTGGCGGCGGTGATGCCGGCCCACGTGATCTATCCGCAGGTCGACAACCAGCCGGCCGGCTTCTCCCGGCGCTGGCTGCAGGACATCCTGCGGGGCGAGCTGGGCTTTGAAGGGGTGATCTTCAGCGACGACCTGTCCATGGCCGGCGCCCATGTGGTGGGTGATGCCGCCAGTCGTATCGAGGCGGCTCTGAGCGCCGGCTGCGACATGGGCCTGGTGTGCAACGACCGGGCGGCGGCTGAACTGGCGTTGAGCGCGGCGCAGCGGATGAAGGTCAAGCCGTCGCCGCGGATCGCGCGGATGCGCGGGCAGGGCTTTGCGCGTACCGATTACCGCCAGCAGCCGCGTTGGCTGGAGGCGCTGGGGGCGTTGAAGGAAGCCCAACTGGTCGATTGACCTTGCGGGGCAAGCCCGTTCCAGCGAAGCCCTGGGGGCTCGTGGGGCGGGCTTTTATTTACTTCGTTTACCCGGCAACGGCGCGAACAGCGCCTCGATCTCTTCATCCCCCAGCCGCCATTGCCCGGCCTGGCCGCCATCGAGCAGCCCGGCCGCCAGCGCCGCCTTCTCCTGCTGCAACTGCTGGATCTTCTCCTCCACCGTCCCCCGGGTGATCAGCTTGAACACGAACACCGGCTTGTCCTGGCCGATACGGTAGGCACGGTCGGTGGCCTGGTTTTCGCTGGCCGGGTTCCACCACGGGTCGTAGTGGATCACGGTGTCGGCGGCGGTCAGGTTCAGTCCGGTGCCGCCGGCCTTGAGGCTGATCAGGAACACCTCGCTGTCGCCGTCCTGGAACTGCTGTACCGGTGCGCGGCGGTCGCGGGTGTCGCCGGTCAGCAGGCTGTAGCGGATGCCACGCTTCTCCAGCTCGAACTCGATCAGCGCCAGCATCGAGGTGAACTGCGAGAACAGCAGTACCTTGCGCCCCTCGCTGAGCAGCTCCTCGAGCATTTCCAGCAGGCTGCCCAGCTTGCCTTTGTCGGCGAATGTGCCCTTGGCCTCGGTGCCCTTGACCAGGCGCAGGTCGCAGCACACCTGGCGCAGCTTGAGCAGCGCGTCGAGGATGACGATCTGGCTGCGGGCGGCGCCGTTGCGGGCGATTTCGTCGCGGACCTTCTTGTCCATCGCCACCCGTACCGCCTCGTAGGTGTCGCGCTGGGCGTCGCTGAGCTCGACCCAGTGGATCATCTCGGTCTTGGCCGGCAGCTCGGTGGCCACCTGCTCCTTGGTACGGCGCAGCAGGAACGGGCGGATGCGGCTGGCCAGGTGGGCCATGCGCTCGGCGTCGCCGTGGCGCTCGATCGGGGTGCGGTAGTCCTGGGTGAAGCGCTTGCTGTCACCCAGCCAGCCGGGCATCAGGAAGTGGAAGATCGACCACAGTTCGCCGAGGTTGTTCTCCATCGGGGTGCCGGTCAGGCACAGCCGCTGGCTGGCCTGCAGCTCACGCACCGCCTGGGCGGCCTTGCTGGTGCTGCTCTTGATGTTCTGCGCCTCGTCCAGTACCAGCAGGTGCCAGGGCTGGGCCTTGAGGTGTTCCAGGTCGCGAGGGACGAGGGCGTAGGTGGTCAGTACCAGGTCGTAGTCGGCCAGGTTGGCGAAGTGCTTGCTGCGACCGGGGCCGTGCAGGGCCAGGATGCGCAGGTCGGGGGCGAAGCGCCGGGCCTCGTCGAGCCAGTTGGGCACCAGGCTGGTGGGCATCACCGCCAGTGCCGGGTGGACCAGGCGCCCGGATTCCTTCTCCAGTAGCAGGTGGGCCAGGGTCTGCAGGGTCTTGCCCAGGCCCATGTCGTCGCCAAGGATGCCGCCGGTGCCCATTTCGCGCAGGGCCTGCAGCCAGTTCAGGCCTTGCTGCTGGTAGGGGCGCAGGCTGGCGTTCAGGCCCTTGGGCGGCGTCACCTGCAGGTCGCGGGCGTCACGCAGGCGCCGGCCCAGGTCGCGGACATGGCTGCCGCCTTGCCATTGCAGTGGCAGGTGGTCGATGTCGTTCAGGCGCGCGGCGTCGGCGCGCTCCAGGCGCAGGCTCGGGCCGCTGGCGTCCTCATGCAGGTACAGCTCGCCCAGGGTGCCCATCACCGCCTTGATCCGCCCGTAGGGCAGGGCGACCCGCAGCGCCGGGCTGTCGTGGCGGGCGCGGTTGAGGTCGATCAGCAGGTGTTCATCGTCACTGCGCCGCGCCAGCTCGCTGGGGCGCAGCAGCTCGGGGCTGGCGCGTAGTAGCTGCAGGACTATTGGCAGCAGGCTGTGGCGCTGGCCGTCGACGACGATGCCCAGCTCCAGGTCGAACCATTCGTGGCCCGGCGCCTCGTCGATGGTGGCGTACCAGTCGTCGACCTCGTGCAGGTTGAAAGCGAAGTCGCGGTGCACGTCAATGGCCCAGCCGGCCTCGCGCAGGCGCGGCAGGCCTTCGCGGGCGAAGCGCAGCCAGGCTTCGTCGTCGGGCAGTTGGTACATTTCACCGGCGCTGTCAGGCAGGGCCTTGCTCTGGCGGGTGGCGGGCTTGAAGCCCTGCTCGCGCAACACCTTGCGCAGGGCCTGCTCGGCCTGGGGCTGGCGGCGGATGCGCTGGCTGGTGCTGCCCACCAGGCGGCTCAGTGGCTTGTCTTCACCGCCGCTGGCGCGCAGGCCGTCGTAGTCGAACGCCAGCGCGGCGCGGTGCTGCATCTGCCGTTGCATGCGTCCGGTCTTGGGCGTGTAGGCGCTGAACTCGAGGCTGCCGAGGGTCAGGTGCGGGATCGGCTCGATGTTGTCGAGCTGTTCCTGTTGCACGGTAGTGGGCGTCGGCAGTTGATGATTGAGGGCGTTGAGCTTGTGGCTGAGGGGCACGATAAGGTGTTCCGGTACATCGGGAGCAAGGGACAGCTGCAGGGCGGTGTGCGGATCCAGGTCGTGGGAAACGGTGCCGACTTCCTGGGTGTCGATGTCGAAGTAGTACAGCGGCACCAGCGGCAGCACGCAATCGAGCGGTACCTCGCCGTTGTACCACAGGCCGCGATAGTCGCCGTTGTCCAGGCGTACCCAGCGGAACGCTGCCTGGCGGGGCGCGCCCGGGATCAGCAGGGGCAGGCCTTCGATGAACATCATGCGCCCGGTGTCCAGTGCCCGTTGCAGCAGCTCGCCGCCTTCGTGTCCCTTGAGTGGATAACCGCGCTCATGGCCGTAGGGTGCAGTCTGCGCCGAGAGCTGGCGCAGGATGCGCAGGTCCTCGTCCTTGACGAACTTCGGCGGCTCGTAGAGCAGTTCGTACAGCGACTGGACGCGGCTGTAGCGAATGCCGTGCTCTTCGCGGCTGCCTTTGCGCACACGCAGCGCGCAACTCTGGTCGTCGTTGAGTATCAGCTGGTAGCAGACCATGCGGCCGCGCTTGTCCTGCGTGGCGTCTTGTCGCGGCGTAGGCGGCTCCAGCCCCTGCAGCCAGTGCTGCAGGTGATGGGGCAGCTGGTCGCCGTTGGCCGCGACGTGTCCGTAGCTGTTGGCCAGGGTATAGAGCGCGGCGGCGCAGTGCTTGCAGTTGGTGCCGACCGGACAGGAGCAGTCGCCGCGCACATGGCACTGCCCGGAGGGGCCGGCAGTGATGATGATCCGCTGGCGGTAGACGTTGCCGCCGCTGCCGTGGCAGGTGGATTCGATGCGCGAGTCGCCGTGGGACTGGATCTGCACCAGGCCCTGTTCGGCGTACCGTTCGCCCCGTTGCAGGGTGGCTGCGGAAAAGTCGCGCTTCCAGCTCGGGTTCTCGGCTGCCAGCTTCTGCACATCGGCGTTCACGTCACTGCTCCATCATTTCCGGGTCCGGCAGTGGGATCTTGCGCATGCCGGCCGGCGAAACCCTGAGCAGCAGCGCCAGGTGACCGCCATCGAAGAAGGTCAGCTGGCCGGCCTTCATGTTGCTGTTGTTCTGCTTGAGCTGTTCGCTCTGCAGCACGCTGCCGTTGCCGTCGAGCTGGTTGACCCAGAAGTTGGCGTCGACGGCGATGAAGCGATCTTCCCTGATGCTCAGGTTGCCCTCGATGGGGAAGTGGCCGAACTGTTCGTCGCCGGCGCCCAGGGCGACAGTCTCGGTGTCCTGCTGCCAGGCCTTGTGCAGCAGCACGGTGTAGTCGGCGGTGGCCTGCAGGCGGGTGACTTCATCACCCAAGCCGGTTGGACGCTCGGCGCCTTTTTCCAGGCGCGGCGCGCCGGCGCTCCAGTCTTCCGGGGCGAAGGGGCTGGTGATCGCCGGCACGGCGTTCTGCCGCACCAGGATCATTTCTACCTGGTAGGGGCCTGCGGCGAAGGCAGCCGGCGCGAGCAGGGCCAGCAGCAGGGTCAGGCAACGGATGGCACGCATGAAGCTTCCTTATGGATTTTGTGGAGTGAGGCGCTCGAACAGCGCTTCCAGGGTGTTGAAACGTTCTTCGGGGCGTTCCATCGGCACCAGGAAGCGGAACTGGGTCGCGCCTTCGAACTTGTAGCGTTTGGGCTGGCCCTGGATCAGCTTGATCAGGGTCAGCGGGTCGACCGGGGTCTCGGCCTCGAACTCGAGCTTGCCGCCGTTGGGGCCGGCGTCGACTTTCTTGATGCCGAGCTTTTCCGCCTGCAGCTTGAGCAGGGTCAGGCGCATCAGGTTCTTGGTCGGCTCCGGCAGCAGGCCGAAGCGGTCGATCATTTCCACCTGCAGGTCCTTGAGGCCCTCTTCGTCGGCCGCCGAGGCGATGCGCTTGTAGAGGATCAGGCGTGCATGCACGTCGGGCAGGTAGTCCTCGGGGATCAGCGCCGGCAGGCGCAGGTTGATCTCCGGGCCGCCGCCCAGCGGCTGCTCGAGGTTCGGCTGGTTGCCCTTGCGGATGGCCTTGACCGCGCGCTCGAGCATTTCCATGTACAGGGTGAAGCCGACGGCCTGGATCTGCCCGCTCTGGCCTTCGCCAAGCAGTTCGCCGGCGCCGCGGATCTCCAGGTCGTTGGTGGCCAGGACGAAGCCCGCGCCCAGGTCCTGGGTGTTGGCGATGGCCTCCAGGCGTTTCTCGGCATCGGCACTGATCTGCTGGCGCGGCGGCGTCAGCAGGTAGGCATAGGCCTGGTGGTGGCTGCGCCCGACCCGGCCGCGCAGCTGGTGCAGCTGGGCCAGGCCGAACTTGTCGGCGCGCTCGATGACAATGGTGTTGGCGCTGGGCACGTCGATGCCGGTCTCGATGATGGTCGAGGCGATCAGCACGTTGAAGCGCTTGTGGTAGAAGTCGCTCATCACCTGTTCGAGTTCGCGCTCGCGCATCTGCCCGTGACCGATGCCGATGCGCGCCTCGGGCACCAGTTCGGCCAGTTCCGCGGCGCACTTCTCGATGGTCTTGACGTCGTTGTGCAGGTAGTACACCTGGCCGCCGCGCAGCAGTTCGCGCAGCAGCGCTTCCTTGACCGTGCTCTTGTTCTGCTCCATGACGAAGGTGCGCACCGACAGGCGCCTGGCCGGCGGAGTGGCGATGATCGACAGGTCGCGCATGCCCGACACCGCCATGTTCAGCGTGCGGGGAATCGGCGTTGCGGTCAGGGTGAGGATGTCCACTTCGCTGCGCAGGGCCTTGAGCTGTTCTTTCTGGCGCACGCCGAAGCGGTGTTCCTCGTCGATGATGGCCAGGCCCAGGTCCTTGAAGCGCACATCATCCTGCAGCAGCTTGTGGGTGCCGATGAGAATGTCGATCTTGCCTTCGGCCAGTTCCGCCGCGGCGCTGGCGACTTCCTTGGCCGACTTGAAGCGGCTCATCACCTCGACCTTCACCGGCCAGTCGGCGAAGCGGTCGCGGAAGCTGTTGTAGTGCTGCTGGGCGAGCAGGGTGGTGGGTACCAGCACCGCCACCTGGCGGCCACTGTGCACGGCGATGAAGGCGGCGCGCATGGCCACTTCGGTCTTGCCGAAGCCGACGTCGCCGCAGACCAGGCGGTCCATGGGCTGGCCGGCGAGCATGTCGGCGCGTACCGCCTCGATGGCGGCCTGCTGGTCGGGGGTTTCCTCGAACGGGAAGCCGGCACTGAAGGTGGCGTAGTCGGCGGCCGGGTCGGCGAAAGCATAGCCTTTGCGCGCGGCGCGGCGGGCATAGATGTCAAGCAGCTCGGCGGCGACGTCGCGCACCTGTTCGGCGGCCTTGCGCTTGGCTTTCTGCCAGGCTTCGGAGCCCAGCCGGTGCAAAGGCGCCAGGGCGTCGTCGCTGCCGGTGTAGCGGGCGATCAGGTGCAGGTTGGCCACCGGCACGTAGAGTTTGGCGCCCTCGGCGTATTCGAGGGTGAGGAACTCGGCGGCCTGGCCGTCGATCTCCAGGGTCGCCAGGCCCAGGTAGCGGCCCACGCCATGGTCGATGTGCACCACCGGGGCGCCTTCGCGCAGCTCGGTGAGGTTCTTGATCACCGCGTCGTTGGCCGCCTCGCCGCGTTTCTCGCGGCGCCGGCGCTGCATCACGCGCTGGCCGAACAGCGGGCTTTCGGCGACCAGGGCCAGGCTGGGGTCGTCCAGCAGCAGGCCGTCGTCCAGCGGCGCGATGGTGATCGCCAGGCGTTCGCCGCCATTGACGAAGTCGGCCCAGCCGTCGACGGTGTGCGGGCGCAGCTTCAGGCGTTCGAGCAGCTCCAGCAGCACTTCGCGCCGGCCCGCCGATTCCGCCGTAAACAGCACCCGGCCGGGGAACTGGTCGAGGAAGTTCGCCAGTTCCGCCAGCGGCTGGTTGGCCTTGGCCTCGATGGCCAGGTTGGGCAGGGCGCGGGCCGGAAAGCGCTCGCGGCCGACGCCGGGCTCGACGTCGTCGGCACCGATCACCACCCGTGGCCATTGCTTGAGGCGGGCGAAGCAGTCCTCCACCGGCATGAACAGCTCCGCCGGCGGCAGCAGCGGTCGGCTGAGGTCGCCGCGGCGCTCTTCATAGCGCCCGCGCACGTCGTTCCAGAAATGCTCGGCGGCCTGCTCCACGCCCGGCAGGGAGAACACCTGGGTGTCCGCCGGCAGGTAGTCGAACAGGGTGGCGGTCTCTTCGAAGAACAGCGGCAGGTAGTACTCGATGCCGGCGGGGATGATGCCGCTGGTGAGGTCCTGGAAGATCGCGCTGCGGCGGAAGTCCACGTCGAAGCGTTCGCGGAAGCGCGCCTTGAAGCGCGTCACCTCGTCCTTCTGCATGGGAAACTCGCGCGCCGGCAGCAGTCGGATCGAGTCGACCTTGTCGATCGAGCGCTGCGACTCCGGGTCGAAGGTGCGCAGGGTCTCGATCTCGTCGTCGAACAGGTCGATGCGGTACGGCTGCTTGCTGCCCATGGGGAACAGGTCGATCAGCGCGCCGCGCACGGCGAACTCGCCATGCTCGTAGACCGTGTCGACGCAGCGGTAGCCGCTGGCCTCGAGGCGCGTGCGCATCTGCTCGACGTCGATCTTCTGGCCGACGTCCAGCACCAGGCTGCTGCCCAGCAGGAAGCGCGTGGGGGCCAGGCGGTGCAGGGCGGTGGTGATCGGCACGACCAGGATGCCGTGGTCCAGCTCCGGCAGCCGGTAGAGGCTGGCGATGCGCTGGGAGATGATGTCCTGGTGCGGCGAGAACAGGTCGTAGGGCAGGGTTTCCCAGTCGGGGAACGGCAGCACCGGCAGCGCCGGCGCGAAGAAGCGCAGCTCCTGCTCGAGGCGGTCGGCCGCCTGGCTGTCGGCGGTCAGCAACAGGGTGAAGCGACCGGCGGTACTGGCCGCCTCGGCGATGGCCAGGCTCAAGGCGGCGCCGGGCAGGTTGCCCCAGGTTTGTTTGCCGGCCGTGGCCGACATTTGCGGTAGGCGCAGAACTGACACGGGAGATCGGACTCCAAGCGATGCGGCAAAGAGGTCGATTGTACCGGTGCCGGGGCTCGCTGTCAGGCTCGCGAGGGCATGACGACGGGGTCTGGCGTCGGCGACAGGCGCTCATTGCCCGATACGCCGAGGGGCGTCATAATGTAGCCCCTTTTTTGTTCCCCTACATGTGGAAGGTTACCGTGACTCAGAAGCCCGACCAGTGTCTTGGTGAGTGGATCGATCGTGAAGCCCTGGCTGAAGCGATGATCCCGCTTATCGGTCAGCTCTACCGCAACAACAACGTGGTGAGCTCGATCTATGGCCGCAGCCTGATCAACCGTTCGGTTATCTCGATCCTCAAAGCCCACCGCTTTGCCCGTCACCGTCAGACCGACGAGACCGAGCTGTCCGTCCACGAGACATTCCCCCTGCTCAAGGCCATGAGCGAGCTGAAACTGGGTGCCGCCTCGGTGGACCTGGGCAAGCTGGCCAACAAGTTCAAGGCCGAAGGCAACGGCCGCAGCGCCGAGCAGTTCGTCCGTGACGAACTGGCCGACGTCGTGGGTCAGCAGAACGCTTCCGCACGCAAGGGCACCGACGTCGTCCTGTACGGCTTCGGCCGTATCGGCCGCCTGCTGGCGCGCATCCTGATCGAGAAGACCGGTGGTGGCGACGGCCTGCGCCTGCGCGCCATCGTCGTGCGCAAGGGCGCCGAGAACGACCTGGTCAAGCGCGCCAGCCTGCTGCGCCGCGACTCGGTGCACGGTCCGTTCGACGGCACCATCGTCATCGATGAAGCCAACAACACCATCACCGCCAACGGCAACCTGATCCAGGTGATCTACGCCAAGAGCCCGAGCGAAGTCGACTACACCCAGTACGGCATCCACGATGCGCTGATCGTCGACAACACCGGCGTATGGCGTGACGCCGACGGCCTCGGCCAGCACCTGGCCTGCCCGGGCGCTGCTCGCGTGATCCTCACCGCACCTGGCAAGGGCGCGCTGAAGAACATCGTGCACGGCATCAACCACGGCGACATCAGCGCCGACGACAAGATCATCTCGGCGGCGTCCTGCACCACCAACGCCATCGTGCCGGTGCTCAAGGCCATCAACGACCAGTACGGCATCGTCAACGGCCACGTCGAAACCGTTCACTCGTTCACCAACGACCAGAACCTGATCGACAACTTCCACAAGGGCAGCCGTCGTGGCCGCGCCGCGCCGCTGAACATGGTCATCACCGAGACCGGTGCCGCCACCGCCGCCGCCAAGGCCCTGCCGGTGCTCAAGGGCAAGCTGACCGGCAATGCCATCCGTGTGCCGACGCCGAACGTGTCGATGGCCATTCTCAACCTGAACCTCGAGAAGGCCACCACCCGCGAAGAGCTGAACGAGTACCTGCGCCAGACCGCCATGCACTCGGAGCTGCACAAGCAGATCGACTACGTCAGCTCCCAGGAAGTGGTGTCCACCGACTTCGTCGGCTCGCGCCACGCCGGTGTGGTCGACGCCGAGGCGACCATCTGCAACGACAACCGCGTTGTCCTGTACGTCTGGTACGACAACGAGTTCGGTTACAGCTGCCAGGTGGTACGCGTGATGGAAGACATGGCTGGTGTGAACCCGCCAGCGTTTCCACGCTGATCCGCTTGTAATGCGTTGAAAAAACGGGAACCTTCGGGTTCCCGTTTTTTTTGCTCCTCGCATCAGCGCGGTCGCTGTGGGCCGGTCATCCGAGAAATCCATGTTGCGCACAGTTCTTCCGCTTTGCCTGTTGTTGCTGTCAGCCTGCAATCAAGGCCCCACCCTCGAGCGCTTCGGCGGCCCGACCATGGGCAGCAGCTACAGCATCCAGTACGTGCGCCAACCCGGCGGCCCTGCGCCCGAGCAGGTCCAGGCCGAGGTCGAGGCCATCCTCCAGGCCATCGACGCCCGCTACTCCACCTACCGCGGCGACTCTACCGTCAGCCGTTTCAACCAGCTCCCGGCCAATCAGTGCCTGCCCATCGACGCCGACCTGTTCGAGCTGGCCAGCTTCGGCCAGCACCTGGCCGAGCAGAGCCGGGGTGCCTTCGACCTCACCGTTGAGCCACTGCTCGACCTCTGGGGCTTTGGCCCGCAGGCCCGCGAGATGCACGTGCCCGACCCGCAGGCGCTGGCACGTGCACGTGAGCGTGTGGGCTACCGGCACCTGCGCATCGAGGGTGACGCCCTGTGCAAGGACGCCCCCATCGAGCTGGACTTCAACAGCATCGCCGCTGGCCACGCCGTCGACCTGATCGCCCAGCGCCTGCGCGGCATGGGCATCGAGGCGTTTCTCGCCGAAGCCACCGGCGAGCTCAAGGTCGTGGGCCGCAAGCCCGACGGCAGTGCCTGGCGGGTGGCCCTGGAGCTGCCGCGCGAGGATCGCCAGATCGCCCGCCAGGTCATCGACGTGGAGGACATGGCCGTGTCGACCTCGGGTGACTATCGGCATTATTTCGAGGACAATGGCCGGCGCTATTCGCACACCTTCGACGCCCATCTCGGGCGCCCGGTCGAGCACGACCTGGCGGCGGTGACGGTGCTCGACGGCTCGGCGCTGCAGGCCGACGGCTACTCGACCCTGCTGTTGATCCTCGGGCCGCAGCAGGGCTGGGATTTCGCCGTCGCCCACGGCATTGCCGCGGTACTGGTGACCCGGGTCGAGGGTGGTTTCGTCTCCCGTTCCACGCCGGCCTTCGAGCGGGTGGTGAAAGGCGAGTGAAAGGCAAGCCACGGATGATCAATGCCAGGGAAGCGGTGAAACGACATGTAGTGCAGGCAATAATGGCCTACGACGCGACCAAGGGTTAATGTGCGCGGCGTTCACGCTTGATTAGACTGCACCCGAATTTTCTCATGGCGCCCCGGCGACATGATCGCGCCCCGCGGCCATCCGGCCGGCGGGCCAGTTCTGAAGGAGTACGCATGGCTGTCTACAACTACGACGTAGTGGTGCTGGGTTCCGGCCCGGCCGGAGAAGGCGCGGCAATGAACGCCGCCAAAGCAGGGCGCAAGGTGGCCATGGTCGACAGCCGTCGCCAGGTCGGCGGCAACTGCACCCACCTGGGCACTATCCCGTCCAAGGCGCTGCGTCACTCCGTGCGGCAGATCATGCAGTTCAACACCAACCCGATGTTCCGCGCCATCGGCGAGCCGCGCTGGTTCTCCTTCCCCGACGTGCTCAAGAGCGCCGAGAAAGTCATCAGCAAGCAGGTTGCCTCGCGTACCGGCTACTACGCGCGCAACCGCGTCGATGTGTTCGTCGGCACCGGCAGCTTCGCCGACGAGCAGACCGTCGAAGTGGTCTGCCCCAACGGCGTGGTCGAGAAGCTCAACGCCAAGCACATCATCATTGCCACCGGCTCGCGTCCGTATCGCCCGGCCGACATCGACTTCCACCACCCGCGGGTCTACGACAGCGACACCATCCTCAGCCTGAGCCACACCCCACGCAAGCTGATCGTCTACGGCGCCGGGGTGATCGGTTGCGAATACGCCTCGATCTTCAGCGGCCTGGGTGTGCTGGTCGAGCTGGTCGACAACCGCGGCCAGTTGCTGAGCTTCCTCGACTCGGAAATCTCCCAGGCGCTGAGCTACCACTTCAGCAACAACAACATCACCGTGCGCCACAACGAGGAATACGACCGCGTCGAAGGCCTGGACAACGGGGTGATCCTGCACCTGAAGTCGGGCAAGAAGATCAAGGCCGACGCCTTGCTGTGGTGCAACGGCCGTACCGGCAACACCGACAAGCTGGGCCTGGAGAACATCGGCATCAAGGTCAACAGCCGTGGCCAGATCGAGGTCGACGAGACCTACCGCACCAGCGTGCCGAACATCTATGGCGCCGGTGACGTGATCGGCTGGCCGAGCCTGGCCAGCGCTGCCCACGACCAGGGCCGCTCGGCCGCCGGCAGCATCGTCGACAACGGCAGCTGGCGCTTCGTCAACGACGTGCCGACCGGCATCTAC
The DNA here is from genome assembly GCF_054060555.1 of Pseudomonas sp. TE6283. Taxonomy (NCBI): domain Bacteria; kingdom Pseudomonadati; phylum Pseudomonadota; class Gammaproteobacteria; order Pseudomonadales; family Pseudomonadaceae; genus Pseudomonas; species Pseudomonas sp. TE6283. The sequence continues at coordinate 65,478 of NZ_JBSSDH010000021.1, forward strand.
ACCATTCCGGAGATCAGCTCGATCGGCAAGAACGAGCAGGAACTGACCCAGGCCAAGGTGCCCTATGAAGTGGGCAAGGCCTTCTTCAAGAGCATGGCCCGCGCGCAGATCGCCGGCGAGCCGCAAGGCATGCTGAAGATCCTGTTCCATCGCGAGACCCTGGAAGTCCTTGGCGTGCACTGCTTCGGCTACCAGGCCTCGGAGATCGTCCACATCGGCCAGGCGGTGATGAACCAGCCGGGCGAACAGAACAACCTGAAGTACTTCGTCAACACCACCTTCAACTACCCGACCATGGCCGAGGCCTATCGGGTAGCTGCCTACGATGGTCTGAACCGGCTTTTTTGAGCGGCTCCGACCGGTGGCCTGAGCCGGTCGGGGAGACCGATTTCAGCCCTACCCGAGGGTGGTCCTGGCCAAACCGGGAAAGTCTGTAATCAGGCTGTCCACGCCAAAGTCGGCGAGCCGGCGCATCAGCGCCGGTTCGTTGACCGTCCATACCGACACATGCAGGCCCTGGCGCTGCGCCTTGATCAGGCGTTCGGGGGTGCACAGCGTCCAGTTCAACGCCAGCATCTCGCAGTCGTAGTTCTGCGCGACCTTCAGCGGGTCGAGCCAGGCGTACTCGGCAACCAGTCCACGCTTGATGTCGGGTACCAGCTCCTGGGCGGCGCCCAGCACTTCCCGTGAGCTCGAGGTGATGGTCACCTTGTCCAGCAGGTCATGCTGCTGGGCCAGTTCGCGGATCGCCAGCACGGTGCTGGCGGCACGGGTGCGCGAGGCGCTCTTGACCTCCAGCTGCCAGTGCTCGAACGGGCACTTCTCGAACAACTCCTCGAGCCGCGGGATGGGGCAGGGCTGCACATGGCCCGGGCCGCCCTTGCGCGCATCGTAGGTGACCAGCTCGGCGGCGGTGTGCTCGACCACCTTGCCGCGCCGGCCAGTGGTGCGCTTGAGGGTCGGATCATGGATCACCATCAGCTCGTTGTCGGCCGACAGGTGCAGGTCGAGTTCGCAGCGGGTCACGCCATGGGACAGGCACTGGCGAAAGCTCTGCAGGGTATTCTCGGGCGCTTCGCCCTTGGCGCCGCGGTGGCCATAGATCAAGGTCACGTTCGTTCCTTCAAATCAGAGAGAAAAGGGCTTCAGGAAGCGGGGTCGTTCTGTTCCAGCGCCTGGCGTCGTTGCTGTTGCTGGCGCTGCAGGATGTAGCGGGCCAGCAGCTGGCGCTGGGCGTCGGTCATGTCGATGAACTCGGTACCTACCTCGTAATCGCCATCCGGGCGCGGGTCGCAATGGGTGACCCGGCCGCGCAGGAGCAGGCCATGGGCGCGCGGCATCAGCACCATCTTCACCTTGACCCGAGTGCCGGGGGCGATCTTCTGCGCCTGGGCGAACTCGATGCCGCCTTCGGAGATGATCACCGCTTGCGGCTGGCCGATTTCACCGATCAGGGTCTGGGCGACCACGGCGCTGAGCAGGTCGAGGCGTTTGTTCTGGGCGCGCAGGAAGGCGGCCAGGGTGCGGTCTTTTTCGCTCAGCTGGCGCAACAGGTGCTGCGACTCGAAGTCTGAAAGGTGCAGCTCGCTGAGCAGGTTGAACAGCTCGGAATCATCCTGCAACAGTTCTGTTTCAAGGGCTTCGGCCGCGCTGAGGGGGCTGATTTGAAGTGCGATCCGATCTTCGATGCGGTAGTATTCGCGGCGATCTTCTTCGTCTAATGTCGTCATGGCGAACCCAAGGTTACGGCGGTGGTCCGAGTGTAAAGCCGCCGTAGGCGCCTCGCCACAAGGACGTTCCCTTTCATCCGAACAAGCCCCGACATGTTCAGACCTCTATTCGTATTCATTGGTACGCGTTACACCCGTGCCAAGCGCCGCAATCACTTCGTCTCGTTCATTTCGCTCACCTCGATGATCGGCCTCGCCCTGGGCGTGGTGGTGATGATCGTGGTGCTCTCGGTGATGAACGGGTTCGACCACGAGATGCGTACCCGCGTGCTGGGGATGATTCCCCACGCAACGCTGGAGACTGGCCAGCCGATCGACGACTGGCAGGCCCTCGCCTCTAAAGTAAAGCAGAATCCGCAGGTGCTGGCGGTCGCGCCATTCACCCAGATGCAGGGCCTGCTGACCCATGAAGGCAAGGTGCAGAAGGTGCTGCTCAACGGTATCGACCCGGCCCGCGAGCGCGAGGTGTCGATCATCGACAAGTTCGTCCTTGACGGTAGCCTCGACAAGCTGGCCCCGGGCGAGTGGGGCATCATGATCGGCGACAAGGCCGCGCAGAAGCTGGGCGTGGGCATCGGCGACAAGCTGACCTTCGTCGCCCCCGAGGTCAGCGTCACCCCGGCGGGGATGTTCCCGCGCATGAAGCGCTTTACCGTGGTCGGCACCTTCCATGTCGGCGCCGGTGAGATCGACGGCTACCTGGGCCTGACCAACATCGCCGACCTGTCGCGCCTGCACCGCTGGAAGGCCGACCAGGTCCAGGGCGTGCGCCTGAAGTTCGACGACCTGTTCCAGGCCCCGCGGGCCTCTTGGGCCATCGCCCAGCAGCTGGGCGAGCAGGAGTTCTACCCGCGTGACTGGACCCGCACCCACGGCAACCTGTACCAGGCGATCCGCATGGAGAAATCCATGATCGGCCTGCTGTTGCTGCTGATCGTCGCGGTGGCGGCGTTCAACATCATTTCCACCCTGGTGATGGTGGTCAACGACAAGCGCGGCGACATCGCCATCCTGCGCACCCTGGGCGCCACGCCTGGGCAGATCATGGCCATCTTCATGGTCCAGGGCACGGTGATCGGCGTGGTCGGCACGCTGATCGGCGCGGTGCTGGGCATCCTCGGCGCGCTCAACGTGAGTGCGGCCATCGCCGGCATCGAGACCCTGATCGGGCACAAGTTCCTCAATGCCGACGTGTACTTCATCGATTACCTGCCGTCGCAGATCCAGGCCCAGGACGTGTACATGGTCTGTGGTGCGGCGCTGGTCCTGAGTTTCTTCGCCACCCTGTATCCGGCCTGGCGCGCTTCGCGCACCCAGCCGGCGGAGGCGCTACGTTATGAGTGAGTCGCGCATGAGTGATAAAGCCGTGTTGAGCTGCCGCAACCTGGGCAAGAGCTACGAGGAAGGCCCGGAGTCGGTCCAGGTCTTGTCGGGGTTGAACCTCGAACTGCATCCGGGCGAGCGGGTGGCCATCGTCGGCAGCTCGGGCTCGGGCAAGAGTACCTTGCTCAACCTGCTTGGCGGTCTCGACACGCCGAGCCAGGGCAGCGTCTGGCTGGCCGGCGAGGAGCTGTCGGCGCTGGGCGAGCGGGCCCGCGGCCTGCTGCGCAACCGCGCCCTGGGCTTCGTCTACCAGTTCCACCACCTGCTAGCAGAGTTCACCGCCCTGGAAAACGCCTGCATGCCGCTGCTGATCGGCAAGACGCCGATCGCCGAGGCCCGCGAGCGTGCCGAGGCGCTGCTCAAGCGCGTTGGCCTGGGGCACCGGTTGAATCACAAGCCGGCCGAGCTGTCCGGTGGTGAGCGCCAGCGTGTGGCGATCGCCCGCGCCCTGGTCAACCGCCCGGGCCTGGTGATGCTCGACGAGCCCACCGGCAACCTCGACCACCACACCGCCCAGGGTATCCAGGAACTGATGCAGGAGCTGTCGAATCACTCGCAGACCGCATTCCTGGTTGTGACCCACGACCTCAACCTGGCGCGGCAGATGGACCGTGTGCTGCGCCTGGAAGACGGGCGCCTGGTGGCGATCTGAGTCGCCTGCATGGGGCGGCCTGAGGCGGCCCCGATTCATTTTTCACTTGGGTGTCCTCGTTCATGTTCAGACCCTTGTCGTTGTTCATCGGTGCCCGCTACACCCGTGCCAAGCGCCGCAACCACTTCATCTCGTTCATCTCGATGACTTCGATGATCGGCCTGTCGCTCGGCGTGCTGGCGATGATCACGGTGCTTTCGGTGATGAACGGCTTCCAGCGCGAGATGAGCTCGCGCGTGCTGGGCCTGGTGCCCCATGCCGCGGTTCTCGGCGCGCAGCCGCTGGACGACTGGCGCAAGGTCGCCAGCACCGCCGAAAGCAACCCGGCGGTGATGGCCGTGGCGCCGATCACCGAGATGGAGGGCATGCTCTCGTACAAGGGGGCGATGCAGCCGATCCAGGTCGCCGGCATCGACCCGGCCGAGGAGGGCAAGGTCTCCATCGTCACCCAGCATATCGTCCAGGGCAGCCTGCAGGACCTGGTGCCGGGCGAGTACGGCGTGGTCATCGGTGAACTGACGGCGCGACGCTTTCGCCTGAACACCGGCGACAAGCTGACCCTGATCGTTCCGGAGATCAGCAAGGAGCCGGGCGGCATCACCCCGCGCATGCAGCGCCTGACCGTGGTCGGCATCTTCAAGGTCGGCGCCGAGCTGGATGGCTCCCAGGCCTACATCCATATCGCCGATGCCGGCGAGATGCAGCGCTGGGCGCCGGGCCAGGTGCAGGGCGTGCGCCTGAAGCTGCATGACCTGTACGCTGCGCCGCAGGTGTCCAAGGCCATCGCTGCGGGGCTGGGCGACGGCTACCGTGCCGATGACTGGTCGCACACCCAGGGCAGCCTGTTCAGCGCCATGAAAATGGAAAAGACCATGATCGGCCTGCTGCTGATGATGATCATCGCCGTGGCTGCCTTCAATATCATCGCCACCCTGGTGATGGTGGTGAACGACAAGGGCGCGGATATCGCCATCCTGCGCACCATCGGCGCGACGCCGGCGCAGATCATGGGCACGTTCATGGTCCAGGGCAGCCTGATCGGCATCGTCGGCACGCTGATCGGTGGCGTGCTCGGGGTGATCCTGGCACTGAACGTCAGCGCCGTGGTCGGCTGGATCGAGCGAGTCAGTGGGCAGCACATCTTCACCTCCGACATCTACTTCATCAGCAGCCTGCCCTCGGAGCTGCAGTGGGGCGACGTGGCGATCATCTGCGTGGCCGGGCTGGTGATGAGCTTCCTGGCGACCCTCTATCCTGCGTACCGCGCTTCGCAGATCGAACCGGCGATGGCGTTGCGTTACGAGTAAGCGCTATCGCGGGGCAAGCCAGCTCCCACGCCCACCTTCATATCGGAACTTGGCGTGGGAGCGGGCTTGCCCCGCGATGAAGGCTACGCAGGCAACTCGATCACGAAGCGCGTCCACCCACCTTCGCACTGGGCCCGAATCTTCCCGCCGTGCGCCTGCACGATCGAGCGGGTGATGGCCAGCCCCAGACCCGCATGCTCGCTGCTGCCCTCCTGGCGCGCCGGGTCTGCCCGATAGAAACGGTCGAACAGCCGCTCCAGCAGTTGCGGGGCGATTGCCGGGCCACTGTTGGCCACCTCGATGCGCAACCCCGGCGCAAGGCTCACACGAATCTCGCCGCCCGCCGGGGTGAAGCGCAGGGCGTTGTCCAGCAGGTTCGACAAGGCCCGGCGAAGCATGTGCCGGTCGCCCTCGGCATGCGCCTGGCCCTCGCGAGACAGCCTGACCTCGGCTTCCTCAGCCAGCGGCGCGTAGTACTCCAGAAGCGCATCGACCTCGGTCGCCAGGTCCAGCGCCTGACTATTGGGCATCAGCAGACCGTGGTCGGCCTTGGCCAGATAGAGCATGTCGTTGACCAGCTGGGCCATCCACTGCAGTTCCTCGAGATTGCCATGCAGGGCCTCGCGGTACTCCTCGAGGCTGCGTGGGCGGGTGAGGGTGACCTGGGTGTGGGTCAGCAGGTTGGACAGCGGCGTGCGCAACTCGTGGGCGATGTCGGCGGAGAACGCCGACAGGCGTTGGAAAGCATCGTCCAGGCGCTGCAGCATGGCATTGACCGTGCCGGCCAGCTCGGCCAGTTCCTCGGGCATCTCGGCGGCCGGCAGGCGGGTGGTCAGCGAGCGGGCGTTGACGCTGGCGGCGACCTTGCCCATCCGCCGCAGCGGCTTCAGGCCACGGCGCACGGCCCAGGCACCCAGCAGCGCGGTGGCCAGCGCGCTGAGGCCGACCGTGAGCCAGATCAGGCGCTGCATGCCTTGCAGGAAGTGCTGGTGATGGGTGATGTCGAGTAACAAGGTCAACTGCGGCGAGTCGGGCCGGGTTTCGTCCAGCGGCAGGCTCAGTCCGCGGTAGTCGATGCCCTGGGTATGCAGCGTGGCCAGGCCGGGCTGGGCCGGGGCGTCTGGCAGGTCGCCGCGGCTGGCGAACCAGGTGGTGCCGTCGACCGCGCGCACGCGCAAGGCCAGGTCGGACTGGTGGCTGAGCTCGTTGAGCAGCCCCGGCAGGCGCGTGGCCAGTTGCTCGGGAGTGGTGACGCCGTCGAGCAGGCTGCGCATCAGCGACAGGCGGCCGCTGAGCAGTTGCTGGTCGAGTTCGACGAAATGCTGCTCGCTGGCGCGGCTGAACAGCAGGCCGGCACCCAGCGAAACACTGGCGGTGCAGGCGGCGAACAGCAGCGCCAGGCGGCTGCCGAGGGACAGGCGGCGCATCAGTCCTGGCGCTCCTCGAGCACATAGCCCATGCCGCGCACGGTATGGATCAGCTTGGTGGCGTGATGGTCGTCGATCTTCAGGCGCAGGCGGCGGATGGCCACCTCGATGACGTTGGTGTCGCTGTCGAAGTTCATGTCCCAGACCTGCGAGGCGATCAGCGACTTGGGCAGCACCTCGCCCTGGCGGCGCAGCAGCAGTTCGAGCAGGGCGAATTCCTTGGCGGTCAGGTCGACGCGCTGGCCGGCCCGCTCGGCGCGCCGGCGAATCAGGTCAAGGCGCAGGTCGGCCAGGCTCAGGCAGGTGTCCTGGCTGGCGCTGGCACCCCGGCGCAGCAGGCTGCGCACCCGGGCCAGCAGCTCGGAGAAGGCGAACGGCTTGACCAGGTAGTCGTCGGCGCCCAGCTCCAGGCCGTGGACGCGGTCCTCGACGGCATCGCGGGCGGTGAGAAACAGCACCGGCGTGTCCAGTCCGGCCTGGCGCACGGCCTGGAGGATTTGCCAGCCGTTACGCCCCGGCAGCATCACATCGAGGATCAGCAGGTCGTGGTCACCGGTCAGGGCCAGGTGCTGGCCGGTGTCGCCGTCGTTGGCCAGCTCCGTGGCGAAACCGGCTTCGCTCAGGCCCTGGCTCAGGTACTGGCCAGTCTTGGCCTGGTCTTCGACGATCAGCAGTTTCATGTGTTTACCAACGGTTAGGGCCAACGTGATGCCGAAATGATACGTGACGATCCGGCGGCCTGCCCAAGCTGACAAAGTTGTAATCTTCCCGTCAGCCATCTGCCAGCCAGCCTTTTCGAGAATGGTCTCATTCTCCCAGAACGACCCGGAGTCACCCATGAAACACCTGTTCATCGCCGCCGCCCTCGCACTGGTCAGCCTGCCGGGCTTTGCCGACAACGGCAAACCCTTCGCCTTCGGCGAGCCGGCCGAGGCGGCCAAGGCCACCCGCACCATCGAGGTGGTACTCAAGGACATCGCCTTCGAACCGAAGAGCATCAAGGTCAAGGCTGGCGAGACCGTGCGCTTCGTGCTGGTCAACGAAGGCAAGCTGCCCCACGAGTTCAACCTGGGCGACAAGGCCATGCACGCCGAGCACCAGAAGGAAATGATCGCCATGCAGGGCAAGATGTTCACTGCCGGCATGAACCACGAAGGCATGGACCATGGCCAGATGGATCACGGCCAGATGGGCGCTGGCCACGGTCATGCGGGTGGCAACACCGTGCTGGTACAGCCCGGCCAGCGCGCCGAGCTGACCTGGACCTTCCGCAAGTCGGCGCCCATCGAGTTCGCCTGCAACGTGCCTGGCCACTACCAGGCAGGCATGGTCGGCCCGCTGACCATCGAGTGACAACGGCTCCAAGGCGGGGTGCAAAACCGGTAGACTAGGGGCAATTTCGAACCTTCAGGTCAGTTTCCATGCATCCCGCCGCCGAACACTCCCCGCTGGGCAAGTCCAGCGAATACATCGCCACCTACACCCCCTCGCTGCTGTTCCCGATTCCCCGCTTGGCCAAATGGGCCGAGCTGGGCGTGAGTGGCGACGCGCTGCCGTGGCAGGGCGTGGACTTCTGGAACTGCTTCGAGCTCTCCTGGCTGCTGCCCTCGGGCAAGCCGGTGGTGGCCATCGGTGAGTTCGCCATCCCGTGCGATTCGCCGAACATCATCGAGTCCAAGTCCTTCAAACTGTACCTCAACTCGTTGAACCAGACGGTGTTCGAGTCGGTAGCGGCGTTGCAGGCGTGCCTGGTGCAGGACCTGTCCGCCGCCGCCGGCAAGCCGGTCGCGGTCAAGGTCAGCACCCTGGCCGAGGTAGAGGGGCAGGGCGTGACCACGCTGCCGGGCCAGTGTATCGACGCGCTAGATGTGAACATCAGCAACTACGAGCAGCCGCAACCGGAGCTGCTGCGTTGCGCGCCGGAGCGCGTGGTGGAAGAGACCGTGCACAGCCACCTGCTCAAATCCAACTGCCCGGTCACCGGCCAACCGGACTGGGGTAGCGTGGTGGTGGAATACAAGGGGCGGGCGCTGGATCATGCCAGCCTGCTGACCTACCTGATCAGTTTCCGCCAGCATGCCGACTTCCACGAACAATGCGTGGAGCGGATCTACCTGGACCTGAAGAACCTGCTCAAGCCTGAGCACCTGACGGTGTATGCGCGGTATGTGCGCCGCGGCGGGCTGGATATCAACCCGTACCGCAGCACTGGGGCGATCAACCCGCAGAACCTGCGATTGGTGCGTCAGTAATGTAATGGGGCCGCATTTGCGGCCCCATTCGGTTCAGATCCCCATGCTGTGCAGGTGATTGGCGATATTGCGCAGGATGGCGGTAAGGTCTGGGTGATCGGCCTCGAAACGTTCAACGGCGGTATTGACCCCATCGACCAGGTTGTTGTCGTTGGTCGCTTCCTCGAGTTTGATCTGGGCTTCGATCTGCTGCATCAGTTCATGCAGGTGGTCGCGCTCTTCCAGCGAGAGCGGTGGATTGCGGTCCAGTTGCTCGCGCAGGCTATCGAGTTGCTCTTGCAGTTCGCGGGCAGGCATTGTTCGTTCTCCATCAATGACTTGGCAAGCCATGGACCTCGGCGACACGGTAAAGGTTCTGGCCTGCCTTCTAGCGTAATCCACCTGCCGCAGCTTTGCATGACCCGCATCAACGGGGATGTATCAGGGTTTCTCGCCCCTGTGCCGGCGCTGGGCGATGTCCGCAAGGCAGGTGTCGAGGGATTCCAGGTGATCGATCACCGAGTGCACGCCCAGGCCGAATAGGGCCAGGGTCGCCTTGCCACGGGTGCGCTCCTGTTCCTGCCGGGTCATGGCCTGCCATTGACCGGGGCCGGGGTCGCAGGCCGCCAGGCCCACCGTCCACAGGCCGGCGTTGAGCCCGGCCTGCAGCAACCGTGGCTCACCGCTGACCAGCACGCAGCCTTCCAGGCGCTGGCTGTCGAGGCTCATCAGCGCCTGCCAGCAGGCGTTGGGCGCCGGCCATTTGCAGCCGTTGACCAGATGGCCCGGTAGCCAGCCGGGCAGCACGCTGCTCAGGCGCTTGCCCTGGGCGGCGCTGAGCTCGTCGAGCCAGATGCACGGCACCGCCTGCGCGCGCAGGCGGTGAAGGGAGTCGAGGGCGCCGGGGGCGGGCATGGGGCTGCCGTCGTTTGCCTGGACCAGGCAGCCGCGCAGTCCGAACAGCACGGCGGTGAAGGCGGGTGCGTCTTGCATGGCAACGTCCCTAAATACCCCGCAAGCTACCCGGCGATTGTGACCAAGGGATGACGACTACAGTTGTTCACGAAATCTTGACAGAGATATGTAAAACTACCGTTCAGCCAGCAAGCCAGTATACTTGCGCCCTATCGAGCAGCGCGCCATAGGCCGTTGCCGCCGTGAAATCCGATGGAGAAACATCTATGCGTAGGATCGGTGCCGGAGTGATCGAGCGAGTCACCCAGGCCTGTGTCTGCGCCAGCTTGCTGCTGGCGCCCGTGGCAGCCACCCAGGCGGCAACCGAGGAGGATCCGTGGGAGTCGGTCAACCGACCGATCTTCAGGTTCAACGATGTCCTCGACACCTATGCCCTCAAGCCGCTGGCCCAGGGTTACCAGTACGTCACCCCGCAGTTCCTCGAGGATGGCATCCACAACGTCTTCCGCAACCTGGGCGACGTCACCAACCTGGCCAACAACGTGCTGCAGCTCAAGCCTCGAGCGGCGGGCATCGACACGGCGCGGCTGATCGTCAACACCACCTTCGGCCTGGGCGGTTTCTTCGACGTCGGCACCAAGATGGGCCTGCAGCGCAGCGACGAGGACTTCGGCCAGACCCTCGGCTACTGGGGCGTGCCCAGCGGGCCGTACGTGGTCATTCCGTTCCTTGGCCCGAGCACCGTGCGTGACGGCCTGGCCAAGTACCCGGACACCTACACCGAACCCTACCGCTACATCGACCATGTGCCGACCCGCAACTCGATCTTCGCGATGGACGTGATCGACACCCGCGCCAGCCTGCTGTCGGCGGAGAAGCTGATCCAGGGCGACAAGTACATCTTCCTGCGCAATGCCTACCTGCAGAACCGCGAGTTCAAGGTCAAGGACGGCGAGGTCGAAGACGACTTCTGATCGACCGGCTTACGAAAAAGGCGACCTTCGGGTCGCCTTTTTCGTAACAGTTCAATGCATGGCCAGGATGCGCAGGCCGAACTTCTGCGCGCCGCCGGGCTGGTCGGCGATCCACACCACTTCGGTGCTGGCGTGCAGGCCGGCGAGGGCGGCGTGGTCGGAGTCGATGCGCACCTCGAGCTGGTCGCCCACCTTGAATCGCTGCGGTGCCTGGACCTGCATGCCGCTGCTGGAGAGGTCGATGCACACCGCGCTGATCACCTGGCCGGCGTGCAGCAGGCTGACCTCGGCTTCAATGCGCATGCGTATGAAATCGCGTTTTTCGCTGTAATCCACGGGGGGCTGGGACATGCTTGCATCCTTTCGTCAGGTTGCGCCGATGTGCTTTCTTATAACGCCGGGTGATTTGCCCTGTAAAGTGCGGGGGAGTCTTCCTTGCCATGCTTGAAACGCCAGGCGGATGGGAGTACCGTCAGCGCCTTACAGGGCACCTCGCTATTTGCCGGACCAGTCTTCTTGTCCTACAACTCAAATAGAGAGTGGCTAAAGAGCATTCCAGTAGCCGTCTGTCGGTCTTTCACAGTCGCTACGCCAACCCAAATCTGGCGCCGTTCGCCCACATGCAGAAACCCAGTGCAACGCTGCTGATCATCGATGACGACGAGGTGGTCCGTGCCAGTCTCGCCGCCTATCTGGAAGACAGCGGCTTCAGCGTCCTTCAGGCCGGCAACGGCCAGCAGGGCCTCCAGGTCTTCGAAGCACACCAGCCCGACCTCGTGATCTGCGATCTGCGCATGCCGCAGATGGGCGGCCTTGAACTGATCCGCCGGATCAGCGAGCGTGCGCCGCAGTTGCCGGTGATCGTGGTGTCCGGTGCCGGCGTCATGAGCGACGCGGTCGAAGCCTTGCGCCTGGGCGCGGCGGACTACCTGATCAAGCCCCTGGAAGACCTGGCCGTGCTCGAGCACTCGGTGCGCCGCGCCCTCGACCGCTCGCGCCTGGTGCTGGAAAACCAGCGCTACCGGGAGAAGCTCGAAGCGGCCAACCGCGAGCTGGAGGCCAGCCTGCACCTGCTGCAGGAGGACCAGACCGCCGGTCGCCAGGTGCAGATGAACATGCTCCCGGAAAACCCCTGGGTGGCTGGCGAGTTCGCCTTCGAGCACCAGATCATTCCGTCGCTGTACCTGTCGGGCGATTTCGCCGACTACTTCCGTGTGGATGACCGGCGCATCGCCTTCTACCTGGCGGACGTCTCCGGTCACGGCGCCTCGTCGGCGTTCGTCACGGTGCTGCTCAAGTTCATGACCACGCGCCTGCTGTTCGAATTCAAGCGTGGCGGCAAGATGCGCGAGTTCAAGCCTTCGCAGGTGCTCAGCCACATCAACCGTGGGCTGATCAACTGCAAGCTGGGCAAGCATGTGACCATGGTCGGTGGCGTCATCGACGAGGACACCGGCCTGCTCACCTACAGCGTCGGCGGCCACTTGCCGCTGCCGGTGCTGTACACCCCGGGCCAGGCCCGCTACCTCGAAGGCCGCGGCCTGCCGGTGGGGTTGTTCGACGAGGCCAGCTACCAGGACCAGGTGCTGGAACTGCCACCGCAGTTCAGCCTCACCCTGATGTCCGATGGCATTCTGGACCTTTTGCCCGGGGACACACTCAAAGATAAGGAAGCGGCCTTGCCGGAAATCGTCAAGGCGGCAGGTGGTAGCCTGGAGGGGCTGCGCCAACGATTCGAATTGGCTACGCTTGGGGAGATGCCGGATGATATCGCCCTATTGGTGTTGAGCAGGAACCTTGAATGAGTACTGGTAGAATCCAGTTCGCCGAGCAGAGCGGGACCTTCGTTCTGAAATTTGTCGGTGAAGTGCGCCTGACCCTGTGTTCGGCGCTGGATGCGACGATCGAGAAGATCTTCACCGCGCTGAACTTCTCGGCCATCGTCATCGACCTGACCGAAACCGAGAGCATCGACAGCACCACCCTCGGCCTGCTGGCCAAGCTGTCGATCCTGTCCCGGCAGAAAGTCGGCCTGCTGCCGACCGTGGTCACCACCAACCCGGACATTTCCCGCCTGCTGCAGTCCATGGGCTTCGACCAGGTGTTCAACATCGTCGACCGCCCGGTGCCGTGCCCGGAATGCCTGACCGACCTGCCGTCCCAGGACCAGGACGAGAGCGTGGTGCGTTCCAAGGTGCTGGAGGCGCACAAGATCCTCATGGGCTTGAATGACTCCAACCGTGAAGCGTTCCATGACCTGGTGAGCGCGCTCGAGCGGTCCTGATCCTGCGCTGAACCTGCCGACACCATCGCGGGAGCTTCGCGATGGTGTCAGTCCCGGATGAACGCCGTAGCCGGCGAGCCATCCGCATTCAACTGATACACCCGCTCCGGCCGCCCCTGGCCATCGAAGAACACCTGCCCCAGCCCCGCGCTGTTCCATAACCGCTCCCCGGCCTTGCTGCGGCTAGGCGTGCGCGGCACCACTTGCATTTCCCGGCGCTTGGTGAACCAGTTGAGCGGCGAGCGCGGCGAATACAGCCAGCGGTTGAGCCGATCAAGCACATCCAGCAGGCGCCGGGGAAACTCGTTCTTGATCCCGCTGCTGGTCACCTGCCACAGGTGCGGGCTGCGTTGGCGGTGGCGGATCAGCACCTCATAGACGAACGAGTAGTGCACGTCGCCCGACAGCACCACGTAGTGCCCCGGCGTGCGCGAATGGCGGAAGATGTTGAGGATCACCTGCGCCGCGCCGCGATGGGCCATCCAGTTTTCCGCATCCACCAGCAACGGGTAGCCCAGGGCGCTGAACACCCGCTGCACGGTCTCGATCAGCTTGACCCCGAAGATCGGCGCCGGCGACACGATGATCGCCGAAGGATGGTCGAGCAGCGCCTGCTGCAGTTCGCTCAGCGCCTCCCAGTCGAGCAGGCCGGAGGGCTTGCCCAGGCTGCTTTCGCTGCGCCAGCGGCGGGTGCGGGTGTCCAGCACCAGCAGCGGCGGGTTGCTGGGCAGCGCGTACTGCCAGCCCTGGAAGCGCAGCAGCTCGCCGATCAGCTCGTCCCGTGCCTCGTTCAGTTGCCGGCATTGCCCGACCAGCGCCGCGCAACCGTCCGGATCGTTGCCCCAGCCTTGGCACAGCAGGTAGCCGAGCAGGGCGTTGCCGATGATGCGCCGCGAGAACGGATGGCCGTAGGCGGTCTGTTCCCATTGCGCCGACAGGTTCCAGTCGTCGGTGATGTCGTGGTCGTCGAAGATCATCAGGCAGGGCAGGTGGGCCAGCACCCGCGCCACCTGGCCGAGGCCGTCGCGGAACGCCTCGATCAGCGGCAGTTCGCGCTGATAACGGGCCTGGCGCTGCTCGGTCAGGCCCTCTGGCATGTCCATCCGCACCAGCGTCCACGGCAGCGGCGACCAGACCAGCAGGTACATGGCCATGACCTCGGCGAAGGTCACCAGGTGGTTGTCGGCGTTGCTGGACGAGAAGATCGGCTTGCGCTTGCCGCCGAAGAAGCGTTCGCGCAGGGTGTCGTTGCCTTCCTGGGCCGGCAGCAGGTCGGCGCGGTGGTAGTAGCAGGCCGGGTGGCGATAGAGCGCGGCGCCGCTGTCGACCAGGGCGCCATCGAGGGACTCGTCGAACAGGCCCAGGCGCTCGATCAGCGTGTGGATGGCACGCAGCATGGGGCCGGCGACATCGTCGGCATAGACCTGGTCGCCGCTCATCAGCAGCACGGCGGGGCGTGCTTCTGGGCGCGGGTTGGCGGCAAGCAGGCGGTCGGCGCAGAGCAGACCGTCGGCGGCCGGGTGGTGGGGCTTGCGGCAGGAGCCGTGGAGCAACTGGTCGAGACGATCGCGCAGTACGAAGCTGGGGCGGCTAGCTCCGGAGTAGAGCAGGTGCGGGGCCCATTGGGCGATGCCCTGGCCGTTGGCTAGGCGCAGGTCGTATTCGAGCGTCACATTGCAGGGCAGCGGGTGGTCGAAGCGGATGTCCAGCAGGTGGATGAAGGCGTGCTGTCCGACCGGGATCACCTCAGCGTGCATCGTGGCGTTGATGCCGGTGTGCTCGAGCAGGAATTCGGGTTGCAGCGGTTGCGAGCCTACCAGCCAGATGGCCAGGCGTTGCGGTTCCAGGCGGCGCAGGATGGGGCCGGCGAGGACGAGGGGGAGCGAAGCGGTGGCGGGCATGGATGGCTCAGGTTCGTGTGATGCTGATGGCCCTATCGCGGGGAATGGCCACCCCAACGAAAAACGGGCGGGAAATGCTCTGCATTAACCGCCCGTCGATCAAGCCGAAGATGTATCAGGCTTTGTCAGCCAGCCATCAGTGCTTCCAGCTTTTCCTGGTCGCGGGCGAACTGGCGGATGCCTTCGGCCAGCTTCTCGGTGGCCATGGCGTCTTCGTTCATCGCCCAGCGGAACTGGCTTTCGTTCAACTGTTGCTTGGCCTCGCCGGCATTACCCGGCTTGAGCAGGCGCGGCAGTTCGCCCTGGTCGTCCGACAGCTGCTGCAGCAGCTCGGGGCTGATGGTCAGGCGGTCGCAGCCGGCCAGTTGCTCGATCTGGCCGATGTTGCGGAAGCTCGCGCCCATGACCACGGTGTCGTAGCCGTTGGTCTTGTAGTAGTCGTAGATGCGGGTGACCGACTGCACGCCCGGATCCTCGGCGCCGACGTATTCCTTGCCGGTGCTTTTCTTGTACCAGTCGTAGATGCGCCCCACGAACGGCGAGATCAGGAACACCCCGGCATCGGCACAGGCCTGGGCCTGGGCGAAGGAGAACAGCAGGGTGAGGTTGGTCTGGATGCCTTCCTTCTCCAGCTTCTCGGCGGCGCGGATGCCTTCCCAGGTGGAGGCCAGCTTGATCAGTACGCGGTCTTTCGGCACACCGGCCGCTTGGTACAGCTCGATCAGCTGACGGGCCTTTTTCAGCAGCGCCGGCTCGTCGAACGACAGTCGCGCGTCCACCTCGGTGGAGATGCGCCCCGGAATGACCTTGAGAATGCCCGAGCCCACCGACACGGCGAACTTGTCGCAGGCCAGGTCGACATTGCCCTTGGCATCGGCCTTGACCTGCTTGAGCAGGTCGGCGTAACCCGGGATGGCGGCGGCCTTGAGCAGCAGCGAAGGGTTGGTGGTGGCGTCGACCGGCTTGAGGCGGGTGATGGCGTCCAGGTCGCCGGTGTCGGCGACGACGGTGGTGAACTGCTTGAGTTGTTCCAGCTTGGAGGTCATGGGCGTGCTCTGTCCTGTGCAATGACTCGACATTACCCGAGCCCCGACAGCCACTCAAGGCCCGTCGCAGG
Organism: Pseudomonas sp. TE6283; assembly: GCF_054060555.1. Taxonomy (NCBI): domain Bacteria; kingdom Pseudomonadati; phylum Pseudomonadota; class Gammaproteobacteria; order Pseudomonadales; family Pseudomonadaceae; genus Pseudomonas; species Pseudomonas sp. TE6283. The sequence goes on from NZ_JBSSDH010000021.1 coordinate 81,399, forward strand.
CGTATCGGGAAACCCTTGGAAGCAGCGCGCTCCCCTGTGTAGGAGCGGGCTTGCCCCGCGAAGGGCTGCAAAGCGGCACCGGCCAACGCCAGGGCCGCGGTATAAGGCTAACCCTTCGAGTGCCAACCCCGCCCCAGGTTCCCTCAACGCCCCTGCAACAGCTCGGCAGCCTGGTCCAGCACCTTCAGCGGCTCGCTGGTCTTGTGAATGTCCGCCGACAGCAACTGCCGGAAGCGCCGCGCCCCCGGGAAGCCCTGGCCCAGCCCGAGGATATGCCGGGTGATGTGATGCATCGCGCCGCCGCTTTGCATGTGCGCGACGATGTACGGACGCAGCTTTTCCATCGCCTCGGCCCGGCTGACCACCGGCGCCGCGCTGCCGAACAGCTGCTGGTCGACCTCGGCCAGCAGGTACGGGTTGTGGTACGCCTCGCGCCCGAGCATCACGCCGTCGAAGGTCTGCAGGTGGGTGCGGCACTCGTCGAGGGTCTTGATGCCGCCGTTGAGCACCAGTTCCAGGTCCGGGAAGTCGGCCTTCAGCTGCGCCGCCACGTCATAGCGCAGCGGTGGGATCTCACGGTTCTCCTTGGGCGACAGGCCTTCGAGGATGGCGATGCGCGCATGCACGGTGAAGCTGCGGCACCCGGCGTCGCGCACCTGGCCGACGAAGTCGCACAGCTCGGTGTAGCTGTCGCGGCCGTTGATGCCGATGCGGTGCTTGACCGTGACCGGGATGCCGACCGCGTCCTGCATGGCCTTGACGCAATCGGCCACCAGACCCGGATGGCCCATCAGGCAGGCGCCGATCATGTTGTTCTGCACCCGGTCGCTGGGGCAGCCGACGTTGAGGTTGACCTCGTCGTAACCGGCCTCCTCGGCCAGGCGCGCGCAGGCAGCCAGGTCCGCCGGCACGCTGCCGCCCAGTTGCAGGGCCAGCGGGTGCTCGGATGGGTCATGGCGCAGGAAACGCTGGGCATCGTTGTGCAGCAGGGCGCCGGTGGTGACCATCTCGGTGTAGAGCAGGGCGTGCTGGGAGAGCAGGCGCAGGAAGAAGCGACAGTGGCGGTCGGTCCAGTCCATCATGGGCGCCACGGAGAAGCGGCGGGATGGCTCGGGGCGCAGGGATGTGGGTGTAGCGGCTTGGGAATGCATAAGTCTGGGACACGAACTCAGCGAAGCCAGGCGGCGGGGTGCGCTGGCTGGCGATGGAAAGAGTGAATGACGGTCAGTTTACCAAGCATGGCGGGATTCGTCCGGTTTGATCGGCGATCAGCCTCTGCGGTTTTCCACCCTTCGCGACACAAGGCCGCTCGTACAGGTGGCCGCGCCCCCTGTAGGAGCGCCCTTGTTCTGGTCAAGTTTTTCCGGACACCGATTACGGTGATCAAGCCGCCTGCTGCTCCATGGCTATTGGCGACAGGTAGTTGTTGTAGCTGTG
>NZ_JBSSDH010000022.1:0-79174 GCF_054060555.1 Pseudomonas sp. TE6283
TGTTGCTCCTTCGGTTGTTTTGTGGCTGTCAACCCCCGTGGTGTCTGTGTTTTGGGGGGGGGGGGGGGGGCGGGGGGGGCCCCCCCCCCCCCCCCCGGGTGGGGGGGGGGGGGGGGGGCCCCCGCGAAGACGGGCTGTCAGAACAACACTTTCGCCACGTCGGTAAAGCGCTTGGCGAAGTGCACGCTCAACCCTTCCTTCAGGTAGTCAGGCAGCTCTTCGAAATCGCCACGATTGGCCTCCGGTAGGATCAGTTCGAAGATTTTCTGCCGTCGCGCGGCGATCACTTTCTCGCGCACCCCGCCGATCGGCAGCACCTGGCCGGTCAGGGTCAGCTCGCCGGTCATGGCCACGCCTTTCTTCGGCGCCTGGTCGCGGGCCAGCGAGAGCAAGGCACTGGCCATGGTCACGCCGGCGCTGGGGCCATCCTTGGGCGTGGCGCCCTCGGGCACGTGCAAGTGGATGAACGCCTCGTTGAAGTAGCCGGGCGTGCCACCGAACTGCTTGAGGTTCGAGCTGATGTAGCTGTAGGCGATCTCTGCCGATTCCTTCATCACGTCACCCAGCTGCCCGGTGAGCTTGAGGCCGCGGTTGAGGCTGTGGATATGCGTGGCCTCGATCGGCAGGGTGGCACCGCCCATGCTGGTCCAGGCGAGACCTGTGATCACGCCCTTGCCGGCCAGTACCTGCTCGCTGCGAAATACCGGCATGCCCAGGGCGGGCTCGAGGTCCTTGGCGGCGATCTTGAGTTTGGCCTGCGGATCTTCCAGCAGCTTGACCACCGACTTGCGCACCAGCTTGCCCAGCTGTTTCTCCAACTGACGCACACCGGCTTCGCGGGCATAGCCCTCGATCACCGCACGCAGGGCGGCGTCGTTGATGCTCAGGCTGGTCTTGGCCACGCCGGCCTTGTCCAGCTGCTTGGGCCACAGGTGGCGCTTGGCAATGGCCAGCTTTTCCTCGGTGATGTAGCCGGACAGGCGGATCACTTCCATACGGTCGAGCAACGGGCCGGGGATCGAGTCGAGGGTGTTGGCGGTGCAGACGAACAGCACCTTGGACAGGTCCAGGCGCAGATCGAGGTAATGGTCGAGGAAGTCGACGTTCTGTTCCGGGTCGAGGGTTTCCAGCAGCGCCGAGGCCGGGTCGCCCTGGTAGCTCTGGCCCATCTTGTCGATCTCGTCGAGCATGATCACCGGGTTCATCACCTCGACCTCCTTCAGCGCCTGCACCAGCTTGCCCGGCTGGGCGCCGATGTAGGAGCGGCGGTGGCCCTTGATCTCGGCCTCGTCGCGCATGCCGCCGACACTGAAGCGGTAGAACGGTCGGCCCAGGGACTCGGCGATGGACTTGCCGATGCTGGTCTTGCCGACGCCCGGCGGACCCACCAGCAGCACGATGGAGCCGCTTATCTCACCTTTCCAGGCGCCCACGGCGAGGAACTCGAGGATGCGCTCCTTGATGTCGTCCAGGCCCGCGTGGTGGCGGTCGAGGACCTTGCGCGCGTGCTTGAGGTCGAGCTTGTCCTTGCCGTACACGCCCCAGGGCAGAGCCGTGGCCCATTCCAGGTAGTTGCGGGTGACGGCGTACTCCGGCGAGCCGGTCTCGAGGATGGCTAGCTTGCCCATCTCCTCGTCGATGCGTTTTTTCGCCTGGTCAGGCAGGGTCTTGCCCTCCAGGCGCTGCTGGAACTGCTCCAGGTCGGCGCTGCGGTCGTCCTTGGTCAGGCCCAGCTCCTGCTGGATGACCTTGAGCTGCTCCTTGAGGAAGAACTCGCGCTGGTGCTCGCCGATCTGCCGGTTCACCTCGGCGGAGATCTCGTTCTGCAGCCGGGCCACCTCGACTTCCTTGCGCAGCATCGGCAGGACCTTTTCCATGCGTTTGAGCATGGGTACGCAGTCGAGCACTTCCTGCAGCTGGTTGCCGGTGGCCGAGGTGAGGGCGGCGGCGAAGTCGGTGAGTGGCGAGGGGTCATTGGGGCTGAAGCGGTTGAGGTAGTTCTTCAGCTCTTCGCTGTACAGCGGGTTGAGCGGCAGCAGTTCCTTGATCGCGTTGATCAGGGCCATGCCGTAGGCCTTCACTTCGTCGTTGGGCTCCGCCGGCTGGCGTGGGTAGTCGACCTCCACCAGGTAGGGTGGGCGGTGGTGCTTGAGCCAGGTGCGGATACGCACGCGGGTCAGGCCCTGGGCGACGAACTGCAGCTTGCCGCCTTCGCGGCTGGCGTGGTGGACCTTCACCAGGGTGCCGTACTCGGGCAGGGCCTTGGTGTCGAAGTGGCGGTGGTCTTCCGGCGGGGTGTCCATGAAGAACAGCGCCAGCGCGTGGTGCGGGGTCTTGGCGACCAGGTCGAGGGTTTCGGCCCAGGGTTCTTCGTTGACGATCACCGGCAGCACTTGCGCGGGGAAGAATGGGCGGTTGTGGATCGGGATCACATAGACCTTGTCCGGCAGTTGCTGGCCGGGCAGGGCGAGGTGGTGGCCGGGGGCGGCCGAGGGATCGAGGTGTTCGACTTCGCTGTGTTCGTCGGGATGTTCTGGGAAATCCTGCTGGTCGCTCATGGGGCACCTGCGTGAATGGCTATGGTGCTTAGATGGGGCGGTGGTGGGCAGGTTTCAATGGTAGACGAAGGGGGGGAGAACTGCGGGGGGAACAATAGCGGGTAAGCCCGCTCCCTGGGTGGGAGCGGGCCTGCCCTGCGACAGGCGTGACGCTTACTCAGCCAATTTGTAAGCGATGATGTAGTCGCCCATTTTAGTGCCCAGCGAGCCGTGGCCGCCCGCGGTCACCAGCACATACTGCTTGCCGTCCTTGCCGGTGTAGGTCATCGGCGTGGCCTGGCCGCCGGCCGGCAGACGAGCCTTCCACAACTCCTGGCCGTTCTTCACGTCGTAGGCGCGCAGGTACTGGTCCAGGGTACCGCTGAGGAAGCCCACGCCGCCGGCGGTGACGATCGAGCCACCCATGCTTGGCACGCCCACCGGCATGCCGATCGGCACCGGGGTGCTGTCGCGGGTGGTGCCGTTCTTGTGCTTCCACACCACCTTGTTGGTGAACAGGTCGATGGCCGCCACATAGCCCCAGGCCGGTGCCTGGCACGGGATGCCCAGCGGCGACATGAACGGGTGCATGGTCACCGCGTACGGCGCGCCGGCGTTCGGCTGCACGCCGCTGGTCTCGCTTTCGCGCTTGCTGCCTTCTGCTACCTGCTCGCGCGGGATCATCTTAGACACGAAGGCCATGTAGTTCGGCGAGGTGAAGAGGATCTGGCGCACCGGGTCGACCGACACACTGCCCCAGTTGAACACGCCGACGTTGCCTGGGTAGACAAGGCTGCCCTGCTCGGACGGTGGGGTGTACTGGCCTTCGTAACGCAGGCTGCGGAACTGGATGCGGCAGAGCATCTGGTCGAACGGCGTGGCGCCCCACATGGCCTGTTCGGTCAGATCGGGGCCGAGCAGGTTGAGGTCGGAGCGGGCCTGGGTCGGCGCGGTGTGGTCGCCTTTCACGGCGCCCTGCGGTACCGGGATCTCGCGGATCGGCACGATCGGCGTGCCGTCGCGGCGGTCGAGCACGTACAGGCTGCCTTGCTTGGTCGGCACGATGACCGCCGGCTTGACGCCGTCGTCGGTCTTCAGGTGAACCAGGGTCGGCTGGCTGCCGACGTCCATGTCCCACAGGTCGTGGTGGGTGAACTGGTAGTTCCAGCGCGCCTTGCCGGTGGCCAGGTCGAGGGCGACGATGCCGGCGCTGTACTTCTCCGCGCCCGGGGTGCGGTCGGCGCCCCACTGGTCCGGAGTCTGGTTGCCCAGCGGCAGGTAGATCATGCCGAGGTCTTCATCGACGCTGGCGATCGACCACATGTTGGCCGAGTTGCGGCTGTACTGCTTGCCGTCGGCCAGGGGCTTGGTGTCGTCCGGGTTGTTGCTGTCCCAGTTCCACACCAGGTGGCCGTCGTGCACGTCGTAGGCGCGGATCACGCCGGATGGCTCGTTGGTCGACTCGTTGTCGGTGACATGGCCGCCGATGATCACCAGGTCACGGGTGATCGCCGCTGGCGAGGTGGAATAGTAGCCACCAGCGGTGAACGGTCCGATGCCACGGGTCAGGTCGATCACGCCCTGGTTGGCGAAGCCTTCGCAGACCTTGCCGGTGTCGGCGTTGATGGCGATCAGGCGGGCGTCGGCGGTGGGCAGGTAGAGGCGGCGTGGGCAAGCCTGGGCCACGGCCTGGCCTGCGTCGGTGATCTTCGGTGCGGGGCTGCCATCACGGCTGACGTACTTGTTCTCGTCATAGTACGAGACGCCGCGGCAGGTCATGTGGGCGAAGCCCTTGAAGGTGCCGGTGGGGCTCTTGACCTGGGGGTCGTAGCGCCAGATTTCGGCGCCGGTGTCCGGGTCCAAGGCCAGCAGGCGGCTGTGGGCGGTGCAGGCATAGAGCATGCCGTTGACCTTCAGCGGGGTGTTCTGGTTGGTCAGCTCCACCGGGTCGTTTTCGCTTGGCAGATCGCCGGTGCGGATGCGCCAGGCCTCTTCGAGGCGGTAGGCGTTCTGCGGGGTGATCTGGCGCAGCGGCGAGTAGCGGTCGCCGTGTTCGGTGCGGCCGTAGGCCTGCCATTCACCCTCCGGCATGGCCGGAGCGGCGCTGCCCATTTCGCTGTTGTCGCGGGTGAACTCGCCACGGATCTCGCCCGGGTGGGTGAACTGGCTGGCCACGGCGGTGGCGCCGGAGGCGACCACGGCGACGCTGAGCAGGGCGGTGTTGACTTTCGACGCGGGGCCGACCAGCGGGCGGCGTGCCCACGGCAGCAGCAGGACCACGCCGATGGCGAACCAGATGGCCAGGCGCGGCACCAGCTGCCACCAGTCCAGGCCGACTTCCAGCAGCGCCCAGGCGGTGCTGCCCAGCAGCACCAGGCCATACAGGCCCAGGGCGATGCGACGCTTGGCCAGCAGCAGGATGCCGGACAAGGCGAAGCCGATACCGGCAATCAGGTAGTAAAGCGAGCCACCCAGCTGGCTCAGCTTGATGCCGCCGGCCAGCAGGGCCAGCCCCATCAGCAGCAGCAATACGCCCATCAGGCGCGGTAGCCAGCGGGTTCCATTCTTGGCACCGTCAGTGCTCATCGTCTGTTCTCCGTAGTGTGAAAGGGTCGGGTTAGAAACTGCTCTGGATCTTCAGGCCGCCGATCAGGGCGTCGTCGACCCGCGACACCCCGCCCGGATGGCGGATGTACTGCAGGTTCGGGCGCACGGTGAGCCAGTCGGCCAGGTGGATGCCGTAATAGAGTTCGGCGCTGTATTCGGTGTCCTGCACGGGCAGGAAACCGGGGTTGTCGTAGTCGTCCAGGCCGTTGGCCTGGTTGATGAGGCGGGCGTTCTTGCGGTAGCCGGGATTGACGTGCACGCGGGCCAGGGCGAAACCGATGTCGTCCTTGGCGCGGGCATCGAAGGGCCCTTTGTAAACCACACCTGCCTGCACATAGTTGTCGATGGCATTGGTCTTCTTGTCGTGCACCGTGGCATTGGCGAACAGGCTCAGGCCGCGCGACTGGTCGGAGGCCAGCGCGGTCACCTGCTGCTGGGCGCCGAGCCACAGGCCATGCTTGCTCGAGCTGCTGCGGTAGGCGGCGCCGCTGATGGCGGCAGGCGCGCCGGTGCTGTCCTTGAGTACATCCTGTGCCTTGGCATTACTGTAGTAGTAGCCGGCGCGATATTCCCCTTTCAGGCCATTGACCCGCGGGCTCCAGACCAGTTCGATCGGCATCACCGCGCCCTGGGTGCCGCTGCCGCTGAGCTTGAAGCCGTTGCCGCTCTCGAGGTTGGAGGGGTTCTGCTCGAACACGCCGACCTGGGCGTAGAGTGCGTCGTTCAGGTTGTAGCGCACGCGCAGGGCCCACTGGCTGACCGGCCAGTTGTACCAGATGCCGCCGACCCAGTTGCCCACCTGCGAGCCGCAGAACGCCAGGTTCTGGAAGTCGCAGGGGAAGCTGTTGAAGTCCTCGCCTTCGCCGAAGCGGCCGAATTTCACGTCCAGCGTGCCATCGAAGTATTTCTGCTTGATCCACATCTGCGTCAGCCGCCAGGTCTCGCCACGGCCCCAGACCTCCTGGGCCGAGGTGAAACCGCCGACGCGCGGGTCGTTGATGCGGTCGTTGCTGATGTTGTCGCCATGACGTTCGGTGACGGTCAGCTGGAACTCGGTGTCTTGCCAGCCGAGGATCTTTTGCAGGTCCATGTTCACGCCGAAGGTGAACTGGTCGCTGTAGCGCGCCGCGCGGTCATGGCTGTAGCCGCCGTGCAGGTTGCTGCCCATCTCGCCGGTGTAGCCGAGGGTGAAGTCATAGCCTTTCTCCAGCAGCTCGCTGCGGGTTCCGCCCCAGTCTCCGAGCATCCACGGCGAGTCCTTGGCGAACATTTCGCTGGCGCTGGTGGTGGGGGACAGGGCGCCGAGCAGGGTGGCGAGGGCGAGGCCGGAGTAGCGGGTATTGGGCAGCTGGAGCATGAGATAGCGCTATCTTTTGATTGTTGAAGAAACGGCAAGCGCAACGAAGTGCGAGATCTTCGAAGGGAAATGACTGCGTTGGGAAACGAGTGAAGCGATTCAGCTTGCGGCGGGGAGGATATAGGGGAAGTTGTAAGAAAAAAAGACAAAATGTCGCAGGGGATTGTTGCTGATGGAGTAACAGTAAGTGCGCAGGAGGCTGCTTCGCAGTTTATTCGCCGGCAAGTCGGCTCCCACCGGTACAGCGCAGTCCTGTGGGAGCCGGCCTGCCGGCGAAAGGGGCGCATGGCGCCCCCCCGGCAATCAGAAGCTGGTACGCAGCCCCACCTGCACACTACGCCCCGGCGCCGGCGCGATATCACGCAGGATCGAGCTGGCATAGCGCACGGTCTGGTCGGTGAGGTTCTCGCCGCGCACGAAGGCCAGCCATTCACTCTGGCCGATGTCGAAGCGATACCCCAGGCTGGCGCCGAGGGTGGTGTAGCCATCGGTGCTGGTCTCGTTGGCCGGTTTGCGGTGCTGTGACGCCGCGTGCTGCACATCGACACGCGCCTGCCAGCGGTCCAGCTCCCAGACCAGGCCGCTGTTCAGGCGCAACGGGGCTATGCGCGGCAGCGGCTCGCCGCTGTCGAGGTTCTTGGCCCGGGTGTAGTCGCCGGACAGTTCCAGGGCGAAGCTGCCGTAGCGGTTTTCCAGCAGTTGCCAGCGGTCCTGGGCCTCGATGCCGTAGAAGCGTGCCCGCACGCCCTGATAGGCATACTCGGGGATATCGCTGTGGTCATGATCATGGTCGTGATCGTCGTGGTCGTGATCATGGCCTTCACGCAGGTTACCGGTGCCGATCAGGCCGATGTAGTTGCGAAAATGGCTGTAGAACACGCCGACGCTGCCCTTGTGGGTGCCGTTGTCGAAGCGCAGTGCCAGGTCGGTGGATATGGCCTTTTCCTTGTTCAGGTTCGGATCGCCGATCTCGTAGGCGCCGGTGGCCACGTGGGCACCGTTGGCGTACAGCTCGTAGAAAGTCGGCGCCCGCTCGGTGTAGCCAAGGTTGGCGGCCAGCGACCAGACCGGGTCGAGCTGGTACACCGCGCCCGAGGACAGGCTCAAGGCGTTGAAGCTGCTGGCGCTGTCCGCCCCGGCGAAGTTCTCGTTGCCCTTGGCGTCCGGATCGACCCGGGTGTGTTCCAGGCGCGCGCCCAGGCTCAGGTTCAGGCGTTCGCTGGCCTGCCATTGCTCGAGCAGGAACAGCGCCAGGCTGTCGGTGTCGGTGTGCGGGACAAAGGCTTCCTCGCCCAGCGCGGAGAATTCGTTGCGGCTGACCTGGGCGCCGACCACGCCCTCGACCGGGCCCAGCGGCTGGTGACGGGCCTCGATGCGCGCTTCGTAGCCCTTGTTCTTGAAGGTGGTGTGCACCTCGCCGCTTTCGATTTCGCGGTGCTGGTAGTCGGTGTAGCCGGCATCGACCTTGACCGAGCTGAACGGCCCGTCGAGGTCGCGCAGTTCCGAGGCGAAGCCGTAGTGGTCCTGCTGCATGTCCAGGCGCACGCCGGGCTCGGCCACCGAGCCGTAGTTGCTGTCGTAGCGGCTGTAGGACAGGCCGGTGTAGCCGTGATCCCAATGGTACGAACCGCCGATCGCACCGCCGTCCTGGCGACCGTCGCTGTTTTTCAGGCGATGCTTGCTGCCGGGCTCGTCGGCATCGCGGACCTTCGAACTGCGGGCGTAGCCGGGGATGCGCAGGTCGTTGAACTGGCGGCTGTTGGCGTCCAGGTGCAGGGCGAAGGCGCCGTTGCCGGCCTCCAGCTTGCCGGCGCTGCTGCGGGTGGTGTCGGCGCCGCCGTAGCGCAGCTCGCCCGCGCCGTGGATGCCGTCGATGGGCGAGTCGGGGATGCGGTTGTCGAAGGTGTTGACCACGCCGCCGATGGCGTTGCCGCCATACAACAGGGCGGCCGGGCCACGGACGATCTCGACCCGCTCGACGGTGACCGGGTCCAGTGGCACGGCGTGGTCGTAGGACAGCGACGAGGCGTCCAGGGCGCCGACGCCGTTGCGCAGGATGCGGATACGGTCGCCGTCCAGGCCGCGGATCACCGGGCGGCTGGCGCCGGGGCCGAACCAGGTGGAGGCGACGCCGGGTTGTTTGTTGAGGGTTTCACCGAGGCTGGCGTGTTGCTGTTGCAGCAGGTCGTCACCTTCGAGGACGGTGCTGGGCGCGGCCAGTTGGGCGTTGCCCAGCGGGTTGGCAGTGATCACCTGGGGTTGCAGCTCCACGGCCTGGCTGGCGGTGGAGGCCAGCCAAAGCGCGACGGCAAGGGGAGAGAGGTGCAGTGGCATGTGACGCATGGGGATGTGGCGTTCCTTGGCAGAATTGCTAGTGGTTACTTTATAACATTTCATCACGAACTGTTTGCCACGGGCCAGTACTTTGTGAAGTGACGTGTTTATCCTGTAGGAGATCGTCCAGCCCTGTGGGAGCGGCCTTGCGTCGCGAAAGGGCTGCGCAGCAGCCCGGCAATTTTTGATGGTGGCTCAGAACCCGGGGCCGCTGCGCGCCCCTTTCGCGACGCAAGGCCGCTCCCACAGAGGACAGTTTCCAGCGCGACAGCGTGGCCCGAAGGGCTGGGCAGTCTCCTACAGGGCTCAGCGGTAGAGGCTGTAGATGCCACTACACTCGTGTAAGGTGCGCACCTTCCCGAACCTGGAGCACTGGCATGAGCACGGCCAATCACAACGCGCTGCACGGCAAGACCCTCGAGCAGATCCTTACCGAACTGGTGGCGCACTACCAATGGCAGGGCCTGGCCGAGCGCGTCGACATCCGCTGCTTCAAAAGCGACCCGAGCATCAAGTCGAGCCTGACCTTCCTGCGCAAGACCCCATGGGCACGGGAAAAGGTCGAGCAGCTGTACGTGAAGCTGCAGCGCAAAGGCTGATGCCGCGCCGCCCCTGGCTGACCCTGGCGGCCGTCCTCGGCTGGACCGGCCTGGCGATCCAGTTGTACCTGGTGCTGCTGGCGCGCTGGCAGGAGCAGGCCAGCCTGATCGGCGGGCTGGTCAACCTGTTCTGTTTTTTCACGGTGTTGAGCAACACGCTGGTGGCCACCGTGCTCAGCCAGGCCGCGTTCGGCCGCGAGTCGGCGGCCAGGCGCTGGTTCCTGTCGCCTGCTGTGAGTTCATGCATCGCCGCGAGCATCCTGCTGGTCGCGCTGGCCTACAGCCTGTTGCTGCGCCACCTTTGGCAGCCTCAAGGCTGGCAGTGGCTGGCGGACGAACTGCTGCACGATGTGATGCCGCTGGTGTTCGTCCTGTACTGGTGGCTGGAGGTGCCCAAGGGGCGATTGCGACTCTGGCACTTGGCAGCTTGGGCGTTGTACCCGGTGCTGTATTTCGCCTTCGTGCTGCTGCGCGGGCATGAGATCGGGGTGTACCCCTATCCGTTCATCGATGTGGCACGGTTGGGATATGGGCAGGTGCTGGGCAATGCCCTGATGGTGCTGGCGGGGTTCTGGGGGATCGGGTTGGTCTTGTGGGGGGGGGATCGCTGGCGCAGGCCTGCATGAGATAGACCATATGCAATCCCTGAGCGGCCTTGCCGACGCCTCGGCAAGGCCGCTCCACGGCATGTGCAGATCCCGATCATTCGTCGTCGGCGGTACCGTCAGCTCGCCAGTAAGCCGCAGCCTTGAGGGCATCCTCGGGAACGCCTTTCTCCAGCAGCAGCGCCTTGGCCTGGCGGGTCAGAGCCTTCTCCAGCGCCACCCAGCCATACAACCGGCCCTTGGGCAACGCCAGGTGCTTCACCCGCTCCAGCACATCCTCCTGGTGCCGGCGCACCCAGATCACCTCGACCTGGGCCTTGCTCGTAAGCATCTGGCGCTCCTGCTCGTCCTCGATCTGGATCACCGCCAGTACCTGGCGGCCCGCCGGCAGTTCTTCCAGGCGCCGGGCAATGGCCGGGATCGCCGTCTCGTCGCCGATCAGCAGGTAGCTGTCGAAGATATCCGGCACCACCATCGAGGCCCGCGGGCCGGCGATGTCCAGGGTCTGGCCAGGTGTGGCCTGGGCTGCCCAGGTAGAGGCGGGGCCGTCGCCATGCAGGACGAAATCGATATCCAGCTGGTTGTTCACCAGGTCGATGCGCCGTGGCGTGTATTCGCGCATGGTCGGCCGGGCGCCGCCGTCGCGGCCCAGGTTGCGCGCGTCGATGGCCTGCTGCTCTTCGGGCGTGCAGGCGAACAGCAGCTTGATGTGGTCGTCCGTGCCGACACTGGTGAAGCCGGCCAGCTCCGCGCCACCGAGGGTGATGCGGCGCATGCGTGGGGTGAGGTCGGTGACCCGCAGCACTTCGAGGCGGCGCTGGCGGATCTCGTGGTTGACGCGATGAATGGTGTCGCTCATGGGGTGTTCTCCGTAACAGGGGTGGCCGGCCCGGAGGCGATGGCCTTGGCGGTGTCGTTGAGCAGGTTGCGCACCCGCTCGATCTCTTCGCTGGTCCAGCGGCCACTGTGCATGTGCAGGGCGTGGCGCAGGTTGCCGACGGCTTCGTGGATTTCCGGCGGCCGGTCGTGGCCGCGCAGCGCACGCTTGCTCACCTCGATGCGCATGCGCACGCCGTCGAGGGCGACGGCCTGTTCCTGCAGGGCACTGCGGCCGGCATCGGTGATGGCGTAGAGGCGCTTGCTGCCCTGGATGGCGCCGGTGACCAGCTCGGCTTCTTCGAGGTAGCTGAGGGTGGGGTAGATCACCCCGGGGCTGGGGCTGTAGCTGCCGTCGAAGAGGGTCTCGATCTGGCGGATCAGGTCGTAGCCGTGGCCGGGTTGCTCGGCCAGCATCGACAGAATCAGCAGCTTCAGGTCGCCCGGGGCGAACACCCGCGGGCCACGCTCGCCGCGGCCGGGGCGGCGTTCGAAGGGGTCGTGGTCACGCATGGGGAAGGGCTCCGTCTGTTTAGATATATCGTAAGATCTTACTCAAGATATATCTAAAGACAAGCCTTCAAATGCAGATGATTATCATCTAATTTCTTGATGGTTCAGGACTGGCCCGTCACCTGCGGCGCCTTGCAGGCGGTGGGGTTGCCCGGCTCCAGATACGGCATGAGGATCGGCGCCATGCCCTTGAGCACCTGAACCGGCAGCGCCGAGGTGAACTTGAAGGCTTCTGCCGAGCGCCCCGGGACGAACGCGGTGAGGGTGCCGAAGTGGTTGTCGCCGAGGAAGAACACGAAGGTCGCGGTGCGGTTCAGCGAACGCGAGCCGATCAACCGACCGCCGGCGCCGAAGCTTTCGATGCGGTTGTCGCCGGTGCCGGTCTTGCCGCCCATCACCAGCGGGGTGCCGTCGTGCAGCTTGAAGCTGCCGGAGATGCGCCGCGCGGTGCCGGCGTCGACCACCTGCGACATGGCGCCCTTGAGCGCCCGGGCGACTTCCACTGGGAGGATGCGCTGGCCACGGTCCGGGTCGCTGATCAGCTGCGTCTCATAGGGGGTGTTCTGGGCGAAGTGCAGGGTGTCGATGCGCAGCGTGGGCAGGCGCACGCCGTCGTTCTGGATGATCCCGACCAGTTCGGACAGCGCGGCCGGGCGGTCGCCGGAGCTGCCGATGGCGGTGGCCAGCGACGGCACCAGGTGGTCGAACGGGTAGCCGACGCGCTTCCAGCGTTGATGGATATCAGTGAACGCCTCGATCTCGACCATGGTGCGGATGCGGCTGTCGCGGGCGCCCTGGTGGCGGCTCTTGAACAGCCAGCTGTAGACCTCCTGGCGCTCGAAGCGGCTGGCGTTGAGGGCGTCCTTGAGCGAGGCGCCGGGGTTCTTCAGCAGGTAGCCGAGCAGCCACAGGTCCAGCGGGTGGACCTTGGCGATGTAGCCCTGGTCGGGCAGGTCGTATTTGCCTGGGCCGTAGGCTTCGTACATCTCCACCAGGCGGCTGTCGGTGAGCTTGGCCATGGCCTTCTTGTCGTCCTTGCTGTGGGCGCGGACGAAGGCATTGAAGGTCTCCTGGCCGGCCTCGGGGAACAGGTAGCGGTGCACCGCGGCGAGGCGCTGCGGGGTCACGCGCATGCTGTCGAGGAAGGTGTCCAGGCGCTGTTGCGAAGTCTTGCGCTGGTACTTCTTCCAGAAGCGCATGGTGTAGTTGGAGCCTTCGCGGTCGGCGAAGCGCGCCAGGTATTCCTGGCGGCGCGGATCGCTGTCGTCCCTGAGCAGCGGTTCGCGGTTGAACGGCTGCTGGTAGGTGACGTAGCGCACGATGTCGCGCATCAGGCGGATGAACGGCAGGTTGATCGACTCGCGCAGGGCATCCTTGAGCGTGGGGTTGCGGTTGTTGTCTTCCTTGCGGAAGTTGTTGAACACATGCATGCCGCCACCGGTAAAGAAGGCCTCGCCGGTGTTGGCCGAGTACTTGCGTTCGAGCGCCGCGTCGAGCATGGCATCCAGGCTTTGGTTCTTGCTGTTCTGCATCAGCCATTCCAGCGACCACTGGGTGAGGCGGTCGAGTTCGGCCACCGGGACCTTCTTCAGCTCGGCTGCCGGCTTGCCGGCGTACTTGTCGTGCAGCTCGGCGATGATTTCCAGGTAGGTGGTCAGCACCCGCAGCTTGGCGGTGGAGCCCAGTTCGAGCTTGCTGCCTTCATTGATGTCGAAGGGCTGGTTAGTGCTGTCGGTCTGCACCCGCACCCGTGAGCCGTCGGCGGTGCGTTCGAACAGGGTGAAGCTGTAGCTCACCTGGTCGGTGGTCTTGGCGGTGAGCAGGCGTTCGCCGATCAGGCCGATCTGCGCGGCGAACTCCGGGTCGGCGAGGTTCTTCAGGTACTGGCTGACCTGCACCTGCAGGTCGGCCTGCAGGGTGCTGGTGGCCGACAGATCGAGGCGGTCGAGGTCGTAAAGCGGCCGGTTGAGCATGGCCGCCAGGCGGTTGCGGGCCAGGCTGATGCCCTTGTTGGTGATGATCGGCACGATGGTCGGCTGGGCCACCCAGTCGCGGTACACCGCCTTGCTGGCCAGAGCGGCGTCGGCCAGGGCGCGCTCGATGATGCCGTTGGCGGCGAGTACGCGGATGTGCGAATCGGTGAGCTCGGCCAGTTCGATGCGGCCCTTTGACAGGTAATGCGAAGGGCGGCGCTGGGCGATCATCAGCGACAGCACCTGGCGCAGGGCCAGGCCGCGCTCGGCCATGCTTTTCTCGTCGCTGGCGGTGGAAGTGAGGGCCTGGTTGACCTGGTCGAAGTCGGCGCCGTACCACACCCGCAGGCCCTCGGCCATGCCGTGTACCTCGCCGTGGCCGGGTACCGCCGACAGCGGCACGCTGTTGAGGTAGTCGCGCACGATGCGCTCGCGAGCCTCGGTGGTGTCGGGGCCGCCCTGGTAGGCGCGCACGCTGGCGGAAATCATCTGGCGGATCTTCTCGGCGCCTGAGACGGTCAGTCCGTCCGGCGAGTGCCGATACTTCTCCAATTGGGTGGCCAGGGTGCTGCCCCCGGCTGACTGCCCGGGCAGGGCCAGGTACTTGGCCACCTGGCTATAGGCGGCCTTGGCGAAGCGTGGCCAGTCCACCGCTGGGTTGTTCTGCGGGTCTTTCGGGTCGAGCAGGTCGCGGTTCTCGATGAACAGCAGGCTGTTGACCATCACCGGCGGGATCGCCGCGAAGTTCGGGTACAGGTGCTGCGGGTAGTTGTATTGATAGAGCATGTCGCCGCGGCAGTCGGTGATCGACAGGCCAGCCTGGATCTTCTCCACGTAGGGGACGAACAGGCCGTGATCGACGTAGTTCATCAGCGCCGGGGAGAAACGCACCTGCTGGTTGATCAGGTAGTCGCGCTTGAGCAATCGCGGCAGGAATTCGCCCAGGGCGCTGTAGCCCAGGCGCCTGTCGAACGGACCCTCGCCCGGGTAGACGATGGCATCGCTCGGGCCGGGCTCCAGGGCGTAGGTGAGGGTACCGGCCAGGCGGCTGAACTCGCGCGATTGCAGGCGCGAGGTCTGGAACTCGTCATAGGCGGCAAGGCCCACCGCGACCAGGCCGATCAACAGGATGAGCAGGATCAGGCGCCACCACAGGCGGCGCTGACGTGGGGTCTTGGGCAAGGGGGCTTCAGCCTGAGGTGCTTTGGGTGCTTCCGTTCTGGTTGGTTCCGATTGCCACAGTGCGCCCATAGTCTTGAGTCCGGCCAGGTGTTTTCGCGTTGCTTGCCTGAAGCTTAGACGCTGGCCAAGTTTGGTGAAAAATTTGTAGGAAGCTTCGAGCGATAACGTATGAACATGCGCCTTTGGTGCGACTTCCATTCTTCGGCAATGTTGTTAATGTAGCTGCCCCATTCCTGTGCATGGGCGGAGCGAGGCCAGAATGCCCCTCCAGTGAAGGGCTTTTTGCCGAGAATTCTCGCCAAATATCCCGCTTTATATAGTGAAAAGCCCTGCAAGTGGCTTCCTATACTGCTCGCCCCCTTCGACCCGCCGGCGCCCCGCGTCCGGGGGACAGGCCGCCCACAAGGCGGCCTGGCGAGACGACGCCCCGCCTATCGGCGCGGCCGGTGCTGCACGAAGGTCAAATCCAATAACAAAATGAGGTTGTATTGCTATGCCAGTCGGCAACCATCCTGCCCACGACGCGTCCGTCCAGGGCGGCCCGCTCAAGCGCGAGCTGGGCGAACGGCACATCCGTCTGATGGCCCTTGGCGCCTGTATCGGCGTCGGCCTGTTCCTGGGATCGGCCAAGGCCATCGAAATGGCCGGCCCCGCCATCATGCTCTCCTACATCATCGGTGGCCTGGCCATCCTGGTGATCATGCGCGCCCTCGGCGAGATGGCCGTGCACAACCCGGTGGCAGGCTCCTTCAGCCGCTACGCGCAGGACTACCTCGGCCCCCTGGCGGGCTTCCTCACCGGCTGGAACTACTGGTTCCTGTGGCTGGTGACCTGCGTCGCCGAGATCACCGCGGTGGCCATCTACATGGGCATCTGGTTCCCCGATGTGCCGCGCTGGATCTGGGCGCTGATGGCCTTGGGCAGCATGGGCGCGATCAACCTGATCGCGGTCAAGGCGTTCGGCGAGTTCGAGTTCTGGTTTGCCCTGATCAAGATCGTCACCATCATCGCCATGGTGCTCGGCGGTATTGGCATCATCGCCTTCGGTTTCGGTAACGACGGCGTGGCCATGGGCATCTCCAACCTGTGGAGCAACGGCGGCTTCATGCCCAATGGCGTGACCGGCGTGCTGATGTCGCTGCAGATGGTGATGTTCGCCTACCTGGGCGTGGAAATGATCGGCCTGACCGCCGGCGAAGCGCG
The DNA here is from genome assembly GCF_054060555.1 of Pseudomonas sp. TE6283. Lineage (NCBI taxonomy): Bacteria > Pseudomonadati > Pseudomonadota > Gammaproteobacteria > Pseudomonadales > Pseudomonadaceae > Pseudomonas > Pseudomonas sp. TE6283. The sequence goes on from NZ_JBSSDH010000022.1 coordinate 15,787, forward strand.
CAACCCGCAGAAGACCATCCCCCAGGCCATCGGTTCGGTGTTCTGGCGCATCCTGCTGTTCTATGTGGGCGCGCTGTTCGTGATCCTGTCGATCTATCCGTGGAACGAGATCGGCAGCCAGGGCAGCCCGTTCGTGATGACCTTCGAGCGCCTCGGCATCAAGACCGCCGCCGGCATCATCAACTTCGTGGTGATCACCGCCGCGCTGTCGTCGTGCAACGGCGGTATCTTCAGTACCGGGCGCATGCTCTACAGCCTGGCGCAGAACGGCCAGGCCCCGGCCACTTTCGCCCGTACCTCGAGGAGCGGCGTGCCGCGCAACGCGCTGCTGCTGTCGATCGCCGCGCTGCTGCTGGGCGTGCTGGCCAACTACCTGGTGCCGGAGAAGGTGTTCGTCTGGGTGACCTCGATCGCCACCTTCGGCGCGATCTGGACCTGGGTGATGATCCTGCTGGCGCAACTGAAGTTCCGCGCCGGGCTGACCACCGTCGAGCGCAACGCGCTGAAGTACCGCATGTGGCTGTGGCCGTTGAGCTCGTACCTGGCGCTGGCGTTCCTGGTGCTGGTGGTGGGGCTGATGGCGTACTTCCCGGATACCCGCGTGGCCCTGTACATCGGCCCGGCGTTCCTGGTACTGCTGACGGCGCTGTACTACTGCTTCCGCCTGGCGCCGAAAGAGGCCCAAGGCGTGGCGAGTACCGCCTCCTGATGAACAAAGCCCCGGCCAGTGCCGGGGCTTTGTTTTTGCATGGCCCTCATCGCGTGGCCGATCAGGCCGCCACCTCGTTATGCGGCTCGAAACTGTCGGCCCGGGCCAACTGCCACATCCGCGAATAGAACTGCCCATTGACCTCGCCGGTCAGCAGCTCGCCCGGCTTGAGGAACACGTGCATCTGCGAGAACAGCTTGATCTCGGTGGCCGAGATGCGTCGCACCAGGTGCTTGGCCTCCAATTGCGCCGGATGCTCCAGGCCCGCCGCGGCGAGCATCTCGGCCAGGGCCCGCAGGGTGTTGTGGTGGAAGTTGAGCACCCGCTGGGCCTTGTCCGGTACCACCAGCGCACGCTGGCGCAGGGCGTCCTGGGTGGCCACGCCGGTCGGGCACTTGTTGGTGTGGCAGCTCTGCGACTGGATGCAGCCGATGGCGAACATGAAGCCGCGCGCCGAGTTGGCCCAGTCGGCGCCGATGGCCAGCACGCTGGCGATGTCGAAGGCGCTGACGATCTTGCCGCTGGCGCCGAGCTTGATCTTGTCGCGCAGGTTCAGGCCGACCAGGGTGTTGTGCACGAACAGCAGGCCCTCGCGCAGCGGCACGCCGATATGGTCGGTGAACTCCACCGGGGCGGCGCCGGTGCCGCCTTCCTTGCCGTCGACGACGATGAAGTCGGGCAGGATACCGGTCTCCAGCATGGCCTTGGCGATGCCCATGAATTCCCATGGGTGGCCCAGGCAGAACTTGAAGCCCACCGGCTTGCCGCCGGACAGCTCACGCAGCTGGGCGATGAACTGCATCATCTCGATCGGGGTCGAGAAGGCGCTGTGGCGTGATGGCGAGATGCAGTCCTCGCCCATCATGACGCCACGGGTCTCGGCGATTTCCCGGGTCACCTTGTGCTTGGGCAGGATGCCGCCATGGCCGGGCTTGGCGCCCTGGCTCATCTTGATCTCGATCATTCGCACCTGCGGGTTCTGCGCCTGGGCGGCGAAGCGCTCGGGGTCGAAGCGACCGTCCGCGGTGCGGCAGCCGAAGTAGCCGCTGCCCAGTTCCCAGACCAGGTCGCCGCCATGTTCGCGGTGGTAGGGGCTGATGCTGCCTTCGCCGGTGTCGTGGTGGAAATTGCCCAGCTTGGCGCCCTGGTTGAGGGCACGGATGGCGTTGGCGCTGAGCGAGCCGAAGCTCATGGCCGAGATGTTGAAGATCGAAGCCGAGTACGGCTGGGTGCACTGCGGGCCGCCGACGCTGACGCGAAAGCTCGCCGGGTCGGCCAGTGGCGCGGGGCGCATGGAGTGGCCGATGAACTCGAAGCCCGACTCATAGACGTCGATCAAGGTGCCAAAGGGTTTGTCCGAGGCTTCGTTCTTGGCCCGGGCGTAGACCAGCGAGCGCTGGGCACGAGAAAAGGGCAGGGCGTCGCTGTCCGATTCCAGGAGGTATTGGCGGATTTCCGGGCGGATGCCCTCGACCAGGTAGCGGATGTTGCCCAGGATCGGGTAGTTGCGGCGGACCGCATGGCGTTGCTGCAGCAGGTCGAACACGCCGATCAGGCTGAGCACCCCGGTGGTCAGGGTGAACGGCCACAACCAGTCGTGGGCGAGGAACGGCAGGCTGGCGAGGGTGAACAGCACGCAGGCGGCGAAGAAGGCGTAACGGCTGAGGAGTGACAGGCTCATACGGTGTCCTTGCGAATGGCTCGGTCAGGCTCAGGGGCCTGGGGCAAAGCCCGACCATAGCCCGGTTGGGCGCCGCTATGCCAGCGTGGGGCGGACGAGAAAAAATGAAAATTGGGGTATCGAAAATCATTCGCAATGAGATATGTTATAAAGTAACTATTGCCCGCAGGAGATTCCCCCCATGAAAGCTGGTATCCACCCCGCCTATCGCCCCGTGTTGTTCCACGACACTGCCGCCGATGTGTTCTTTCTGATCGGCTCGACCGTCGAGACCGATCGCACCCAGGTGCACAGCGACGGCCAGACTTACCCCTATGTGGCGCTGGATGTGTCCAGTGCCTCGCATCCGGTGTACACCGGGCAGCAGCGCAAGACCACGGTCGAAGGACGGGTGGCCGGGTTCAACAAGCGCTTCGCCGGTTTCCAGGCCAAGCGTTGATCGCGTAGTCAAACAGACGGTGCGTCGCGCAACAGATGCTGGCGCCATTGCGCCTGTTCGGTGGCTGGCGCATCGACAAGAAACTGGTACTTGCCCGCCACCCGGGTGGCCACCGCGGCACCCTCCCGGTACAGGACGCGGTTGCCCGCCACCGCCGGTACCTTGGCCCCAGGCAACAAGGTACCCACCAGGTTCAACGGATCGCAGCCGCTGACCACCACCAGCTCGCCTTGCGGTGAGCGCCTGCGTACCTGGCGCAATAGCCCCACCGCTTCGGGCAAGGCGAACTGCTCCCCCGTCAGCCCGGCGATGAAGCGCCCGCCACGGATTTCGCCGCGGGCCTCGAGGCGGTGGTAGCAGCGCAACAGGTCGCGCCATGCCGGCAGCACATCGCTCTCGCGCTCCAGCAGGCGCCAGCAGACGACACCATAGCGACGCAGCAGGCTGCGGGCCACATGTTCCAGGCGCTGATCTGCGTCCACTGCAATGCTCGATCGGCGCAACAGCGCCCAGCGTCCGGCGTGGACCATGCTGCTCGACAGCGCTGGATGGCCACGGCGGCTGTTGCGCGAAGTGCGCTTGGCCGCCGGGGTGATCAGGCTGCGCAGGCCGCTGAAACCATCGGCGCTGACCAGGCCCGATCCGACCAGTTCCTGCAGGGCTGCCTCCAGTTCGCTGGGTAGCAGATGAGCTTCGTGGGCCAGTTCATCGAAGAACAAGGCGCCTTGTTCCTGCAGCGTCTGCAACACCCGCCGTGCACGGGCGCCCAGCTGTTCGAGATCGGGGGTGGGCGCCAGGCTGCGCCACAGCCCCAGGTGCTCGCGGGGCAGCAGCACCAGCGGCGTGCTGGCCAGGGTGCTGGCTGACAGCGTGGACGCCAGCCGGCTCCAGGCCCACTGGCCGCTGCGACAGGCGTCGTCCAGCCAGTGCGGGCTGTAGCCCTTGATCCGTGCCGGCAACAGGTCGCTTTCCCAGGCCCCGGCGGCGGCTGGGAAACCTTGCAGTTGAGCGAGCACTTCGCCCAGCGCCTGCGGCCCGCGCAGGCGTGTATCGCCGCCCAGGTGCTGCCAGTCGAACAAAAACCTCATGAAGTCCTGCAGGCTGACCGGCTCGATTTCCTGACGCAGGCGCTTGACCGTGTAGCGGTGGATGCGTGCCAGCAGGTGCCGCTCGCACCACTGCAGGCCGGTCTGGCCTGGGCTGAAGTGGCCACGCATCACATAGCCTTCGCCTTCCAGGCGGGCCAGGGCCTGTTCGGCATTACCCGTCGCCTGTGCAAGCGGGTTGATGATCTCGGCCAAGGTCAATGGGCCTAAGCCACTGAGCCGTGCGCGCAGCAACTCGACCAGGGCCGTGTCGAGGTCGGGCGGATCGGTGAAGCCTGGCAACACCGCAACGTCCGGGTGCGGGCGTGCGTCGGGATACAGGATCAGCATCGCCTGCAGGCGCTCGCGGGCGAACCACAGGCGTCGCTCCCCGGCATCCAGATGACAGGCGCGACCCGCCTTGGCCAGTTGCAGCAGCAGTTGTGGCCAGCCGGGATTGCCTTCGACTTCAGGTTGGGCAATGGCACCCAGGCTCATCAGCGCCTCATGCATTTCGTCGGCGTTGCTCGCCTGTGGCCAGGCCTCGGCCTGTACCGCGGCGATGGCGTCGCCGTCCAGCGCACCCAGGTCGTCGGCGCTGTGCACCTCGTTCCAGCGTCGGTTGAGCACGGCCTGGGTACGCCGTTCCTCCAAGGGCGCGTCATCGAGGAAGGTGTAGGGCCGAGCGTTGAGGATGGCGGATGCCAGCGGCGACGGGGCCGGCAGGTCGCGGCTGAGCAGGCGCACCTCGCCGTTTTCCATGCGCCGCAACAAGGCCAGCCAGCCCTCGCTGTCCATGGCCTCGTGCAGGCAGTCGTCGAGGGTCTGTTGCACCAGCGGGTGATCGGGGATCTGGCGTTCGCCGACAATGTTTTCCAGGCAGGCGATCTGGTCGGGGAACACTGCGGCAACCAAGTCCTCGCCCTTCATGCGCTGGATCTGCGGCGCCACCTTGCGTCCGCCCACATAGCGCGGCAACGCCAGGGCCACCGCCGCATTCCTGCGCCAGCGCACGCCGAACAGCGGCGCATCGAGCAGGGCCTGGACCAGGATCGGCTCCGCGGTGCTGCTGTGCAGGTAGCGCCACACTTCGTCCAGGGCGAAGCTGTGGCTGGTGGACAGCGACAGCACGATGGCGTCCTCGCTGGCCGCCGCCTGCAGCTCGAAATTGAACGTACGGCAGAAGCGCTTGCGCAGGGCCAGGCCCCAGGCCCGGTTGATCCGGCTGCCGAAGGGCGAGTGAATGATCAGCTGGGTACCGCCGGACTCGTCGAAGAAGCGCTCCATTACCAGTGTCTGCTGCGAAGGCAGGGCGCCCAGCACCTGCCAGGTGCGGCCCAGGTAGTCGAGCAGTTGCGCGGCGCAGCTTTCATCCAGGGCATAGGTCGCTTGCAGCCAGGCGCGCATCTGCGGACCATCGCTGGCCTGCAATTGCAGGTCGATCCGCTGCTGCAGGCGGGCCACCGCGGCGGACAGCTCGTCACTGCGCCCCGGCGCCTCCCCCAGCCAGAACGGGATGGTCGGCGGCAGGCCGTGGGCGTCTTCGACCCGCACTCGACCAGGTTCGACCCGCAGGATGCGATAGGAGGCGTTGCCCAGCTGGAATATATCGCCGGCGATGCTCTCCACCGCGAAGTCTTCGTTGACGCTGCCGATGTTCAGCGCCTGGGGTTCGAGCAGCACGGCATAGTCGGCGGTTTCGGGGATGGTGCCGCCGCTGGTCAGGGCGGTCAACTGGCTGCCACGGCGCCCACGCAGGGTGTGGTTCAGCGCATCACGGTGCAGGTAGGCGCTGCGGATGCCCTGGCGACCGTTGAAGCCCTCGGCAAGCATGCGCAGCAGGGCCTGGTAGTGGCCTTCGTCGAGCAGGGCGTAGGGACTGGCCTGGCGCAGCAGGTCGAACAGCGCCCGTTCTTCCCACGGTTGGTTGCCGACCTCGGCGATGATCTGCTGGGCCAGTACATCCAGTGGCGCCGTCGGGATGTGCAGTTCGTCCAGCTCGCCCTGGCGCACGCAGTCGAGCAGGGCGACACACTCGATCAAATCGTCCCGTGAGGTGGGAAACAGGCGCCCCTTGGGCACGCCGTCGACCTGGTGGCCGGAGCGTCCGACTCGCTGCAGGAAGGCGGCGATCGAACCCGGCGAGGCGATCTGGCAGACCAGGTCGACCTCACCGATATCGATTCCCAGCTCCAGCGAGGCGGTGGCCACCAGCACCTGCAGTTCGCCGCCCTTCAGGCGCTGCTCGGCGGCCAGGCGATGCTCCTTGGCCAGGCTGCCGTGGTGCGCTGCCACCGCGTGGTTGCCCAGGCGCTCGCCAAGGTGGCGGGTCAGGCGCTCGGCCAGGCGCCGGGTGTTGACGAACACCAAGGTGGTGCGGTGCTCGCGGGCTAGGGTGGCGAGGCGGTCGTAGACCAGGTCCCAGACATCCGTGGCCATCACCGCGCCCAGCGGCACGGGTGGCACTTCCAGGGCCAGGTCACGATGGCGGGCATGGCCGATATCGACGATGGCGCAGGGGCGTTCATGCCCGACCAGGAAACGCGCCACGCGCTCCACAGGGCGTTGGGTGGCGGACAGGCCGATGCGACGCAGCGGCCGTCCTGTCAGGGCCTGCAGACGCTCAAGGGTCAGCGCCAGGTGGCAACCGCGCTTGTTGCCGGCCAGCGCGTGGATCTCGTCGACGATCACCGTGTGCACGTTGGCCAGCCCCTCGCGGCCCGAGGCCGAGCCCATCAGCACATAGAGTGATTCCGGCGTGGTCACCAGGATATGCGGCGCCAGCTTGCGCATGGCCGCGCGCTCCTTCTGCGGGGTATCGCCGGTGCGTACGGCGGTGGTGATGCGCGGGGCTTTGAGGCCAAACTGTTCGAGTTGCCCGCCGATGCCTTCGAGCGGCGCGTCGAGGTTCAAGCGGATGTCATTGGACAGCGCCTTGAGCGGTGAGACGTAGACGACCAGGGTCTGCGCCGGCAGTTCGCCGCCTTGCGCCAGGCCCTGGCGGAACAGCTCGTCGAGCACGGCGAGGAAGGCGCTGAGGGTCTTCCCCGAGCCGGTCGGGGCGGCCAGCAGCATCGACTGGCCACCGTGGATCAATGGCCAGGCGCCGGCCTGGGCCTCGGTGACCGTGGCGAATCGCTGGCGGAACCAGGTGGCGACGGCGGGGTGGAACAGGCCGAGCACCGGGTGTTGCGGGGCAGGGAGGTTCATGGGTTGGTTATGGCCGGTTGCCGGCGACTTGGCAAGGGGCCGTTCGTCCGCCTGTTGCGGAGTTGTCGATTACGCGTGGGTTTGCCCCGCGACAGGGCCTGGTCAGGTATCCTGCGGCCCTTCATCTGCTCGTGAGTCCAGCATGTCCAACACCATCCGTATCGCCGCCGCTCTGCTCATCGACCTGCAAGGCCGCACCCTGCTGGTCCGCAAACGCGGCACCCAGGCGTTCATGCAGCCCGGCGGCAAGATCGATGCGGGCGAGTCGCCGGCCCAGGCGCTGGTGCGCGAGCTGCACGAGGAGCTGGGCTTGTGCGTCGATCCGGCCGAGGCCCTTCACTTGGGCCGTTTCAGTGCCCCGGCCGCCAACGAACCGGGCTTCGAAGTGCAGGCCGAGTTGTTTCGCGTCCAATGCGTCGAGACGGTAAGCCCGGCGGCGGAAATCGAAGAGGTGACCTGGCTGTCCGCCGACCAGGCGACGGACCTGGATCTGGCCCCTCTGACTCGCGACCTGATCCTGCCGCTGTGGCGCGAAGGCCTCAACGTACCGCGCTGACCCCGTCCAGGGTGGCGAACGAGGTGTCCTTGGCGGTCAGCAGGAAGTCGCGCATGTATGGCGCATCGAGCATGTCGGTGCGCACTGCGGCGTAGAGTGTGGCGAACAACCCTTTCTCGCCCAGGCGCTTGCCCTTCACGTAGCCCCGCGAGCTGTACTCGTGCAGCGCCCAGTGCGGCATGCCGCACACGCCGCGGCCGCTGGCCACCAGTTGCATCATCATCACCGTCAGCTCCGAGGTGCGCACCGCCGCCGGCTCGATGTCAGCCGGCTCCAGGAAACGGGTGAAGATGTCCAGTCGGTCGCGCTCCACTGGGTAGGTGATCAGGGTCTGGTCGAGCAGGTCCTGGGGCACGATGAACGGCTTGCTGGCCAGCGCATGCTGGTTGGCCACGGCGAGCATGGCCTCATAAGTGAATAGCGGCACGTAGGTGATGCCGGCCAGGTCCACGGGGTCGGATGTCACCACCAGGTCCAGGTCGCCACGGGCCAGGGCCGGCAGCGGGGCGAAGGCGAAGCCCGAGGCCAGGTCCAGTTCCACCTCCGGCCAGGCGTCGCGGAACTGGTCGATGGTCGGCATCAGCCATTGGAAGCAGCTGTGGCACTCGATGGCCATGTGCAGGCGTCCGGCGGTGCCGCCGGCCAGGCGGGCGATATCGCGTTCAGCGCCGCGCAGCAGCGGCAGGGTGGCGTCGGCCAGTTGCAGCAGGCGCAGGCCGGCGCTGGTGAAGCGGATGGGCTTGGTCTTGCGCACGAACAGCGGCAGGCCCAGGCGCTCCTCCAGTTCCTTGAACTGGTGCGACAGTGCCGACTGGGTCAGGTGCAGGCGTTCGGCGGCCTCCACCAAGCTGTCGGCTTCGCGTAGCGCATGAAGGGTTTTCAAGTGGCGTATTTCAAGCACAACGGGCTCCGTTAGAAAGCTTGGACAAGGGCGAAGTTTTGTTGAGTTTCCCTCATGATTGGGTGAATGTCGATGCCGCTGGAGTCACAATAAAAAGGCATCCGTCGCGGATGCCTTAGTCCTTTAGAACACGCTTGCGAAGTGCCGCTGAGCCTCGTCACGGGGTATGTCACCGCGCCAGATCACCTCAAGATGGTTGTCCTGCCATTCACGTCCCAGGTAACGTTGAGCAGGTGTCTTCAAGTGAGCCTTGACGAAATCACCGAATGCCGGATTCTGCTTGTTGTAATGAAAGTGCGCGTACCACACTGGCTTGGCCGGTAAGCTGCGGCTGTCCTTTATGACGAACTCCTGCAAGAAGTCCCGTCGCCCGTCGGGTGTGCGCTTCAACTCGGTCAGGCCACCGACCTTGTCGATGCTGACGACGTCCTGCTCCACTAGGTAGCGTAATTGTCCCGCAGTGGGTTCACGGGTACGCAGCACGTTGTCGATGCGCAGCTGCCGCCCTCGTGCGGTAACTGTGCGAGCAGCGTTGCGCAATTGCGATACCAAGGCATCCTCAGGTGCGTGCTGGGCGATCTGGGTTGCTTGATGTTCCAGGTCGTGCGCCTTGAACAGCAGGGTGTCTTCCAGGCTGGCGCCGTCCATGCCCTGGGCCGCATATCGGTCCACCTTGCGGTTGAAGGCTGCAAGCTCATCAAGGTGTCGCTGGCCTTCGCGCTGCAGTTCCGCCAGTGTGGCTGTTCGTACCGAGGGCAGGCGCGTTTCTGGATTGCTGAGGGTGAACGTACCGTCGCCGTTGCGCACCCAGAGCTCCGTTCGTCCACCGGGACCGGTGATACGGTAGATATGAGGCTGCTGCTGGTTAACGGTCCCGATCAACCATTGGTTGGGCGTCGTTTCGAATACCCGTGGACGGCTGCTGCCCGTGTGGGTGGCCGCCGGTAGCGGCTTCTGTCGGTTGCGCAGGAAATTGCGGAAATACTCGGCGTAGGCATCCAGATGGGTGACGAAGCGTTGGGTCGAAGCGGTATCGAAATGCTGGGCATAGCTGGTTTCACAGTAACGCAGCTTGCTGCGGAACTGGCTGATCGTGTCGAGCGAATGGGCGAGAATCGCCTGGCGCTGGCTAGCACTGGGATTGGCATTGTGGAGCTCATGCAGGACGTACATAGCGCGGTCCAGGTCGCTGCGAGGCTTCTGCAGGAGCCGCTGCAGGCTAATCCAGGAGCCTTCCAGTGTCTCGGGGAGTTTGACGATCAAGGCCACTAAGTTGCCGGCACTCAGGTAGTTGAGGGTCGCGTCATTCAGGGTGGCCAGTTCGAGATCTATGTCCTTGAACAGTTCGGCTCGATTGCCTACTTGATTAACCTTCCCGCGCCAGACCCGCAACCCTTCGATTTGCCGCCTTATCTCATCGATTTCCTCCAGGGCCGTCCATCTTGCGTCATGCATCTGCTTGCGCAATCCCAACAGTTCCTGGGTCAGAGCCGGTAGTTGTGACGGGGATTGAACCGTTGCCAGCCCCTCCGTCTTGGTACGTAACGCCGAGCTGATGTTGTCTATGTTGTCCAGGATTTCCTTCAGCCGTTTCCTGGCCAGCTCGATGAGTCGGTAGTGCCCATCGCAAGCGACCATGGCCAGGTCGTTGGCCTGAAGCCTTGCACTGTTTCTGATGCGCCCGGAAGAGACTTCCTCGAACGCCAGGCAGTCGCCATGGATGCGTTTGGCTTGCACAATGCAGTTCTTCAAGCGACTAATCAGCGAAGCATCGTGCGCATCGGTGAGCTGGAAGGACTGTTTCATCCGCTCGTTGAGGGCGCTGGCCTGTGTGTGGAAGGTTGCCGTGTCCCGGGTAATGCTCTCGCGAAGCTGTTGATGGCGACGGTAGGCACGCTCTGTCCACCAGCGCGGTAGCCGTTCCCTGACTGCCGACGGCCAGAGAGGCTCGAGCGTGTCGGCCAGTCGGTACAGGGCCTGTCCACCACCTGCACCCGCGCCCAGACGATGCACGCCATACAAGGCGAAGTGGGTGTCCCAATTGCCCTGATCGTCCAAGGCGATGGCCCGCCTGTAGGTTTTCTGGCGGTTACCGGCCAGCTCCCAGGTATTGTCGGCAGCGCTCCAACGGACCTCGACAGGGCGACCGTGTACCTCAATGTAATGCGCCTGGCCCAGGCGATAGATCCCTTGATACTGCCCGGTAGCCCCAGGCTTGAGGCCGTCGAGCGATAGGTTGTCTTCTGCCTCGTAACCTGCAAAGCGTGCCCGCCGCGATTCGTCAGTGGTGGACAGGTGCTTGAGCAGTGTCCCATGATCGTGCAAGCGTCGAAGTTGTTGGCGGTTGGTGGCCTGGCGAATGGACGCCGGGGTGATGCCAATGCCACCTCCCAGCAAGTCCATGGCCACATCGATGATGCTTGCCAACACGTTCTGGATGGCATCCAGGATGTCGACGGTTTTGCCATCGCCGATTGCCTTGACCAATTCGGCAGATGATTCGAAGAGGTCATAGAGTCCCATTGGCAGTCCGAGTATCGGGACGATGCCCAAGGCCAGCTTGAAGCCGATCAGTACCTTGCCGGCCTGTCCCGCAAGATACGCGAGGGCCAGGTCCTGGTTGGAGCGGGAGGTGGCTCGGTTGGCGTGTATCAGTCGGCCCATTTCAGCATTCAGTTGCACGTGGGCCAGCGACATCGAGGCGGGCCAGGCTGCCCCCAGCCCGATCATGCCATCGTAGTGGCGGGCTTGCGCCTGAAGAATGCGTGCGCGGTGTGCCCTCGGATCGCCTTGCAGTGCCCGGCTGAGCAGGTATTTGATTTCAAGTTCGTCGGCGCAACCTTCATATAGGCTCAGGCGAGCGCTTTCGAGGTCGGCATACTGTCGCAGCGGACTGGTGGGGTGATCGGGACGATACAACACAGTGGTTTTGCTGGCTTGATCCTCGATGAACGTCACGCCTGTGAGCGTCGTGGGTTGCTCGTGGGTATCCTTGCCGCCAGCGGTCAATGTGGCTGGCAGCATCCGGATGTCGTGGTTATCGACTTGCCATTGATCCTTGCTGGTTGCATCGATTGCGATTGCAAGCATGGCGTTGCTGTAATCGCTGAGGTAGCCGCTCTCATGAAACAACAGGCTTTGCAGTTTCAACATCAGCCGGTAAGGCTCTATCAGGGTTTCGCGACGATAGGCAAATTGAAAGCCCGTGTCGTCCTGCCCCATGAACGTCGTGCTGATCAGGTCTTCGTAGTGCTGCCCCAGGTCGAGCTCGCTGGCCACGCTGTGCAAATAGCTATCGGTGATGCCTGCCACCAGGTCATCACGTAATTTGGCATTGGGTGTCTTCACTTGCACGGTCAGGAACTTCAGTCGGGCAAGCATGGCATCGTCGATGTGTTCGACCAGCACTGTTTCCAGAGGCAATATTTCCCGCTCGGGACTGGGGAGCAGGCCTTGTTTGGTCGGCGTACCACCAGGGCCTGGGACGGTAGACACCCTGCCGATTCGGGCACTGACAGGCAATTGCAGGGATATTGCCTCGCCCAGGTAACCGTCGAAATCCTGCTTCAGGCGTCGTTCGATTCGTTGGCGGCAGAAGTCCTGACGATCGGGCAGTTCGCGTTCAATCAAGGCATTGCTGTTGCTCAAGGCTATCAAGTAGTCGTCGAGCAGCACCTTCAACCTTCCGCGGGTATTGGCGGGCATGGCCTGCAACTTGTTGAGCGGCGCGCCGGCTGTTGCCACGATATGGTCGTGCTGCGCCACCAATCGCAAGGCGATTTCCCGGGCCGCGTGACGTGCCACGCCCAGGCCCTTTTCGAGGTTTTCCCGGATACCAGGCAACGCGGTAGCCGCTGCGTCCAGGCCTTGGGTGTTCTGGATCCATTGTTTGGCTTGATAGCTTGCCTTCAGTTGTGTGGTGAGCATATGGCTGATCGCATCCCCCTCAATTTCGGAAAGATCGAGGGCGATGTCAGGGTCAAGGCTGGCATGGAAACAGTGCTCAAGCTCGGCCCGATTCGCGCAGCGCAGCAAGCCGCCGTGTTCCCCGGCCCAGTAAAGCAGCATGGCGCCTTTCGTGGCCTGGGTCAGATGAGATCTTGCAGTGATCACCAGGGCGCCAGGGATCGTATCGCGGATTGTCTGTTGGGAGGTTGTTGGGTTGACGGGCATCGAGAGCGCTACCTGAGCCACGACAGCCTCACCGGCCGATCCTGATATCAGCGACTCGACCCAGTGCAGTTGCTGATCATCGATTTGTTGCAGCAAGTGCTGAAAGCGTGCATGGGCCAATAGCCCATCGCGGTGTGCCTGGACAAGGCCCGGGCTGGCAGGGGGAGGCACTGCGGCGCTGTGCCACTTCGGCGAGGCGAGCATCGATTGGATCGCGGTTTTTGCCGCTGTGCAGGCTGCCTCCAACGCCTGCTGGCAGTGCTTGCGCTGCGCCCTTTGAGCATCGGGAAGGGCGTTCAACAAGTGCAACTGCTGTTGAACCGTGCTGGAGCGTACGGAGAGTGAGATGTTGGCTTCCATGCCGCCGAGGTCGAACAGCGTGGGATGGGGGACGCAGGACGCCGGCAGAGGTGGTGGGCTGGGTGGCAGGCTGAAGAATTCCGAGGCGCTCCAGGCCGATGCCAGTTCTTTGGCCAAGTGCAATGCTTGACCCGCATGCTGCCCGATATCATCACCAGGATTGTGATCGAGCGTGGCGAGCAATGTCGACAGCAGCCCATTCACCAACGCGGTACATCCATCGCCGATATCTTCAAGGGGCGTATAGACGTTGGTATTCTCACCCGTGATATCCAGCACTGTTTCCATGGCCTGGCGGCTGGCATGGAAACTGAACGCGGGGTGCCGATCGGGACGATACAGCACCTGTCCTGCTTCATTTTCAATGCTGATGAGCAGGCCCCCGACAGGTTGGGCCAGTGCCTCGATTGCAATGCGTTTATTGTCGATGCGCAGCCATTCTGGATTGTCCAGCAATGCAAACACTGGGCGTGCTTGCTCCTGGGTCAGAAATCTGTTGGTCAGGGCGATTTCCACAGACGCCATGAAGTGCAGTCGATACTGCTGTTGGGCAACCGCCAACCTGCTGGAGGGGGTGCCCTTGGCACGTGCTTGCCAGTACCCCTGCCAGCGCTGGCGAACGAGTGTGGGTATGTCCAGTGCGCGAAGGCGCGCATGGAGTTCACTGGGGCGCAGTTCGAGCACTTTCGCATGTGTGCCGTCCCGCCCTTGTAGCGTCGCGCGTCGATCCAGATCGGTGGGAGCGATGGGGTGATGGCGTACGTAGGCTGCCAACGAAGGCAAGTTGATCAGTAGCGAGCTACTTGCGTCGAAGTGCAATCCGCAGTGTTCAGGGTCGGTATTGAAGAGGGCGCGCAAGGCATCATTGAGTATCTGTACTACGTTCGGGGCAAGATTGAGCAGTTGGCTGAATGTTCGATGTGTTTGTCGCAGTTGCGCCAAAGCTCGCTCATTCGCTTGCGTTTCGGCAAGGCCGGGGAACAGGGGGGGCAGGGAAAACGGTCGATAGGTGTCGGATGGGATGTTCATGCCATGTCAGGTCCAATGTACGGTGAGTAGAACTCCCATTGAAACGGGGCGAAGGCATGCCCGTGCAGTACCTATGCAGTGGTGATCCTCTGACAGGATTCATCGAATTGTCACAGAACTGTGGCAGCGCGCTTGCACGAAATTCATCAGACTTGTGTTTACTGGGGATCTGCATCTGGTGTTTCTTTCATGCGGGCTTTACTACTTTTCTTCTTGCTGCTGGTCAGCGTGCCGGCGAGCTTCGCCGAGGGTCGCTGCGACGTCCATGTGCCGGTGCAACGGGCCGAACTGGGTGAACTGAGCCTGGTCTACCAAAGCGTCGGTGCGCCCCGTGACCCGGCGCTGTTGCTGGTCATGGGCCTGGGCGGGCAGCTTATCCACTGGCCGGACGACGTCGTCGAGGCCCTGTGCCTCCAAGGCTTTCGCGTGATCCGCTACGACAACCGTGATGTCGGCCTGTCGCGCTGGAACCAGCTGCCGGCTTCGGCCAACCTGACCGTCGAATTGCTGCGCTACAAGCTGGGCCTGCCGGTGTCGGCGCCTTATACCCTCACCGACATGGCCGGTGACGGTTTGCGCCTGATGGATGCCTTGGGGATCCGCCAGTTCCATGTGCTGGGGGTGAGCATGGGCGGCATGATCGCGCAGCACCTGGCGGCGATGGCCCCGGAGCGGGTGAGCAGCCTGACCCTGGTGATGTCCAGCTCGGGTGCCGCTGGCCTGCCGGCGCCGGATCCGGCGCTGGTGCAGTTGTTGGCGCGGCGCAGCGCGCCGAGCCGCGAGGTGGCCATCGAACAGCAGGCCGACCTGCTGGCGGCGCTGGGCAGCCCCGGGGTGCGGGAGGACCGTGCCGTGCTCTTGGAGCAAGCCGCCGTGGCTTATGACCGGGCGTTCAATCCGGCAGGGGTCAAGCGCCAGATCATGGCGATCCTTGCCGAACCCAGCCGGGTCGAACTGCTCGATCAGCTGCGAGTGCCGACTCTGGTGGTGCACGGCACCGCCGATCCGTTGCTGCCGGTGATGCACGGGGTGCATCTGGCGGCGCATATCCAGGGCAGCCAGTTGCGGCTGATTCCAGGGCTGGCGCATCGTTTCCAGGAACCGTTCAAGGCGCCGTTGCTGGGGGCGGTCCTACCCTACCTGCAGGCGCATCGGCAGGATGTGACGCATATCGCCGGGCTCTAGGGCTTCAATGCATTCGCACCCACAGGGTCACCAGCACGGTCGCTGCCGCCAGCCAGGCGACCGTGGCCAGGGCTAGCGATGCCTCCAGGCGCATGCGCTCGACCAGCAGGTACAGCGTGGCCAGGTACACGAAGTAGGGAATGATCGACCACATCCCGAACAGGATCGTGCTCTTCAGGTCTGCCAGTGAGCGGCCCTTGCCGACGATGTAGTGGGCAATCAGGGCGAAGGTGGGAAACAGCGGCACCAGCCCGGCGACGTAGTAGTTGCGGGTCTTCGCCAGGATTGCCAGGAGCACCACCACGCCGGCGCCCAGGGCCGCTTTGAATACCAGGTCCACGTTGTCTTTCCAGATTCGGGTTGCAGGTCAGCCGAGGCCGTATTTCTTCACTTTGTCGAACAGCGTGGTCTTGGCCATGCCCAGCTCCTGGCTGGCCTGGCTGAGGTTGCCGCCGCTGCGTTGCAGAGCATCGCTGAGCAGGTTGCGCTCGAATGCCTCCACCGCTTCGGCAAAGCCAAGCCCTTGGCTGGCGCCGGCACTGGTGCCCTTCTTGAACGCGGGCAGGCCCAGCGCATGGCGCTCGGCGACGTTGCGCAGCTCGCGTACGTTGCCTGGCCAGTCGTGGGCCATCAACTGTGACAGGGTCTGGCTGTCGAGGGTCGGTGCTTCGCGGTCGAAGCGTAAGGCCGACTGCTGCAGGAAGTGTTCGAACAGCTGCAGGATGTCTTCGCGACGCTCGCGCAGTGGCGGCAGCTCGAGGGTGACCACGTTAAGACGGTAGTACAGGTCGCTGCGGAACTGGCCGCTCTGGCCCAGTACGGCGAGGTCGGATTTGGTCGCGGCGATCACCCGGCAGTCCACCGGGATGCTCTGGTTTGAGCCCAGGCGCTCCAGGGTGCGCTCCTGCAGCACGCGCAGCAGCTTTATCTGCAGGTTGATCGGCATGCTCTCGACCTCGTCGAGGAACAGCGTGCCGCCATTGGCGTGCTCGATCTTGCCGATGCGACGCTTGCCGGCGCCGGTGAAGGCGTTGGCCTCGTGGCCGAAGATTTCGCTTTCGAACAGGTTCTCCGGCAGGCCGCCGCAGTTCAGCGCCACGAACGGCTGGCCCTGGCGCCGGCTGAAATCGTGCAGGCAACGTGCGACCAGCTCCTTGCCGGTGCCGGTCTCGCCTTCGATCAGCACGTTGGCCGAGGTGTCGGCGACGTTGGCGATCAGTTCGCGCAACTGCTCCATGGCCGGCGAGCGGCCGATGATCCGCCCTTCCAGGCTGCTCTGTTCGGCCAGCTGACGGCGCAGGGCGAACACCTCGCGGGACAGGCCGCGCTGCTCCAGCGCCCGGCGCACCACCTCGACCAGGCGCTCGGGCGAGAAGGGCTTTTCCATGAAATCATAGGCGCCGTTGCGCATGGCGCCGACCGCCATGTCGATGTCGCCGTGGCCGGTGATCAGCACCACCGGCAGGCTGCGGTCGCGGGCCTTGAGGCGGTTGAGCAGTTCCAGGCCATCGATGCCTGGCAGGCGGATATCGCTGACGACGATACCGGCAAAGTCGTCGCCGATGCGCTCCAGGGCCTGCTCGGCGCTGCCGACGCCTTCGCAGGCGATGTCTTCCAGGGCCAGCGCCTGCTGGCAGCCGAGCAGCACGTGCGGGTCGTCTTCGACGATCAGGACGGTGAGAGGTGCTTGTTTCATAGAGGCTCAGCCAATTCGCTAGGGGGCGTGACCAGGGGCAGGGCAAGCACGAACGCAGTGCCGCCACCGGCGGGATGTTCGACGCTCAGTGTACCCTTGGCGGCGGTGGCCAGGCTCGCCGACAGGGTCAGGCCAAGTCCCAGGCCATGCTCGCCCGGTTTGGTGGTGAAGAAAGGTTCGAACAGGTGCTTGCGCGCCTCGGCATCGATGCCGTGGCCATTGTCGAGCACCCGCAGGCGATACTTGTCGCCCTGCGCCTCGCCTTCCAGCCACAGTTGCGGCAGCGGTTGGGTGGCCATGGCGTCGAGGGCGTTGCCGATCAGGTTGACCAGGATCTGTTCCAGCCGGGTCTGATCGATGGCCAGCAGCTGGTCGTCGAACTGTCGGTGCAGTTGCAGATGACAGGCGCTGATGCGGTTGGCCAACACCTGAAGGGTGGCCTCCACCGCCTTTTCCAGCGAGGCCTGGCCGCTGTCGTCGCCACGTCGGGCGAACGAGCGCAGGCTGGCGGTGATGCGGCCCATGCGGTCGATCAGGTCGTTCATGGTGAGCAGGTTGGCGCTGGCGGTTTCCAGCGCGCCGCGTTCGAGGAAGCGCACGGTGTTGCCGGACAGGGTGCGCAAGGCTGCCAGCGGCTGGTTCAACTCATGGGCAATGCTGGTGGACATCTGCCCGATGGCCGCCAGCTTGCCGGCCTGGACCAGTTCGTCCTGGGCGTGGCGCAGGGTCTGCTCGGCGTGGCGGCGTTCGCGGATCTGGCCCTTGAGCCGTTCGTTGCTGGCGCGCAGGTCGGCGGTGCGCTCGGTGATCTTGCGTTCCAGCTGGCTGTTGGCTTCTTCCAGCGCCTCGCGGGCGGCCAGGCGGGTGGCGATCACCTTGCGCCGCTCGTTCCAGGCGATGGCCAGGATCGCCAGCAGGGCGAAGGCCACGCCCACCAGGATGCCCTGCATCATTGATTCGCGGCGCAGGTCCTGCAGCGGGGTGAGCAGGGTGAAATGCCAGGGGGTGTCGACCAGGCGGCGGGTCTGGGCCAGGTAGGACACCTCCCGCTGCTTGCCCTGGTCGGTCTCGCTGTTGGCCGGGAAGGTGAGCTTTTCCACGCCGTCGGCCAGGGTTTCGCGGGCCAGCGGTTGCAGTTCGTTGAGCGGCCACCAGTAGTATTGCAGGCTGCGCGCCAGGCGCTCCTTGATCTGCGGGTTGAGCGGGCGTACTGATTTCAGGCGCCGGGCCGGGTCGCTGGAGAGAATGATGATGCCGTTCTCGTCGCTGACAAAGGCCTCCAGACGGGCACGCTGCCAGCGCTCCTCAAGGGTGTCCAGGCGCACCTTGATCACCGCCACGCCGATGATCTTGCCGTGCTCCTCCAGCCCGTGGGCCAGGTAATAGCCGGCTTCACCGGTGGTGCTGCCGATGCCGTAGAAGCGTCCTGGCTCGCCGCGCACGGCGACCTGGAAGTAGGCGCGGAACGCCAGGTCCTCGCCGAGGAAGGAGTCGGCGTCGCGCCAGTTGCTGGTGGCCTGGACCCGGCCGTTGGTGTCGAGGACGAAGATCGCCCGGCTGCGACTGCGCCGGTTCAGGCCCTCGAGGTATTCGTTGACGGCCTGGCGGTCACCGGCCTCGGGGTCGGTGAGCAGGCGCGAGACGCTGTCTTCCAGCTCCAGCAGGCTGGGCAGGTAGGTGTACTTGCTGATTTCGCTTTCGACGGTACGGGCATGCAGCTCCAGCTGGCGCTCGCCGTTCTCGCTGAGGGTGCGGATACCGTTGTTCTCGCTGATCAGGAAGCCGGCGAAGCCCAGACCGACCATCAGCAGGATGACCAGGGGCGGGACGAGCAGTTGGCGGATCAGACGGGATTTCACGGCAGGCTGGGCAGGGCGAAGGAGCGAGGGGTCGCATTTCATCACAGTGGCCTTGTCACCACCAGCATCCGCTGCCCGGCAGCGCCGGGCAGCAGTGCCTGCTTAGTGTTGCAGGATCTTGCTGAGGAAGTGTTGAGTGCGTTCGTGGCGGCCTTCGGGGTTGCCGAAGAAGTCTTCCTTCTGGCAATCCTCGATGATGTGGCCCTTGTCCATGAAGATCACCCGGTTGGCGACCTTGCGCGCGAAGCCCATCTCGTGGGTTACGCACATCATGGTCATGCCTTCGTGGGCCAGCTCGACCATCACGTCCAGTACTTCGTTGACCATTTCCGGGTCCAGCGCCGAGGTCGGTTCGTCGAACAGCATGACGATCGGGTCCATCGACAGGGCGCGGGCGATCGCCACGCGCTGCTGCTGGCCGCCGGACAGCTGGCCGGGGTGCTTCTTGGCGTGGGCGCCGAGGCCCACGCGGTCGAGCAGGGCCAGGCCCTTCTTGGTGGCTTCCGCCTCGCTGCGGCCGAGCACCTTGCGCTGGGCGATGGTCAGGTTCTCGGTGATCGACAGGTGCGGGAACAGCTCGAAGTGCTGGAACACCATGCCCACCCGCGAGCGCAGCTTGGGCAGGTTGGTCTTCGGGTCGGCGATGGAGGTGCCGTCGACCACGATGTCGCCTTTCTGGAAAGGCTCCAGCGCGTTGACACACTTGATCAGGGTGGACTTGCCCGAGCCGGAAGGACCGCACACGACCACCACTTCACCCTTCTTGACCTCGGTGCTGCAGTCGGTCAGCACCTGGAAGTCCCCGTACCACTTGTTGACGTTCTTGATGGAAATCATACGGTGATCCTTTTTTGCAGGCGCTTGACCAGCCAGGAAGCGGAGAAGCTGATGAGGAAATAAACGACACCGGCGAAGATCAGGAACTCATGGGAGCGTCCGATGATGTCGCCGTTGGAGCGGGCCGAGTTGAGGAAATCGATCAGGCCGACGGTGTAGACCAGCGAGGTGTCCTGGAACAGGATGATGCTCTGTTGCAGCAGCAGCGGCGTCATCTTGCGAAACGCCTGGGGCAGGATGATCAGGCGCATGCACTGGCCGTAGCTCATGCCCAGCGCCTGCGCGGCGCCCATCTGGCCCTTGGAGATCGACTGCACGCCGGCGCGGACGATTTCGCAGAAGTAGGCCGCCTCGAACATCATGAAGGCCACGACGCAGGAGGTGAAGGCGCCCACCGGGGTGTCTTCGCCGGTGATCCAGCGCAGCACGAACGGCACCGCCAGGTAGAACCAGGTGATCACCAGCAGCAGTGGGATGGAGCGGAAGTAGTTGACGTAGGTGCCGGCGATATTGGCCAGCAGCTTGTTCGACGACAGGCGCATCAGGGCAAGGATGGTGCCCAGGGCAATGCCGCCGACCACGCCCATGATCATCAGTTGCAGGGTCAGGACCATGCCGTCCCAGAGGGCGGGCAGGGCCGGGATGATTTCACTGAAATCCATGTCCATTTACTTGCCTCCCACGGAAATCAGGCCCGGTACCGCGACTTTCTTCTCGACCATGCGCATGAGCAGCATCAGGCCCATGTTCAGGGTGAAGTAGATCAGGGTGGCCAGGGTGAATGCTTCGAACAGGTTCGCGGAGAACTCGGCGGTCTGCTTGGTCTGCGCCAGCAGCTCCATCAGGCCGATCAGCGAGGCCACCGAGGAGTTCTTGAACACGTTCAGGAATTCCGAGGTGAGCGGCGGAATGATGATCCGGTAGGCCTGGGGCAGCAGCACGTTCATGTAGATCTGCGGCAGGCTGAAGCCCATCGCGCGCCCGGCCGACTCCTGGCCGCGGGGCAGCGCCTGGATGCCGGTGCGCACCTGCTCGCAGACACGGGCGGCGGTGAACAGGCCCAGGCAGATGACCACGCTGATCAGTGCCGAGGTGGTCGGGTTGAGGTCCTGCTTGAACCATTCCTGCAGGCCTTCTGGCAGCAGGTCCGGCACCAGGAAGTACCAGATGAACAGTTGCACCAGCAGCGGCACGTTGCGGAACAGTTCGACGTAGGCGGTGGCGATCCCTGACACCAGACGGTTGGGTACGGTACGCATCACGCCGAGCAGCGAGCCCAGCAGCAAGGCGATGATCCAGGCGGAGATGGCGATGGCGATGGTCCAGCCCAGGCCGGTGACGTACCAGTCCAGATAGGTTTCGCTGCCCACGCCGGTGGACTTGAAGAACACGCCCCAGTCCCAGTTGTAATTCATCGGGATTTCCCCTCAGACGGTTGTTTCACGGGCACCTCGATACATCCGGGGGCGTTCGGCGCCCTCGGATGTAAAGGTTAGACACTAACTAAGTGGCCTGTTGGATGGATTCGCGCGGATGCGCTTCAGGCCACTATTTGCCGGAGGTCAGGACTTCTTCTCGTCCGCCGCCTTGTCGGTCGGCTCGGCGATCAGTTTTTTAAGCTCGTCGCTCATCGGGAACTGCAGGTTCAGGCCCTTTGGCGGAATCGGCTGCTGGAACCACTTGTCGTAGCTCTTGTTGACGTCACCCGACTTGAAGTAGGCGACGATGGCCTCGTCGACCGCTTTCTTGAAGGCCGGGTCGTCCTTGCGCACCATGCAGCCGTAGATTTCGTACGACTGCGGCGTGCCGGTGATGACCCAGTCGGTCGGTTTCTTGGCCTTGGCCATTTCACCGGCCAGCAGGGCGTCGTCCATCATGAAGGCCACGGCGCGGCCGCTTTCGAGCATGTTGAAGGCTTCACCGTGGTCCTTGGCGGAGATCACGTTCATCTTCATCTGCTTGTCGGCGTTCATCGCCTTGAGGATGCGCTCGGAGGTGGTGCCGGCGGTGGTCACCACGTTCTTGCCGGCCAGGTCGGCAAAGTCTTTATAGGATGGCTGGCCATCCTTGAGCTTGGTCAGCAGGCGGGTGCCGACTTCGAAGATGCCCACCGAGAAGCCGACCTGCTGCTGGCGCTCGACGTTGTTGGTGGTGGAGCCGCACTCAAGGTCCACGGTGCCGTTCTGCACCAGCGGGATGCGGGTCTGCGAGGTGACCAGGTTGTACTTGACCTTGATGTCGGTGCCCAGTTGCTTCTTCAGGGCTTCGACGACGGCCAGCTGGATGTCGTGGGAGTAGCCTACCGGTTCCGGTTTGCCGGCCAGGTAGGAGAACGGAATGGAGGAGTCGCGATGGCCCAGGGTGATGGTGCCCGAGTCCTTGATCTTCTTCAGGGTGCCGGTCAGTTCTTCGGCCATGACAGGCGACGAAATGACTGCTGCCGCGATGGCGGCGCCCAGCAATTGACGAACGATGCGCATCAAATTTTCCTCGACGTGTTTGTTTTTTTTATGGAGCCGTTGGCGGACTCTTTCGTTCAACGAATACAGCATGGAGCGTGGTGCATTCGGCTACCGAGTATAGAGCATGAGTCGTGCCAGCCTGGTTGCTCGATCATAACGCCATGAAAATGCTGGGCAACAACCATTTCATGACGATTCAATACCGCACGTTGTGGTCGGATTTCCGAATGAATTGTCCTGTGGCTTCCGGTAATCCGAACGAAGGTGGTCGGGTGCAATGCAATTTTGTACCGCCACGGCGCGCGCTGTAGTTGGTGTGATGGTGGCTCTTATGCAGGAATCTACATCATGCCAGAAGCCAGTTTCGCCCAAGACTCGATCGATTCGCTGATTGCCAGCCGTCTTCCCGCCTGGCTGGTCCGCGCTTCCCCCGAACGGATACGCGCTTTTCACCTGGCCTTGCGCCGGCAGCAGGCTGCCAGTCAGAGCCTCGGGGAGGTACTGCGGGAAATTCCTGAACTGCAAGCCTACGCTGTGCCACTGCTCAGCCGCGCATTGAGCGAGGTCGGCGTGTCTGCCGCAGACGTCAATGCGAGCATCGTCACCGTTTATCATGGGTCGCTCCAACCTTCGCAATTCTCCAGCCTGCCGTTGCAGCGGGCGCTTTTTACTTCCATTCAAAGCCTGCTTTCAGCTGCGCTGCACAATTACCACGACGACGAGACACGACCGTCGAGCTTTCGCCAAGGCCATTTGCACGACTCCAAAGGTAAACCTCTAGCTTTGTCGCTCGAGCAGTTTGCCGCGCTGTGCCGCCGTCTTGACCTGGGGGCGGGGTATCAGGCCTTGCTCAAGGCAACCCTTTCGCCCGTCGATCAGCCAGGCGACACCCCAGGGCAACGTCGCCTGAGAGTGGCCAGCCTGTTCGAAGAGAGCTTCAGGGCACACCTTGAAGTTGCCGTGCATCTGGCCCGACTCAAAGGCGAGCTTGACGAACGTAGCTACCTGCAGATGATGCCTTTCATGTCGTTCAGCTGTGTCGTTCCACCGCTTTGCGCAAAGGTCAGGGCGCGTCAGCTGTACCTGCTGGGCAAGTGCATGCGGGGTATTGTCACCCTGGAAGCGCGCCCCGCCCCGGGCGCCGAGATCGAAGCGGTGATCGCCTGGATACCGGGCGACCCGCAGGGAGCAGTGAGTCGCCATGCGTCCTGGCAGGCTCTATATGACATGATCGCCTTGCGCTTGCATGGCGAAGCTTATCGACGTTTTTTCCTGCGCTTCGTCAGCGAGCGCGACCGGCCGGTATTCTTCAGCCTGCTCGCCAGCCTGCTAAAAGACAGCAAGCAGAACGATACTTTGCAGCTCGATGGTAGGAATATCGAGATTGCATCCCCTCTTTTCGAGCACCTTCGTGCCCAGCGTGTCGCCACCTTGCTCGACGATGCACAGATGCTGGCCGTGGCCACCGAGCAGGTGGATACAACTGAGCGACGCAAGCGGCTGCTGGGGTACATGGCAGCGGGACTCGATCTGGTCGGCATGGTCAGCCTGTTTGTGCCAGTGCTTGGAGAAGTGATGCTGGCAGTGAGCGCCGTGCAACTCGCCGAGGAAGTGTACGAGGGCTACCAGGACTGGCAGTTGGGAGACCGCCAGGGCGCGTTGGACCACCTGTTCGGTGTGGCCGAGAGCATGGCTGTCGGGGCTTTGCTGGCGACCGGGGGGAGCGCCGTTTCGCAAGCGTTCAAGCGTGTCCCGTTGGTTGACGATTTGGTGCCCATCAGGACAGCTTCGGAGCGGGTAAAGCTGATTGAACCGCGGTTGCAGGCCTACCGGACAGCCGTTGTCGATCAGCCATGGGGGCGACGTGTGAGCGTTGGCGAACGCACCCACCTGCGTACCCATGAAAGTGTATATGCCGTGCGCGAAGCACCTGAGCTGAATGCCTGGCGCGTGGTCCACCCTGAACGCGACGATGCCTATGCCCCGTTGATCGAGCATAACGGCACGGGTGGCTGGCGTCATGAACTGGAATCGCCACAGCAATGGCAGGGGGCCGGTGACCTGGTTCGGCGATTGAGTAGTCAACTTGCGACGGCAACCGATGCCACGATTGATGACCTGCTGCTGACTACCGGGTTGAGCGAGGATAAGTTGCGTAGATTACATGTCGAGGGGGCAAGTGCTCCGGCGCGTCTGCTCGATGCGCTGGAGCGCCACCAGGCGCATGAAGCGCATCCGATGTTGTCGGGAGATGCTTTTGAAACACGCCTTAGATCGAATGGGCTGACCCTGACCCCTGAAGAAGCCATGATGAAACGCGATTTCCCTGGCTTGACTCTGCGGGGCATCAGAGAAATTCTCAGTACTGCAACGGCCCAGCACCTGTCCGAACTGGGGCGGCTCGGACGAGTACCGCTGAGCTTTGCCGAGCGAGCCCGCTGGCACCTGCGTGATGCGCGGCTTGATCGCGCCTGCGCCGGGCTGAGGCAGCGGCAGGCGGTGAATGGCGACACCCGACGGTTGGCTGTGCGCCTGATCGAGCAGATTGCTCCCTGGACAGATGTCAGGCTGGAAATCCTCGAGAATGCCTTGGACCCCGAGCCATCGCTGCAGTCTTCGTCCCGGACCACTGTGCCGGCACGGCGTATCCTGGCCACAGGCCGAGGTTATCAGCTCCTTGATGGCCCGCGTGCGACCGAAGCTGTCGCTTCCGACAGCTTTCTGCGAGCTTTGTGGTTGAGTATGGACCCGGAGCAGCTTGCCAGGCTGTCGCCTGCCGATTCCGGGGAGTTGCAGTTGGCCGACTGGCTCTCGCACCGCGCCAATGCGGACCGTGATCAAGCCGCCAGTCTGATTGGCATGGCGCCAATCGCCAATGGTGTGCGCCTGCCGCTGCGCCTGGGTGATGGGCGACTCGGATACCCCCTGAGCGGTCGGCAGGTGTCCGGGCGGCAGGCCTGCCGAAGGGGGATCCATCAGATATTTCCAACCCTCAGTGACGCGCAGTTGGAAAGCTATATCCTTCCGCTCGTCGAGCAGCGGGCGGACCTCTGGGAGCACTACGGCGTGTTGCAGCGCCAGTTGACGGAACTTCGCAACTGCCTGAGCGAGTGGGCCGGCCGCTGGAGCAATCCGTTGCAGGCTATGCGTCGGCGTCGGGTAGCCACGGCTATTCGCCGCTGCTGGCGGCGCAAGCTGGTCGATCTGAGTGGCGACTATATCTTGGTCATCGAGGGTGAATGGATCAATACCCTGCCTGAACTGCCTTCCGGCCTGAGTTTTGCGCATGTGCGCCGTCTGAGGTTGCGCAACATGGACCTGAGAGAGATCGGCGCAGATTTCCTCGGCCGCTTTCCCAACTTGATAGACCTCGATCTGCGCAACAATCGCCTGATGATGGTTCCCGAAGGCATAGAGCACATGGCCTTTCTGAGAAGGCTCGATCTATCGCGAAACCGGATCACCATCGACAACTCCGGTGAGCGCCGTCTGCAAGCGCTGACGCGATTGCGCACATTGCGGCTGGGCTACAATCCCCTGCTCAGGCCGCCCTCTCTCGGCGGCTTGAGGTGCCTGCGCCTGCTATCGTTGCGCGGGTGCAACTTGGAGCGATTGCCCGGTTCACCCCGTGAACTGCCCTGGCGCAGTCTGGTCGACTACCGGGATAATCGCCTGCGCGAGGTTCGGGCTGAGCTGCAGGCGCTGGGAGGCAACCTGCGAAATCTGGCGTTGCAAGGCAACCCGCTGAACGAACAGAGCAGGGTCGCCTTGCGCACGGCTCGGCCCGCCTCTGCAGCGCATGCAGAGGGTCCTGTCGGTAACCGGATCAACCATGCTGCTGTGCTTGAAGGATGGTTGGGCAATGAGACCGGTAGTACGCGTGCCCGGCGCAGTAACCTGTGGCACTTGCTGCAAAACGAATCAGGCTCTGCCGACCTGTTTCGTTTTCTCGCCGACTTCATGCAGACCGATGAATTTGGCCTCTGTGCGTGGGATTATCGGGATCGTGTCTGGCACATCCTTGAGGCTTGCGAGCAGCAGGAGTCGTTGAGAGAGTTCGTCTTCAGCGAAGCCGGAGGGGTACGTACCTGCGAGGATCGGCTGCTGCTGATTCTGAGCCAGCTTGAGGTTGCGGTGCAGGGTCATCAGGTGCTGCTGGCAGAAGGGGGGGGAGATGCCGAACGGCGCCTGGTCGAACTGGGACGCTCCTTGTATCGCCTGGATCAGGTGGACCGCATCGCCAGTCAACATATACAGGCGTTGCACGAGGCCGACAGACAGGCTATGGCTTTGCTTGAAGGCGCCGCAGGCGGGTCGCAGCCCTCACCGATTGTGGATGAGATCGAGGCACGGTTGTTCTACCGGGTCAGATTGGCTCGCCGTCTTGGCTTGCCCGATCAGCCGCGGCGCATGCACTACCCGGGAGCGGCCAGGGTCACAGTCGCAGACGTCGATAATGCCGAGCAGCAGGTGTTGCAGGCCGAGAACCCGCGAGCGGTTAGCGATTCCTTGGTCAGCAGGCCGTTCTGGGAGGGTTACCTTGAGCAGCGTAACGTCGATGAATTCGCCGAGCTGGCCGAGCCGTTCCATGTCCGCCTGGATGCCGAGCAGGCGCTGGTAGACGCTGGAACGATCAGCGAAGAAGAATACATGCAACGTGCCAACACGCTCATGTCGGAACTTCAGGCTGCCGAACGGCAGTTGCGGTACACGCTCACCGAACGGGCCTGCCGGCGCTGGCTATGAGCAGAGCATGGCCCTGGCAGCGGCATTTGTGCTGCCGGGGCGAATCACGCCGCATCTGTCTGGGCGCTGGCAGCTTTGTAACGGTCGAGGTAACGGTCAAGCGCCTGTTGTTCGCTGGCGCTGGTGAACAATCCGAGCTTGGTCCGCCGCCACAGGATATCCTCGGCACTGCGCGCCCACTCGTGCTCGTGCAGATAATCCACCTCACGGCCGAACAGGCCGGCACCGATCGGCTGGCCAAGGTCATCCGGGCCTTGAACACCGTCGAGCAGTTGCCAGACACGGCTGCCGTAGGTCGCTGCCCAGCGCTTGGCAATATCGACTGGCAGCCAGTCGTGGCGGGCGAGCATGGCCTCGGCCAGGGATGGCGCATCGGTCATGTCCTCGCCTCCTGGCAACGGTGCTTGTGCCGTCCAACTGCCGCGCATGTCGCTGAAGAACGGCTTGAGTTCTGCCATGGCAGACTCCGCCAGCTTGCGATACGTGGTCAGCTTTCCGCCGAATACCGAGAGCAGGGGGGCTTCGCCTTTAGTGCCGGATAACGCGAGGGTGTAGTCGCGGGTGACCGCCGAGGGGTTGTCGGACTCGTCATTGCACAGGGGGCGTACACCCGAGTAGGTGTGCAGGATGTCGGCGTGGCTGAGCTGATGATTGAAGTGTTCGTTGACCACCTTGAGCAGATAGGCGGTTTCCTGTTCGGTGATTGCGACCTTGGCCGGGTCACCGCTGTATTCGCGGTCAGTAGTGCCGATCAGGGTGAAGCGATCCAGGTAGGGAATGCAGAAGACGATGCGTTGGTCTTCGTTCTGCAGGATATAGGCGTGCTCGCCTTCGTACAGGCGCGGCACGATCAGGTGGCTGCCCTGGATCAGGCGAATGCCATACGGTGCATCGAGCTTGAGGTCGTCCTTGATGAAGCTGGCGACCCAGGGGCCGGCTGCGTTCACCAGTGCCCGGGCGCGGATGCTCTGCAGGCTGCCGTCGGCATGTTGCAGCTCCACTTGCCACAGGCCATCGATGCGCTCGGCGCGCAGGCAGCGGGTGCGGGTATGGATGTGCGCACCTTTTTCTCGGGCGGCCATGGCGTTGAGCACTACCAGGCGGGCATCGTCCACCGCGCAGTCGGCGTATTCGAAGCCGCGGGTGATGGCCGGCTTGAGCGGGTATCCCGGGCCGAAGCGCAGGCTGCGCGAGGCGCCCAGGCGCTTGCGCTTGCCCAGGTGGTCATAGAGGAACAGGCCGGCGCGGATCATCCACGCCGGGCGCAGGTGCGGGCGATGGGGCAGCACGAAGCGCATGGGTTTGACGATGTGCGGCGCCTTGGCCAGCAGGACTTCACGCTCGGCCAGTGCTTCGCGCACCAGGCGGAACTCGTAGTGCTCCAAGTAGCGGAGGCCGCCGTGGATCAGCTTGCTGCTGGCCGAGGAGGTGTGCTGTGCCAGGTCGTCCTTTTCGCAAAGGAACACCTTCAGGCCGCGCCCGGCGGCATCGGCAGCGATACCGACGCCATTGATGCCACCGCCGATCACGGCGAGGTCGTAGCAGTCCTGGAGTGGTGGCTGGGACGAAACGGGCTGGGACACGGGCAAGGCCTCCTGGGGCTGTTCACATCGAATATGAACATTGATGTTCGCTTTCGAAAATACTAGCGCAATGAACAGGCGGCTGCCAGTCAGTCTTTATAGAAAAAACTGATCGGATGACAGGGAAATGAACATTTGTGAAAAAGGTGGGGGCTCAGTGGGCGCTTTTCAGGATCGCCGAAATCGAGCGCCGCGCGAGTGGCGCTCGATTTCATGGGGGAGGCACGCGGTCACGCCCAAGGCGTCAAACCACCTCGAGACGAATCTTGTATTGGTTGAGCAACTGCGTCAGGGCAGGAGAAGGGGCCTGGTCGGTCACCAGGCAGTCGATCAGGCTGATCGAACCTAGGCGAACCATGGCATTGCGGCCGAACTTGCTCGAGTCCGCCGCCAGCAGCACCTGCCGGGCGTTGCTGATGATCGCCTGTGATACCCGTACTTCCTGGTAGTCGAAGTCCAGCAGACTGCCGTCCTCGTCGATACCGCTGATACCGACCACGGCGAAATCGACCTTGAATTGGTTGATGAAGTCGACGCTTGCCTGGCCGACCACGCCGCCGTCGCGACGGACCGTGCCGCCGGCCACCAGTACCTCGAAGTCGTCCTTGGCCGCCAGGATCGCCGCCACGTGCAGGTTGTTGGTGATGACCTTCAGGTGGTTGTGGTTGAGCAGGGCACGGGCGATGGATTCGGTGGTGGTGCCGATGTTGATGAACAGTGAGGCATGGTCGGGAATCTGCCGGGCCACGGCTTCGGCGATGCGTTGCTTCTCGTCGCGCATCTGGTCGGCGCGCATGGCGTAGGCGGTGTTCTCAATGCTCGAGTCGTAGGCCGCGCCACCGTGATAACGGCGCAGCAGGTTGCCCTCGGCAAGCTGGTTGATATCGCGGCGGATGGTCTGCGGGGTGACGACGAACAGCTGCGCCATCTCTTCGATGCTGACATAGCCGCGTTCGCGGACGAGCTCGAGGATTTGTTGTTGGCGTGGGGGCAGATTCATGGGCGGTCCTTTGGGGCTGCCGGACAAATTCTGCAATGATGCCGTAGGAAGGAGATGACGACCAGTAGGCCTTTGGTCAATCGGGGCTGCACGGCAGCCCCTGCATTACTTGATCAGGCGTCGTGGTCTTCCCAGTCGCGGGTACGATCCACAGCCTTGCGCCAGCCCTTGTACAGCTTCTCTTTCGCCGTTTCATCGAGCTGCGGGCTGAACTCGCGTTCGATGATAGCCTTGTCGCGCAGCTCGTCCAGGCCGCTCCAGAAACCGCAGGCAAGGCCCGCCAGGTAGGCCGCACCCAGCGCCGTGGTCTCGCGCATCTTCGGACGCTCGACGCAGGTGCCGAGAATGTCGGCCTGGAACTGCATGAGGAAGTTGTTGGCCACTGCGCCACCGTCCACGCGCAGTTCGGAGAGGCGCTGGCCGCAGTCCTGCTGCATGGCGTCGAGCACATCGCGGGTCTGGTAGGCGATCGACTCCAGGGCGGCGCGAATGATGTGATCGACCTTGACGCCACGGGTCAGGCCGAACAATGCGCCACGAGCGTACGGATCCCAGTACGGCGCGCCCAGGCCGGTGAAGGCCGGTACCAGGTAGACGCCATTGCTGTCCTTGACCTTGCTGGCGAAGTACTCGGTGTCGTAGGCGTCGTTGACGATCTTCAGCTCGTCGCGCAGCCACTGCACGGTCGAGCCGCCATTGAACACCGCGCCCTCGAGGGCGTAGGCCACCTCGCCGCGTGGGCCGCAAGCGATGGTGGTGAGCAGGCCGTGAGACGACTGGACCGCCTTGGCGCCGGTGTTCATCAGCAGGAAGCAGCCGGTGCCGTAGGTGTTCTTGGCCTGGCCCGGTTCGACGCACATCTGGCCGAACAGCGCCGACTGCTGGTCGCCGGCGATACCAGCGATGTCGATGCCGCTCTTGGTCTTGCCATAGACCTCGGACGATGGGCGCACTTCAGGCAGCATCTGGCGCGGAATGCCGAGGATATCGAGCAGCTTCTCGTCCCACTGCAGCGAATGGATGTTGAACATCAGTGTACGCGAGGCGTTGGTGTAGTCGGTGACATGCACCTTGCCGCCGGAGAATTTCCAGATCAGCCAGGTATCGATGGTGCCGAACAGCAGCTCGCCACGTTCGGCGCGTTCGCGGGCGCCTTCGACATTGTCGAGGATCCACTTGAGCTTGGTGCCGGAGAAGTACGGGTCGGTGACCAGGCCGGTGGCTTCGCGGATGTACTGCTCGTGGCCGTCGCGCTTGAGCTGGGCGCAGATGTCGGTGCTTCGGCGGCACTGCCAGACGATGGCGTTGTAAACCGGGCGTCCGGTTTCCTTGTCCCAGACGACAGTGGTCTCGCGTTGGTTGGTGATGCCGATGGCGGCGACCTGGGCGTGGCTGATGCCGGCCTGGGCCAGGGCCTCGACCATGGTCGCGCTCTGGGTGGCGAAGATTTCCATCGGGTCATGCTCGACCCAGCCCGCCTGCGGGTAATGCTGGGCGAATTCACGCTGCGAGGTGCCCACCACGTTGGCGTCGCGATCGAAGATGATGGCGCGCGAACTGGTGGTGCCCTGGTCCAGGGCGATGATGTAGTTCTTGTCCAGGGTATCGGTCATGTCGGTGGCCTTGCACGAATAAGGGAGTAGGTCAGGGCGTGGCGGGCGCCGGCCTTGCGGTCCGGGCCCGGCGCGGGCTTCAGGAAACCTGGGTGTCGCCCTGAGGATTATCGTCTGTCTGTTGGGCCGCGGCCTGGGTGGTCGGCAAGTTACGGGCGATCAGCCCGCGGTACAGGGCCGCGCCCAGGCTGGCACCGAGGATTGGCGCGAACACCGGTACCAGGAAATACGGAATATCGCGCCCGCCGGTGAAGGCGACTTCGCCCCAGCCGGCCAGGAAGGTCATCAGTTTAGGCCCGAAATCCCGCGCCGGGTTCATCGCGAAGCCGGTCAGCGGACCCATGGCACTACCGATCACGGCGATCAGCAGGCCGATCAGCAGCGGGGCGGTGGCGCCGCGTGGCAGACCGTTGTTGTCGTCGGTCAGGGCCATGATCACGGCCATCAGGATCGCGGTGATGATGACTTCGACCAGGAAGGCCTGGCCGGTGGACAGCGCCGGGTGCGGGTAGGTGGAGAACACCGAGGCCAGCTCCAGGCTGGCCTGGCTGCCGCGTAGCATGGCGTGGCTTTGTTCGAAATCGAAGAACAGGTTGCTGTACAGGAAGTACACCAGGGCCGCGCCGCAGAATGCGCCGCACACCTGGGCCAGCATGTAGAACGGCAGCTTGCGCTTGTCGAAACCGGCGAACACCGCCAGGGCGATGCTGACCGCCGGGTTCAGGTGCGCGCCGGAGACGCCGGCGGTCAGGTAGATCGCCATGCTCACGCCGACCCCCCAGATGATGCTGATCTCCCACAGGCCGAAGCTGGCGCCAGCGACCTTGAGCGCGGCGACACAACCGGTGCCGAAGAAGATGAGCAGGGCGGTGCCGAGAAACTCGGCCAGGCATTGGGCGGATAACGTGGGTTCGCGTAGAGCAGTTGTCATGAGTGACCTCGGTTCTTGTTGTTGTGAGGCGCTGGGCGCTCGACAGCAAAAAAGCCCGGAGTCGATCCCCATTGACGCCGGGCAGGTACAGGTAGTGCACCTTATAGGTGCACCATTTATTCATAAACGAAAAAATATAGACAAGAAACGCTGATGTCAAAGGTCGAAAATGAACGCTTGGCCACAATCTGACTGACACCCCGGGTCGTGAATCCATGGCCGCTGCTCTAGCTTGGGACCTGCGCTGGCTGCACCGGTGGAATTACCCTAAAGTACCGGGCGACTTGTGATCGACTGGAGCCGTTGATGACCCCCGCCCTGGACCTTTTGAAGAAGGCGCGCGCCGAGCACCGCGTGCACAGTTACGAACATGACCCGAAAAGCGCCTCGTATGGCCTGGAGGCGGCGGAAAAGCTGGGCCTTGACCCGCTGCGGGTGTTCAAGACCCTGCTCGCCAGCAGTGAAAAGGGCGAACTGCTGGTGGCCGTGGTGCCGGTGGTCGGGACCCTCGACCTGAAGGCCCTGGCCCACGCGGCAGGAGTGAAAAAGTGCGAAATGGCCGACCCGCAGGCTGCCCAGCGCGCCACCGGCTATCTGGTTGGAGGGATCAGTCCGCTGGGGCAGAAGAAGCGCCTGCGCACCTTTATCGATCAATCCGCGCAACAACATGAAACGATTCATGTGAGCGCTGGTCGTCGTGGTCTTGAAGTGGAGCTGACCGCCGCGGTGCTGGCCACCTATACCCAGGCACAGTTCGCCGAAATCGGTCGCGGCTGATCATCTGTACTGATAGAAATTCTACGACTCTGTCACTGTCGGGCCCTGGCGGCATGCCGCATGCTCGGGACTTTTCCCGGCAGATACAGGAGTCGTGGCATGCAGTTGCATTTTCATCAGGTGGACGCGTTCAGTGACCGCCCCTTCGCTGGCAACCCGGCCATGGTCTACCGCCTGGACCAGTGGCTCGAAGATGGCCTGATGCAGCAGGTGGCCGCCGAACACAACCTTGCCGAAACCGCGTTCGTGGTGGCCGAGGATGATGGCTATCGGATCCGCTGGTTCACCCCGAGCACCGAAGTCCCCCTGTGTGGTCACGCCACCCTGGCCAGCGCCCATGTCCTGTTCGACGTCTATGGTGAGCAGGCGCCGCGCCTGGACTTCCAGAGCCGTTCGGGCCTGCTGAGCGTCAGTCGTGAGAATGGCCGCCTGTGGTTGGACTTCCCGCGTTTCGACCCGCTGCCGCTGGCCGAGCCCGTGGCGGTTGCCGAAGCGCTGGGGTGCGCGGTGCGCGAGGTCTATCAAACTCGCGAGCTGTTCGTGGTGCTCGACTCGGAGCAAGCGGTACGCGATTGCGCGCCGGACATGGTAGCGCTGGCTCGCCTGCCGGGCTTGGGAGTGATCGTGACGGCTCCAGGCGAGCGGCATGATTTCGTATCGCGCTATTTCGCTCCGGGCATTGGCATCCCGGAGGACCCGGTCACCGGCTCCACCCATTGCTCACTGATCCCGTACTGGGCGGCGCGACTTGGCAAGTCCGAGCTGCAGGCCCTCCAGTGTTCGACCAGGGGCGGTGAGCTGTTCTGTCGTCTGGAAGGCGAGCGGGTGAAGATCGGCGGGATGGCCAGGCGCGTCGCCAGCGGCACATTGATGCTGTGAGGATCTGGCGCATCAATGTGCGCAGCTGACGCGTCGCACGCCTTGCTCATGGCTGGCCAACTGCGCAGCGACGCTACCGGGCACCGCGAACAGCACCAGGTGGTCCGCAGCAACCGCAATACCGACATCCTGGCCGACCTGATGGTCATTGTGGCTGGGGAAAATCGACTCGAGCTGGCTGCCGGTGGGCAGTTGCAGGCGATACAGCGTCGAGGCGCCGAGGAAGCTCTTGCCGATGATCCGCGCCCGCAACGGGCTGTCGGGAGCATGGACGATATCATCCGGGCGCAGCAGCACATCCACCGAGCTGCCGGGAGCCATGGTGTAGGCGCGGTTGCCGCGCAGCTCGCCGAGTTCGGTGGTCACCGACTCGTGGCTGCTCATCTGGCCGCGGATGAAGTAACCCTGGCCGATGAAGCTGGCGACGAACGGGGTCTGCGGCTCGTGGTAGAGGTT
Organism: Pseudomonas sp. TE6283; assembly: GCF_054060555.1. NCBI lineage: Bacteria > Pseudomonadati > Pseudomonadota > Gammaproteobacteria > Pseudomonadales > Pseudomonadaceae > Pseudomonas > Pseudomonas sp. TE6283. The sequence continues at coordinate 49,954 of NZ_JBSSDH010000022.1, forward strand.
GTAGGGGGTGTCCCACTGTTCCAGGCGACCTTCCTTGAACACACCGACATGGTCGCTGACGGCAAAGGCTTCCTCCTGGTCGTGGGTGACCAGGATGGCGCTGGTGCCACGGCTCTTGAGAATGTCGCGCACCTCATGGCTCAGGCGTCGACGCAGTTCCACGTCGAGGTTGGAGAACGGCTCGTCGAGCAGTAGCAGCTGCGGCTCGGGGGCCAGAGCCCGGGCCAGGGCCACGCGTTGCTGCTGGCCACCGGACAGTTCGTGCGGGTAGCGCCCGCCCAGGCCGCCGAGCTTGACCAGTTCGAGCATCTCGTCGACCACCGCCGCCTGGCGCGGGTGCTTGCCGATGCCGAAGGCGATGTTCTGCGCCACGGTAAGGTGGGGGAACAGGGCGTAGTCCTGGAACACCATGCCGATCCGGCGCTTTTCCGGGGCCAGGGTGAACCCGGCACGGGAAATGACTTCGCCGGCCAGCTGGATTTCGCCATCGTGCACTGGCTCGAAGCCGGCGATGGCGCGCAGCGTGGTGGTCTTGCCGCAACCGGAGGACCCCAGCAGGCAACCGATGTCGCCTGCGTTCAGGTGCAGGTTGAGGTTCTGGACGATGCGTTGCTCGCCATAGCCGCAGGCGAGGTTGCGCAGGTTGAGCAGTAGCTGTTGACTCATGCGTGGTGGTAAGCCGGTTCTACAAGGAATTCCAGAAGGGCCTTCTGCGCATGCAGGCGGTTTTCAGCTTCGTCCCAGGCGACCGAACGAGGGTCGTCGAGCAGGTCCTGGCTGATTTCCTCGCCACGGTGGGCGGGCAGGCAATGCATGAACAGGGCATCGGGTGCCGCCAGGTCGAGCAGTTCGCGGGTGACCTGGTAAGGCGCGAAATGCGCCAGGCGCCGTGCAGTTTCCTCTTCCTGGCCCATGGAAGTCCAGACATCCGTGGTCACCAGGTGAGCGCCGCGCACGGCTTCTTTCGGATCACGGATGATCTGCACGCGGTCACCGCCCAGCGCCAGGAAGCGTTGATCAGGCTCGTAGCCTTCAGGGCAGGTGATGCGCAGTTGGAAATCGAACTGCACGGCAGCTTCGATATAGGAGTTGCACATGTTGAAGCCGTCGCCGACCCAGGCCACGGTCTTGCCCTGGATCGCGCCACGGTGCTCGAAGAAAGTCTGCATGTCCGCCAGCAGTTGGCAGGGGTGCGACTCGTCGGACAGGCCGTTGATGACCGGCACCTTCGAGTTGGCGGCGAACTCGGTGAGGGTGCTGTGGGCGTGGGTGCGGATCATCACCGCGTCGACCATGCTCGACAGCACGATGGCGCTGTCGGCGATCGGCTCGCCGCGGCCCAGCTGGGTGTCGCGCGGCGACAGGAAGATGGCCTGGCCGCCGAGCTGGATCATGCCGGCCTCGAAAGACACCCGGGTGCGGGTCGAGGACTTCTCGAAGATCATGCCCAGCACGCGGTTCTTCAGCGGCTCGAACAGCACGCCTCGTTTGCGCAGGTCCTTCAGCTCGATGCCTCGACGGATCACGCCGAGCAATTCGTCAGCGGTGAAATCCATCAGGGAGAGAAAGTGCCTTGCGCTCATGATTGACTACCTTATCTGCAACGTTCTGCAGGTCGACCGTATGGGTTTTGTTGACAACGGGAGTGACCTGCGGCGTAAGCCGCACGGGGCGGACGGAATAGGGAAAGGCGCAATACTATAATTAAATGTCGCCTCAAACCAAGGGGGAAACAGCGGCTCTGTGTCAAAGGGTGTCGTAAACCCTTGGTGGCTAGCTGTTTTTTATTTGCTACAGCGGTTGTACACGGCTCGGAGCGCATTTGGCAAACCCGTTGTCGGGAATCGTCCGCCTGATGTCGTCCGATTCACGTCGCGAACCTCGCTGGCGAGCCTCGGCCGGCGGGCGCATAGTCGAGTCTTTAAAATAACAAGGCAGAGGCGGCCATGACCAAGACCCTGCATCACCGAGCCTGTCACCTGTGCGAGGCCATCTGTGGCCTGAATATCGAAGTCACCCATGAAACAGATGGCCCGGCGCGGATCAGCTCGATCAAGGGCGATCCTCAGGATCCGTTCAGCCGCGGCCATGTCTGCCCCAAGGCGGTCGCGTTGCAGGACATCCAGGAGGACCCCGACCGCATGCGCCAGCCTCACCGGCGCATCGGTGACCAATGGTTGCCGATCGACTGGGACGAAGCCTTCGCCCTGGCCGCCGAGCGGTTGTGGGCGATCCAGCAGGCCCACGGGCGCAACGCGGTGGCCGTTTACCAGGGCAACCCCAGCGTGCACAACTATGGGCTGATGACCCACAGCAACTACTTCCTCGGCCTGCTCAAGACCCGCAATCGCTTCTCTGCGACCTCAGTGGACCAGTTGCCGCAGCACCTGACCAGCCACCTGATGTATGGCCATGGCCTGCTGTTGCCCATTCCGGACATCGATCAGACCCAGTTCATGCTGATCCTGGGTGGCAATCCCCTGGCTTCCAACGGCAGCATCATGACCGTGCCGGATGTGGAAAAGCGTCTCAAGGCGCTCAAGGCCAGAGGCGGACAACTGGTGGTGGTGGATCCGCGGCGCAGCGAGACGGCGGCGCTGGCCGACCAGCACCTGTTCATTCGCCCCGGTGGCGACGCGGCGCTGTTGTGTGGCCTGCTGCATACGCTGTTCAGCGAGAACCTGGCCCGGGGCTCGCATCTGCCGGTCACTGGGCTGGAGCAGGTGCGCGAAGCCATCCTGCCGTTCGATGCGACCGCCATGAGCGCGCTGTGTGGTATTCCGGCGGAGGCGATCCGCCAGTTGGCGCGAGATTTCGCCGCTGCCGACAAAGCGGTGTGTTATGGCCGGATGGGTGTATCGACCCAGGTCTTCGGTTCGCTGTGCCACTGGTTGGTGCAGTTGATCAACCTGGTCACCGGCAATCTTGATCGCGAGGGCGGTGCCCTGTGCACGACACCTGCGGTCGACCTGGTCGCCAGCACTTCCGGCGGGCATTTCGACCAATGGCGCAGCCGGGTCTCGGGCTTGCCCGAGTACGGCGGCGAGTTGCCGGTGTCGGCCCTGGCCGAAGAGATCCTCGAACCCGGGGAGGGGCAGGTGCGGGCGCTGGTGACCGTGGCGGGTAATCCAGTGTTGTCCACGCCCAACGGGCGACGCCTGGACGACGCCCTGGCCGGCCTCGACTTCATGCTCAGTATCGACTTGTACATCAACGAGACCACGCGCCATGCCGACCTGATCCTGCCATCGACCTCGGCGTTGGAGAACGATCACTACGATTCCACCTTCAACCTGCTGGCGGTGCGCAATGTTACCCGCTTCAACCGGGCAATCCTGCCCAAGCCCGAGGGCGCGCTGCACGATTGGGAGATCTTCGTGGGGCTGGCCAAGGCTTTTGCCGAGCGCGCGCAGGTCGAGCTCAAGGCAACCCTGCCGCCGGCACAGATGATCGACTTCGCCTTGCGCAAGGGGCCTTATGGCGAGCAGACGCCCTGGAAGCTCTCGCTAGGCGTGTTAGACACGCATCCCCATGGCCTTGACCTCGGGCCGCTGCGCGCCAACCTTACGACGCGCCTGCGCACGGCCAGCGGCAAGGTAGAAGCGGCCCCGGGCGTACTGCTCGAGGACCTGCGGCGCCTCGCCCGTATGGCCGCGCCTGCGGATGACCAGTTGCTGCTGATCGGCCGTCGGCACGTGCGCAGCAACAATTCGTGGATGCACAACTACCATCGGCTGGTCAAAGGCAAGCCGCGCCATCAGTTGCTGATGCATCCGGACGACCTGCAGCGGCGGCAGTTGCAGGACGGCCAGATGGTGCGGGTGCGCTCGCGTACCGGGGTAATCGAGGTGACGGTGCAGGCCAGTGAGCAAATGATGCCCGGCGTGGTCAGCCTGCCCCATGGCTATGGCCATGGGCGCCAGGGCGCGCGCTTGCAGGTGGCCGCTGCACAGCCGGGCGCGAGTGCCAATGACCTGACCGACGAACACTTGCGCGATGGCATTTCCGGCAATGCCGCCCTCAATGGCGTGCCGGTGCAGGTCGAGGCTGCATGAAGCACGGCAAGGCCGAGCACGCTGCTCGGCTTTCCGATACAATGCGTCACCGTGCCGACGACCCTGTCGGAAAGTTCAGCCGAGGTGCTTCATGGATATCATCGATACAATCAAAGAGCAGATTGCCAACAACACCATTCTGCTTTACATGAAAGGTTCGCCGAATGCGCCGCAGTGTGGCTTCTCGGCCAAGGCTTCGCAGGCAGTGATGGGTTGTGGTGAGAAGTTCGCCTATGTCGACATCCTGCAGAACCCGGAAATCCGCGCCAACCTGCCCAAGTACGCCAACTGGCCGACTTTCCCGCAACTGTGGGTGGCCGGTGAGCTGGTCGGCGGCAGCGACATCATGCTGGAAATGTTCGAAAAGGGTGAGCTGCAGACCCTGATCAAGGAAGCGGCTGCGAAGGCCAAGGCTTCCGAGGCCTGATCCGGCGTTTGCCGCAGGTAGCAAAAAGCCCCGCCTAGGCGGGGCTTTTCGTTGCTGGCGAAATCTACTCTTCGCCCATCTGCGACTGCAGGTAGTTCTCGATAGTAATCTTGTCGATCAAGCCCAGCTGGGTCTCCAGCCAGTCGATGTGCTCTTCCTGGTCTTCGAGGATGTCTTCGAGCACATCGCGCGAGCCGAAGTCGCCAGCCGTTTCGCAGTGGGCAATGGCGGCCTTGAGATCGGCATGGGCCTTTTTCTCAAGCTTCAGGTCGCAGTCGAGCATCTCCTTGGTGTGCTCGCCGATCATCAGCTTGCCCAGGTCCTGCACGTTGGGGATGCCTTCGAGGAAGAGGATGCGCTTGATCAGCTTGTCAGCGTCCTTCATCGCCTGGATGGATTCTTTGTACTCGAGCTTGCCGATTCTGTTCAGGCCCCAATCTTCGTACATGCGTGCGTGCAGGAAGTACTGGTTGATTGCGACCAGCTCGTTTCCGAGGATCTTGTTGAGATGCTGGATGACGCTTACGTCGCCTTTCATGATGGGGTCCTGCCCTGTAGAAGTTGAGCCAATACAGAGAAGTTTGAGCCCGGCCTATCCCTATGTCAAACCTAAGTTATTGAATAATAAGTGAAAATTAATCGGAATAAGAATGTTTGTGAACCGCGTTCGAGCGCTAACTTATTGAATTGCAGGCATAAAAAAACCGGACGCTGGGTCCGGTTCTTCGAATTCGGGAATTACGCCGCATTGAACTCAATGGGGTAGGGCAGGCTAGCCTGTTGGCTCAGTTGTAGCTCGGTGAGGGTTTCGCGTACCACCTGCTTGGCGAGGCAGGCACATTTGCCGCACTGGCTGGCCACATTGGTGGCGGCTCGCACTTCCTTGTAGCTGCAGCATCCTTCGTAGATCGCATCGCGGATCTGTCCATCGGTGACACCGACACAGAGACACACATACATAAAGGCTGACCGTCGCGGGTTGAGTCGATGCGTTGGAGAGTAATGGTAATGAGAATGCTTGTCAAAGCACTTTGTCTGAGGTGCGTTCCAGAGCGACCGGCGGTTGAGATTCGGCCTGTCACGCAAAGCTGTGTATGATGGTCGGCCTTTGCTGGATCCGGGGGACGCGTTCCGCCCGGGCAAGGTTTTTCACCCCTCATCAGGAGAGATCGAATGAGCGTACTCGTTGGCAAACAAGCCCCGGACTTCACCGTTCCAGCCGTGCTGGGCAACGGCGAGATCGTAGACAGCTTCAACCTGGCCTCGGCCATCAAGGGCAAGTACGGCCTGGTATTCTTCTACCCGCTGGACTTCACCTTCGTCTGCCCGTCCGAGCTGATCGCCCTGGACAACCGCATCCCTGACTTCCAGGCGCGCAACGTTGAAGTGATCGGCGTGTCGATCGACTCGCACTTCACCCACAACGCCTGGCGCAACACCCCGGTCAACAATGGCGGCATCGGCCCGGTCAAGTACACCCTGGCCGCCGACATGACCCACGAAATCTGCAAGGCCTACGACGTCGAGTCCGAAGGCGGCGTGGCCTTCCGTGGTGCCTTCCTGATCGACACCAACGGTGTTGTCCGCTCGCAGATCGTCAACGACCTGCCGCTGGGCCGCAACATGGACGAGCTGCTGCGCCTGGTCGACGCCCTGCAATTCCACGAAGAGCATGGCGAAGTCTGCCCGGCCAACTGGAAGAAAGGCGACAAGGGCATGAACGCTTCGCCGGAAGGCGTTGCTGCCTACCTGAGCGAGAACGCTGGCAAGCTGTAATTGCCACGCGCATAAAAAACCGGCCCTGGTGGCCGGTTTTTTTATGCCCCGCGAGCATGTCGCGCAAGACGGGCTTCAATCGTTGAAGTCGCGCCAGCCGCCCATTTCTTTCCAGCGATTGACGATGCCGCAGAACAGCTCGGCGGTCTTCTCGGTGTCGTAGCGCGCCGAATGCGCCTCGCGCCCGTCAAAGTCGATGTCCGCGCTCTGGCAGGCACGGGCCAGCACGGTCTGGCCGTAGGCGAGGCCGGCGAGGGTGGCGGTATCGAAGCTGGAGAACGGGTGGAACGGGTTGCGCTTGATGTCGTTGCGCGCCACCGCGGCATTGAGGAAGCCCAAATCGAAGCTGCTGTTGTGCCCGACCAGGATTGCCCGCTTGCAGCCATTGGCCTTCAGCGCCTTGCGCACGCCGCGGAAGATATCGGTCAGTGCGCTTTCCTCGCTCACCGCCATGCGCAGCGGGTGGTCCAGCTTGATGCCGGTGAACTCCAGCGCGGCCGCCTCGATGTTGGCCCCTTCGAACGGTTCGACCCGGTGGAAGTAGGTGTGTTCGGGGAACAGGAAGCCCTTCTCGTCCATGCCGATGGTGACGGCGGCGATCTCCAGCAGCGCGTCGGTGGCGCTGTTGAAACCGCCGGTCTCGACATCCACCACCACTGGCAAGTAGCCACGAAAACGCTCGGCCATGGGGTGGCGCGAGCCGCTGCTGACCTGGCTGTCCTGGTCGTCTTCGTACAGGTCTTCGCTCACGCGTTGTCCTCCAGCAGGCGCCAGCGCAATTTCTCACCGGCGCGCAGGGGGATCACGGTGTTGTCGCCGAACGGCAGGCTGTCCGGCGCGGTCCATTCCTCACGGACCAGGGTGATGGTGTCGGTGTTGCGAGCAAGGCCGTAGAAGTCCGGGCCGTGCTTGCTGGCGAAGCCCTCGAGCTTGTCCAGCGCGTTGCGCTGTTCGAACGCCTCGGCGTACATCTCGATGGCGGCGTAAGCGGTGTAGCAGCCAGCACAGCCGCAGGCGGCTTCCTTGGCATGCTTGGCGTGGGGCGCCGAGTCGGTGCCGAGGAAGAACTTCGGATTGCCGCTGGTGGCGGCATCCAGCAGCGCCACCTGGTGGGTGTTGCGCTTGAGGATCGGCAAGCAGTAGAAGTGTGGGCGGATACCGCCGACCAGCATGTGGTTGCGGTTGTACAGCAGGTGCTGGGCGGTGATGGTCGCACCAACGTTGGCCGGCGCCTCGGTGACGAACTGCGCGGCGTCGCTGGTGGTGATGTGCTCGAACACCACCTTCAGGGTCGGGAAGCGTTCGACCAGGCGGCGCATGTGCTCGTCGATGAAGCGTTTCTCGCGGTCGAACACGTCGATCTCGCTGCGTGTGACTTCACCGTGCACCAGCAGGGGCATGCCGGTTTCGGCCAGGGCCTCGATCGCCGGGAAGATATTGTCGATGCTGGTCACGCCCGAATCGGAGTTGGTGGTGGCGCCGGCCGGGTAGAGCTTGGCGGCGTACACGATTCCGCTGGCTTTGGCGGCACGCACATCGTCAGCGCTGGTACGGTCGGTGAGATAAAGCACCATCAGCGGCTCGAAGCGGCTGCCGGCGGGACGTGCGGCAAGGATGCGCTCGCGGTAGGCAGCGGCCTCGACGGCGTTGCGCACCGGCGGAACCAGGTTGGGCATGATGATGGCGCGGGCGAAGGTGCGCGCCACGTCACCGACGGTGTGTGGCAGGACGGCACCATCGCGCAGATGGATGTGCCAGTCGTCGGGGCGCAGGAGGGTCAGGCGATCGGACATTGGAGATTCCAGGCGGGTCGAACTCAGAAGCCAATGCTACCGGAAAACCCCTGTTCGAGCACGGCTATCAAGTTTTCCGACGGGCGACCGATAGCGTTCAGGTAAGCCGTCAGAATCTGTGGAGCCGACCGTGCGCCAGCGTTACCTAGCCCTGTTCACCCTCGTTGCCAGCTTGCCGGCCGGGGCCATGACCTTCCAGACCCGCGTGGAGAACGTCGCCTGGAAAGTCGAGGGTGACCAGTTCGAATGTCGCCTGATCCAGCCGATCGACGGTTTCGGCAGCGGCGAGTTCGTGCGTCGCGCCGGCGAGCAGCCGACCTTCCAGCTGCGTTCGGAGAGCAACGTCCTGGGCGCCGGCTCCGCCACCTTGCTGGCCGCCGCCGCGCCCTGGCAGCCTGGGCGCGGCGACATCAACCTTGGGGCGGTGCATATGGCCCGTACCGGGGTGTTGTTCACCTCCAGCCAGGGCCAGGCCAGCCGTTTGATCAACGGCCTGCTCGATGGACGCAGCACCGTGGTGCGCAACTACCGCGGCGAAGGTGGCCGGCCGATGGAAGTGCATGTGATGCCGGTCAGTTTTGCCAAGGCCTACAGCGACTACCAGCTGTGCGCCGCCAAGCTGCTGCCGATGAACTACGACCAGATCCGCCAGACCCAGGTCGGCTTCCCAGGGGGCGGGATCGAGCTGGACAGCTCGGCGCGCGCGCGCTTGGATGTGCTGCTGGACTACCTGAAGGCCGATCCGACGGTCAATCACATCGAACTCAATGGTCACTCCGACAACAGCGGCAATCGCCTGACCAACCGCGACACCTCGCGTCGACGGGCGTTGGCGGTGGCCGAGTATCTCAAGGCCCATGGTGTGCCGGAAGAACAGATCACCGTGCGTTTCCATGGTGAGCGCTACCCGCTGGCCAAGAACAACAGTGCCGCCAACCGCGCGCGCAACCGCCGGGTGAACATCCAGCTGGAGCGCGTGACGCCGGTCGAGAAGCCGGTGGAGAAGCCGGCAGCGCCGGTGCCGCCGCCGGCCCCGACACCCGCGGCTACCGCACCTGCACCAACGCCTGCGGCGGTTGCCACGCCGTCCGCTTCGGCGAAATCCTGAGTGCGACCACGGGTCGCGCTCTCGACAATTCCTGTCGCTTTGTCGTCACAAGCTGTCGCCCCATTGTAAATATTTCGGCAAGGCCGGTAGAATCAACGGCTTTCCGTACAACCCCGTGGAGTGATGGCATGGCGGACGTAAAAAAGGTCGTATTGGCGTATTCCGGCGGCCTTGATACTTCGGTGATTCTCAAGTGGCTGCAGGACACCTACAACTGTGAAGTGGTGACCTTCACCGCTGACCTCGGCCAGGGCGAGGAGGTCGAACCGGCCCGCGCCAAGGCCCAGGCGATGGGCGTGAAAGAAATCTACATCGACGACCTGCGCGAAGAGTTCGTGCGTGATTTCGTGTTCCCGATGTTCCGCGCCAACACCGTCTACGAAGGCGAGTACCTGCTGGGTACTTCCATCGCCCGTCCGCTGATCGCCAAGCGCCTGATCGAGATCGCCAACGAAACCGGCGCCGACGCCATTTCCCACGGTGCCACCGGCAAGGGTAACGACCAGGTGCGCTTCGAGCTGGGCGCCTATGCGCTCAAGCCAGGCGTCAAGGTCATCGCCCCGTGGCGCGAGTGGGACCTGCTGTCCCGCGAGAAGCTGATGGACTATGCCGAGAAGCACGGCATCCCGATCGAGCGCCATGGCAAGAAGAAATCGCCGTATTCGATGGACGCCAACCTGTTGCACATCTCCTACGAAGGCGGTGTCCTGGAAGATACCTGGACCGAGCATGAGGAAGACATGTGGCGCTGGAGCGTCTCGCCGGAGAATGCCCCTGACCAGGCCACCTATCTCGAACTGACCTACCGCAACGGTGACATCGTCGCCATCGACGGCGTCGAGAAGACCCCGGCCACCGTGCTGGCCGAGCTCAACCGCATCGGCGGCGCCAACGGCATCGGTCGCCTGGACATCGTCGAGAACCGCTACGTCGGCATGAAGTCGCGCGGTTGCTACGAGACCCCGGGCGGCACCATCATGCTCAAGGCCCACCGCGCCATCGAGTCGATCACCCTGGACCGCGAAGTCGCTCACCTGAAGGATGAGCTGATGCCCAAGTACGCCAGCCTGATCTACACCGGCTACTGGTGGAGCCCGGAGCGTCTGATGCTGCAGCAGATGATCGACGCCTCCCAGGTCAACGTGAACGGCGTCGTGCGCCTGAAGCTGTACAAGGGCAACGTCACGGTCGTCGGCCGCAAGTCGGACGATTCGCTTTTCGATGCCAATATCGCGACCTTCGAGGAAGACGGCGGCGCCTACAATCAGGCCGACGCCGCAGGCTTCATCAAGCTCAATGCACTGCGCATGCGCATCGCGGCCAACAAGGGCCGTTCGCTGCTGTAAGCCTTGGTGTATCAGGAAAACCCGGCCTTGGCCGGGTTTTTTCATGCCCGGGATTCAGGGGGCGGCGCGGCCTCCCCTTCCTGCATCGGCGATACCGACAGATGGATGCAGGTTCGCGTATCGAGGTTGTACAGGATCCAGCGCCGCTGCTGTCCGTGTGGACGCTCGACCATCCGCAGCACATGGTTTTCGATAATCTTCCGGCTGTTGGTACCGGAGATGGCGATGATCATTGCCCCATTGTCCCTTGCTGCAGAGGGGGGCAGTGATTTGTCCGAAGTACTGGCACGCCTGTCCGGGGCAAATAGTGAACCGCTATTGAAGTTGAGTGTGAGAAAGAACAGCACGGTGAGGAAGAACGGAAAACCTACCAGGAACCAAGTGTAGACGATCTGGCTGTCGTCACTGAGGAACGGTAGCGAGGCCAAGGCGGATGCCTCAATCACACCGGCAAAGACAGCGATAAGAGTCAACGGGCTGATGGGGTCGCGGTTCATGATGAGTGCCTGGCCATGCTTTGCCCATCTGTAGCCCGTTTTCCCCAGCCTGTTAAGCGTGGCTTGTTTCCCTGCCCAGTAATGCCGTGGGTCGCAAGGTAGGTTTTTATCCAACCTGTATAGTCGAACTTTCCCGCAATATGTGTCACCTGGTGACACTTGGATCCAATTTTGCCGGATGTTACTTTCTGACTCGTTGCGTCGGACATACATGTATTACATTTTGTTAATTAGCTGTTTGTAGGAAGAATCTCTAATAACAGTAGTCCACTTCTTTCGGTGAATCTGCCAGGGAAACCGCTGCATAAATAATCGTTATGCTCGGGTGTGGTGGTCTATCGAACTAAAAACAACGTATCAATGGGAATCGCATGAATAAAGTGCTGATCGTGGATGATCACCCGGTCATTCGCCTGGCCGTACGCATGCTGATGGAGCGGCATGGCTACGAGGTGGTGGCGGAGAGCGACAATGGTGTGGATGCCTTGCAACTGACGCGGGAATATCTGCCGGACATTGTCATTCTGGATATCGGGATCCCCAAACTGGATGGGCTTGAAGTGATTGCCCGAATGACCCTGGCAAGTCCGGGGACCAAGGTGTTGGTGTTGACCTCCCAGGCGCCAGGGCACTTCTCGATGCGCTGCATGCAGGCGGGGGCGGCGGGTTATGTGTGCAAGCAGCAGGAGCTGACCGAACTGCTCAGCGCGATCAAGGCCGTACTGTCCGGTTACAGTTACTTCCCCAACCAGGCGCTGCACAAGGGGCGATCGGGTGTGAGTGGCGCCACGGAGATGGAGATGGTCGAGCGGCTTTCCGGGCGGGAGATGATGGTGCTGCAGCAGCTTGCCCGGGGCAAGAGCAACAAGGAGATCGCCGACAGCATGTTCCTCAGCAACAAAACGGTCAGCACCTACAAGACGCGTCTGTTGCTCAAGCTCAATGCCCGCTCGCTGGTGGACCTGATCGAACTCGCCCAGCGCCATGGGCTGGCCTGAGCATCATTGAAAAAGCCTCCGCTCGGGAGGCTTTTGCGTTTACTACAGGTCGTAGTCGAAGTCGGCCAGTTGCTTTTGCAGGCGTCGTTCCTCAAGCATGTTGTCTATGGTGCGGCGTTTGCTCAGGTTGGTCTTGGCCGGTTCGGCCTGCGGCTCCACATCGTCGTCCGCACTCTGAAAATCGTCGTCGATTGCCAAGTCTTCTTTATCGGTGCTCATGCGTCACTCCAAGCCAAGGGGCCATTGGCCGTCCTTATAACGGGAATCGCAGAATGGGTAAAAAAGATTTTTTCAATCGCCTCGAGCAAGTATGAGCTATCGCCTCAATCGTCAGAAGTCTTCTGCTTGTATTCGCACAGGTCCTCGATCCGGCAACTGCCGCAGCGCGGTTTTCGGGCCTGACAGACATAGCGGCCATGCAGGATCAACCAGTGATGGGCATCGAGCAGATAGTCCCTGGGGACGAACTTGAGCAACTTCTTCTCCACCTCCAGCACGGTTTTACCCGGCGCGATGCCCGTGCGGTTGCTGACCCGGAAGATATGCGTGTCGACGGCCATGGTGAATTGGCGAAAGGCAGTGTTGAGCACCACATTGGCGGTCTTGCGGCCAACGCCTGGCAGGGCTTCGAGGGCTTCGCGGGTCTGCGGGACTTCGCCGTCGTGCTGTTCGATCAGCAGGCGGCAGGTTTCGATGACGTTCTTGGCCTTGCTGTTGTACAAGCCGATGGTCTTGATGTACTCGCTCAGGCCTTCGATGCCCAGGGCGTGGATCGCTTGTGGGGTGTTGGCGACCGGGAACAGGCGAGCGGTGGCCTTGTTGACGCCGACATCCGTCGACTGGGCCGAGAGGATTACCGCTATCAGCAGTTCGAAGGGGGTGGAATAGGCCAGTTCGGTCTTGGGCTCGGGATTGTCTTCATGCAGCCTGCGAAAGATCTCCAGGCGTTTGGCGGCATTCATGGGGTCAGCGGGTTCCTTGACGGCGTGAGGCGGTGTTCGATGGACGCAGGTGATTGTACAGGCCCAGCAGCAGGCCGAGCAGTATCAAGGCGCCAGGAGCCAGTGCGGCGAGGTGCAGGCCGAGAGCGTCGCTCAGCAGTTGGCGGCAGATGCCCAGGGCAAGGCCGATTGCGAGGACACCGAGCAGTCCTAGCCCCAACTGGCGATATCGGCCAGGCTGTACTGGCAGTTGCTCACTGGCCAGGCAGGGCAGGGCCAACAGCAGCGGGTAGAGGGCAAGTTGCTGGGCCAGGGGCATCGCCCAGGCTTGCAGGCCGAGGTGCAGGCAGGTCGCCAAGGCGGCGGCAAGTACAGTACTGGCCCACAGGCGGGGGCCATGGTCCAGGTGCCTGCGCAGAGGGATCATCAATACCTGGTGCAGGCCCACCAGCAACACTGTGCAAAGGCTTATCGCCAACGCCTGGACGACAGTGCCGGTCGCGCCGAGCAATGGCAGCAGGCTGATTGGCACGGGCCAGCACCGCTTCATGGGGGTGTCTCGCCGAGCAATGCAGGGCGATGCTGGTCGAAATAGCGCAGCGTATCCTGGATCGCCTCGATGACTGCCCGCGAAGTCACCGTCGCCCCGGCTAGTTGGTCGAACGCACCCTGGTCACGCTTGAGCGCCCAGGCCTGTTCGGGTGTATCACGCAGTGTCCGACCGATAAACTGGTCAAGCCAATGGCGCACCGGATCGACCAGTCCATCGCCCAGGCCAGGGCTTTCCTGCTGTTTGAGTACACGCACGCCCACCAGACGGCCCTCAGGGGTGATGGCGATCACCAACTCGATGGCACCGCCATAGCCTTGGACACTACTGTGAAGCAGAACAGCGCTGGTGGCTCCCGCCAAGTTGGCGCGGTAGCCAGCCAGCAGATGGCTATGGCTCAGTCTGGTGTCTGTGAGTGTCACGGGCGTTTGCAATGGCCGGTTGTCGTAGCTGCCCGGTGGCAGCACCTTGAGCCACTGCTGTTCCTGCCACTGGCGGGAGGCCACGGCAATCGGTCCGGCGGTGAAGCGCTGCCAGGCCAGTGTCGCGGCAATCGCCAGTCCTGCCACCAGCAGCAGCACTGCGGTACTGCGTTTGCGGGCCGTCATGGACAGGCCTGCTGGCGGCGTTCCACCCAGCGGTCAAGGATGGGGGCGGCGAGGTTCATCAGCAGGACGGCGAACGCCGTGCCATCGGCGAAGCTGCCCCAAGTGCGGATCAGGTAGATCAGCAGGCCGGCGCCAATACCGAACAGCAGGCGGGCCTGCGGTTGCTTGCAGCCGGACACCGGTTCGGTGGCGATGAAGAAGGCGGCGAGCATGGTCGAACCCGACAGCAGGTGCAGCAGTGGCGAGCCGTGGGAGTCGGAGCCGGAGCCATTCCAGCCCAGCAGGCTGGACAGGAACAAGGCGCCGAGCAGGCCGACGGGGGCCTGCCAGCCGAAGACCTTGCGCTGCAGCAGGAACACGCCGCCGAGCAGGAAGGCGAGGTTGACCCACTCGGTGCCACGCCCACCCAGATGGCCGAACGCCGGGTGACTGGCGAACAGTTCGTCGATGGTCAGGCTGCGGTTGTGGCGCAGGACATCAAGCACCGTGGGGCTGGCCCAGGCGTCGATCCTTTCACTGGCGCCGAAGCTCAGGCTCAGGCTTTCCACGAGCCCAGGCGCCTGACCTGGCCAGTGGTTCATCTGCAGTGGGAAACTCAGCAGGACGAACCCATAGCCGACCATGGCGGGGTTGAACAGGTTGCGCCCGACGCCACCGAAAGCCTGTTTCCCCAGGCCGATGGCGACGCAGGCCGCCGTCACCGGCAGCCACCAGGGCGCCTGGCTGGGTAAGGCTGCCGCCAGCAGCGCGGCGGTGACCAGCGCGCTGCCGTCGCCAACGGCGCAGGCGACCGGCATTCCCCGCCAGCGCAGCAGCAACGCTTCGGTGACCAGCGCCGTGCAACCGCTCAACAGCAGATTGATCAGCACGCCCCAGCCATGCAACCAGAACAGCACCAACAGACCAGGGGCGCAGGCTAGCAGTACCAGTTGCATGGTGCTGCGCAGGCGCGGATCAGTGGTCGTCATGGTTTTGCGCTTCCTTGAGGTGTTGCGCAGCAGTGGCTTCAATTGCCGGGGGCAAGACATTGATGCGTAGCGTCAGAATCATTGGGTGAAGAGTCCGTTGAATCCCGAAAACGCCATGGCCATCACGCCGCTGCCGATCAGCTTCACAGGCAAGCCGCGCAGGGCTGCGGGTATTTCCCCATGGTGACAGCGGGTGTCAAGGTCGGCATACAGCGCGAGGGCCAGCCAGAATCCCAGTGCACTGATGACAGCCCACACCAGCACTCTCCGTGCGTCCACATCGTCATTGGCAAGCTGTAGCAGCAAGCCTAGCACCACGGCGTTTGCGCTCAACAAGGGTTGCATGCCGTGCACGGGCCAGCTTGGCCGAAAGCGTCGGAGCAGGTTTGGCAGTGTCCAGGCCAAGGCCGCCAGCAAGGGCAGGAAGATGAACAATTGCAGGCTCTGCAACCCCATGGGTGCGAGAAGTTGCCGGTGCAGCCAGGCGCCGGCAGGCAGCGCAACGAGGATCAACAGGGCCGAACACAGGCCCAACGCATGCAGGCGCGCACGCTCGATCGGCTCGGCCTGCAGGACCAGGTGATTGACCAGCGCGGCGCTGACCAGGATCAGGACGTAGTCACTCATGGCGATGCCGAAAGCGGGAGGGTGCCGTCATTATCGGACAGCGGGCGGCAGATGCAACTGCCCCGGCCATTTGGCCGGGGCAGGAGGGCTTACTTGATGCGCTGGCCTGGCTTGGCGCCGCTGTCAGGGCTGAGCAGGTAGATCTCTTCACCACCGGGGCCGGCGGCCATGACCATGCCCTCGGAAACGCCGAAACGCATTTTGCGCGGCTTGAGGTTGGCCACCATCATGGTCAGGCGGCCTTCCAGCAGGGAAGGATCCGGGTAGGCCGATTTGATGCCCGAGAACACGTTGCGACGCTCGTCGCCGATGTCCAGGGTCAGCTGCAGCAGCTTGTCGGCACCGGGCACCGCTTCGGCCTTGACGATCAGCGCCACACGCAGGTCGACCGCGGCGAAGGTGTCGAACTCGATCTCGGCCGACAGCGGATCCTTGGCCAGCTCGCCATTGCCCGCCGGGGCGGCCTTGGCTTCGGCAGCCAGCAGGTCTTCCTTGCTGGCGGCGACCATGGCCTCGACCTTGGCCGGCTCGATGCGGCTCATCAGGGCCTTGAACGGGTTGAGCTGATGGTTCTCCAGGCGCGACAGGTGGTCGTCCCAGGTCAGCGGAGCGACGTTGAGGAACGCCTCGGCATCCGCTGCCAGCAGCGGCAGCACCGGCTTGAGGAAGATCACCAGCTGGCGGAACAGGTTGACGCCCTGGGCGCAGATGGCCTGCACCTCGTCCTGCTTGCCCTCCTGCTTGGCCAGCGACCAGGGCGCCTTGTCGGCGATCCAGGCGTTGGCGCGGTCGGCCAGGGCCATGATCTCGCGCATGGCGCGGCCGAAGTCGCGGGCCTCGTAGGCCTCGGCGATCGACGGTGCGGCGGCGAGGAAGGCCTCGGTCAGTTCCGGCGCGGCATCGCCGGCAACCATCACACCATCGTTGCCCTTGTGGATGAAGCCGGCGCAGCGGCTGGCGATGTTGACCACCTTGCCGACCAGGTCGGAGTTGACCTTCTGCACGAAGTCCTCGAGGTTCAGGTCGAGGTCATCGACACCGCGCCCCAGCTTGGCGGCGTAGTAGTAGCGCAGGTATTCCGGCTGCAGGTGGTCGAGGTAGGTGCGCGCCTTGATGAAGGTGCCGCGCGATTTCGACATCTTCGCGCCGTTGACGGTCAGGTAACCGTGCACGTTGACCGCGGTCGGCTTGCGCAGGCCCGCACCTTCGAGCATGGCCGGCCAGAACAGGGCGTGGAAGTTGACGATGTCCTTGCCGATGAAGTGGTACAGCTCGGCCTTGGAGCCTTCGTTCCAGAACGCGTCGAAGTCCAGCTCCGGACGGCGGTCGCAGAGGTTCTTGAAGCTGGCCATGTAACCGATCGGCGCGTCCAGCCAGACGTAGAAGTACTTGCCCGGCTCGCCCGGAATCTCGAAGCCGAAGTACGGCGCGTCACGGGAGATGTCCCACTCCTGCAGGCCCGAGTCCAGCCATTCTGCGAGCTTGTTGGCCACCGCGTCCTGCAGGGTGCCGCTGCGGGTCCACTGCTGCAGCATGGCCTGGAAGTCCGGCAGCTTGAAGAAGAAGTGCTGCGAGTCGCGCAGCACAGGAGTGGCGCCGGAGATCGCTGACTTGGGGTTCTTCAGTTCGGTCGGGGCGTAGGTGGCGCCGCATTTCTCGCAGTTGTCGCCGTACTGGTCCTCGGCCGCGCACTTGGGGCAGGTGCCCTTGATGAAGCGGTCGGCGAGGAACATGCCCTTCTCGGGGTCGAAGTACTGGGTGACCGAACGGGTGGCGATGTGCCCGGCGTCGCGCAGGCGGGTGTAGATCAGGCTCGACAGTGCGCGGTTCTCCTCGCTGTGCGTGGAGTGGTAGTTGTCGAAGTCGACCAGGAAGTCGGCGAAGTCGGCGCTGTGCTCGGCCTGGACGTTGGCGATCAGTTGCTCAGGGGTGATGCCTTCCTTTTCCGCGCGCAGCATGATGGCCGAACCATGCGCGTCGTCGGCGCAGACATAGATGCACTGGTTGCCGCGCAGCTTCTGGAAGCGCACCCACATGTCCGTCTGGATGTACTCCAGCATATGGCCAAGGTGGATCGATCCATTGGCATAGGGCAGGGCGCTGGTGACGAGAATCTGACGTGGCTCGGACATGGTGGCTCGGCTACTTATCTGGCTACGGGGTAAAAATGAGGGTGATCGGCCACTATAAAGGGCTGGCGAATTTATTTCACCCCAAGGACGCATCTGCTGACGATTGACGGGTTAGCATAGGCGCCTGTTCCGAATTCAGTTTGCCAATGGGAGCCTCCATGAGTGCCGTCACCCGTGCCGCCGTTGAAGGCGTGCTTCGCCAGTACACCGACCCCTACCTGAACCAGGACCCGGTCAGCGCCGGTTGCGTGCGCGCCATCGACATCCAGGGCGGGCAGGTCAGCGTGCAGTTGCAACTGGGGTATGCCGCCGGCCTGTTCAAGGGTGGCTGGGCGCAGGTGCTGCAGACCGCGATCGGCAACCTCGATGGTGTTGCCTCGGTGAGCGTGAGCATCGACTGCGTGATTGCCACCCACAAGGCCCAGGCCCAGGTGCCGGCCATGGCCAACGTGAAGAACATCATCGCCGTGGCCTCGGGCAAGGGCGGGGTCGGCAAGTCGACCACCGCCGCCAACCTGGCCCTGGCCCTGGCCCGCGAGGGCGCCCGAGTGGGTATTCTCGATGCCGACATCTATGGCCCGAGCCAGGGGGTGATGTTCGGCATCGCCGAGGGCACCCGCCCGCAGGTGCGCGATCAGAAATGGTTCGTGCCGATCAAGGCCCATGGCGTGGAGGTCATGTCCATGGCGTTTCTCACCGACGACAACACGCCGATGGTCTGGCGTGGCCCGATGGTCTCGGGGGCATTGCTGCAACTGGTGACCCAGACCGCCTGGGACGATCTCGACTACTTGGTGATCGACATGCCGCCGGGCACCGGCGACATCCAGCTGACCCTGGCGCAGAAGGTGCCGGTGGCAGGCTCGGTGATCGTCACCACGCCCCAGGACCTGGCGTTGCTGGATGCGAAGAAAGGCGTGGAGATGTTCCGCAAGGTCAACATCCCGGTGTTGGGCGTGGTCGAGAACATGGCCGTGCATATCTGCTCCAACTGCGGCCATGCCGAGCACCTGTTCGGTGAAGGTGGTGGCGAGAAGCTGGCCGTGCAGTACGGCGTCGACCTGCTGGCTTCGCTGCCGCTGTCGATGCTGATCCGCGAACAGGCCGACAGCGGCAAGCCGACCGCCATCGCCGAGCCGGAAAGCCAGATCGCCATGGTCTACCAGGAGCTGGCGCGGCAGGTGGGGGCGCGGATCGTGCTGCAGGAAGCGGCGGCGCCGGCGATGCCGAGCATTACCATCAGCGAAGACTGACGCGTCACCTGTAGGAGCGGCCCTTTCGCGACACAAGGCCGCTCCTACAAGGGCCGGCGGATAGCTTTTGAACAGGCACAAAAAAACCCGCCAATGGCGGGTTTTTTTTGAAAGCGAGGAAGCGAGATCGACTTAGGCGATCTGAACTTCTTCAGCCTGCATGCCTTTCTGGCCGCGGGTAGCGACGAAAGTAACAGCCTGGCCTTCTTTCAGGGTTTTGAAGCCGTCAGCTTGGATGGCTTTGAAGTGCACGAACAGGTCGTCGCCCGACTGAGGGGTGATGAAGCCGTAGCCCTTCTCATCGTTGAACCACTTGACAACACCGGATTGACGGTTGGACATTTTTCTGTCTCCTTGGACAAAGTTGATAACGGTCAGGAAACACCCTGACCGGGACTGAGCGCAAAGAGAGCAGAAAATTCAGCGATGGGCCGATCAGGATCGTGCATCAAACTAGAGATTCTCGGTGTCACGTGCAGCACAGTGGCGCCACCTTAACCCACTTTCCACAACCTGCCAATGGCCAAGAAGCGCTTTGGTGAAATTCGGATCGGCGGCCTGTACAGGCCCCATCCGGCGCGGGATAGGGCGAGGAAACTTTAACCTGGGCGTCGGGACCGGTAAGATGCACCTCTCGTTTTTTACCCCGCACTCTTCAGGACACCCCGCCATGAGCATCAAATCGGACAAGTGGATTCGCCGCATGGCGCAGGAACACGGCATGATCGAACCGTTCGTCGAGCGCCAGGTGCGCGGCGAGCAGGACAGCCGGGTCATTTCCTTCGGTGTCTCCAGCTATGGCTACGACGTACGCTGCGCCGACGAATTCAAAGTCTTCACCAACATCAACTCGGCCACCGTCGATCCGAAGAACTTCGATGCCGGCAGTTTCGTCGACATCAAGAGTGACGTGTGCATCATTCCGCCGAACTCCTTCGCCCTGGCCCGCACCGTCGAGTATTTCCGCATTCCGCGCGACGTGCTGACCATCTGCCTGGGCAAAAGCACATACGCCCGTTGCGGCATCATCGTCAACGTCACGCCGCTCGAGCCCGAGTGGGAAGGCCATGTGACCCTGGAGTTCTCCAACACCACCACGCTGCCGGCGAAGATCTACGCCAACGAAGGCGTGGCGCAGATGCTGTTCCTGCAGTCCGACGAGGAATGTGAAGTGTCGTACAAGGACCGTGGTGGCAAGTACCAGGGCCAGCGCGGCGTCACCCTGCCACGCACCTGAGCCGACAAAGCGCGGGAATTGTTTCCGCGCCCGGCACTCCAACGAGAAGTCCTGGCGCGCATGCCGTGCGCCGGGCCTCGTCAGGAGCCGCCTATGAAAATCGACCCCGCAATCAGTGCCAAGCTGGCCGTCCTGCAGCCGAACCAGATCGGATTGCTGGCCTGGTCGCTGATGGCCCACCCGCCGATCCACACACCACTGCCGATGCAGGCCGGTGGCGTGCCGCACCAGCCCGATCCCGACACACCGCAGCCGCCGGAACCTGGCGAGCACCCACCGATGGAGCCGGGCGAGCCGACCCTGCCCGATGAGCCGCCTCCCGCCCCTGTGGCCTGATTTATCTCAGTTGCCCAGCAGATAGCCGCTGCGGCAAACCTGTGCGCCGGCCACATGGGCAACCACCATGCCCGCCGTGGCCATGCGCCTGATGCTGCGCGCGTAGAGCAGGCCGGCCTGGGTATTGCGCAGAGGGGTGACCCGGTCGCTGAGCGGGTCGATGACCTCGGCTATCAGCTCTCCGGCTTGCAGGTACTGGCCGGGCGCGGCGTGGAACACCAGCAGCCCACCAAGCGGTGTCATGACCGGCTCCACGGCCGCCAGCGGCGTCGCCGGGTGAACCAATGCGGGCAGCGGGGCCGGCTGGCCCTCGATGATCCCGGCATGGGTAAGGAAGTCGAGGATCGCCTGGCAGTCCCGGGTCGCCAGGGGGTGGCTGACATCGGCCTGGCCGCGCAGCTCGATGGTCACCGAGAAACTGCCCTGGGGGATCGGGAAGCGTTTGGCGAAGCGCTGCTGCAGCTGCCACCACACGAGGCTGAAACACTCATCGAACGACTGTCCACCCGAGTCGGTGGCCAGCAGGCTGGCCTGCACGCCCAGGTAGCGGGCCAGCGGCTCGACCTGGGGCCAGGCTTCCGGCGTGGTGTACAGATGCTCGACCGCCTCGAAGTCGCAGTGCAGGTCGAGCACCATGTCGGCGTCGCAGGCCAGGCGTTGCAGGGTCAGGCGTTGCGACTGCAGCGGCGTGTGCGCGGGGTGGGCATCCAGGCCCCGGCGCAGGTATTCGCGAATCAGTGCCAGGTTGTGCGCCGGATCCTGGGTGAGATGGCCTTCGATCTGGTCACCGATGCTGTCGGACAAGTCGACGAACTTGCGGTTGAAGTTTTCCCCGCTCTGCAGTTCGAAACGGCCCAGCGGCGCGTCCAGCAGCACCTGTTCCAGGCCCACCGGGTTGGCCACCGGTACGAGGATGATCTCCTTGCGCAAGCGGCCCTGCTGTTCCATTTCCCCGAGTCGCTGCTTCAGGTGCCAGGCCACCAGCATGCCCGGCAGCTCGTCGGCGTGCAGCGAGGCCTGGATGTACACCTTGCCGGCGCCACGCGGGCCGAAGTGGAAGCTGTGCAACTGGCGGGCGATACCCGGGACAGGGGAGAGCAGGTCGTGGGTCGAGTGGTGCATGGTGGTCCTGATATCAGCGTTTTAGGGCGAAGGCTGGGATCAAGGATAGAAGCATAACTTCGGGAGTGGCGCACTATTCGGATCGCGGGGCGCAAGGGAGCCAGGCGATGACTCGGTATCGGCCATGAGATCGAGCGCCGCCAGCGCGACGCTTGATCTCGGACTGCCAAATGAGCTACTTGCCAGGCACCAGGGTCAACCGCTGGCTGCCATAGGCCCGGGCAAAGTTCTGTGGTTGCAGCGGCAGGCTGCTGAAACGGCCTTTGAACCAGGCATCGAGCCCGTCGCTGTAGTGGCGGCTGGCCGGGTTGCCGGACTGGCCGTTGCTGGTCAGTACCTGCAGCGGTTCGGCCTGGCCGAAGTCGACGATCATGCGCGCCGAGGCCGGCAACTGAGTGTCGAAGCCGCTCCCCAAGGCATAAGGCGTCAGGGCCAGGGTGCTGAAGTCGCCTCCCGCCGCCAGGGGCGCGCGGTCGAGCTTGTCGCCCAGGCCGTGATAGGCCGGTGCCGGCCAACGGTACTGGTGCAGCTTGCCCCATTGCCAGGCGCGGCGATCGGCGCCGAGCTGGGCGGTGCCGGCATCCACCGCGGCGGCCAGGCTGCGGGCGAGGATGGCCGGCTTGTCTTCCTTCTGCGGCGTGCCGCGATCATCCCAGAACGGGCTGTCCTCGCGCCCCAGCAGGTGATCGACCTGGGCGGAGTAGGAGAGCTGGGCATTGCCGACGAAGGCCTGCCAGGCCGGGCTGGATTCCGGGCCCAGTTCGTCGAGGAAGGTCTGCCGGGTGACCGTCTGCAGGAACAGTTCATACAGTGCGGCATCGGCCGACACCGGGCTCAGCCGGCCATCGAAGGCCTTGAGCCGTGCCAGGGCATCGCGGGCCTTGTCGCGCTGCCCGGCGGGCAGGGCATCGATGGCCTGCTTGAGCGGCTGGGCCATGCCGGGCGCGTCGAACATCTGCTTGAGCTTGTCGGCCAGCAGCGTCACCTGGTCGTTCTGCAGGGCCATCAGGCTGCGGCTGTCGTGACGACCGTTGCCGGCCAGCTGGGCCATGCGCTCGGCACGCTCGGGGTAGTACCAACTGCTCGACAGCTGTATGCCATAGCCCTTGGGCAGGCTGCGCTGGTTGGCGTGGCCGATGAAGCCGGCGGGCGGATCCTGGTCGTAGGGGTGCAGCATCGCGTCGGCGTAGCCGTCCCAATCATAGCGCCCGTCCCAGCCCGGCGAGGGCAGCAGGCCCTGGCCTTCGCGGCGGTTGGGGTAGCGGCCACTGACCTGCCAGCCGATGTGCTGGGGCTCGGCGAACACGAAGTTCAACGCCGCCGCAGCGACCTCGCGGGTGCTGTCGAAGGCGCGCTCGATGTTCTGCGCGCGGGTCAGGTCGAACAGCGCGTCGAGGCTGCGATCTTCCTTGAGCTGCGGCAGTTGCAGGGCCAGGGCCAGGCTGCCATGGCCCGGCAGCAGGGTGCCGTGGCGGGTGTCGTACATGACCTCGCGCTGCGGGCGCTGGCCGCGGACGAAGAAGGTTTCATTGCGTGCGCGGGCCGGCTGCCACTTGCCGTCGGCGAGGTAGCTCAGCTGGCTGCCCTGGCGGCGTACCTGCTCGAGGAACAGGTCCTGGTTGTCGGCCATCACCGCGCTGCTGCTCCAGGCC
This sequence comes from Pseudomonas sp. TE6283, assembly GCF_054060555.1. Classification (NCBI taxonomy): domain Bacteria; kingdom Pseudomonadati; phylum Pseudomonadota; class Gammaproteobacteria; order Pseudomonadales; family Pseudomonadaceae; genus Pseudomonas; species Pseudomonas sp. TE6283. Next base: position 73,380 of record NZ_JBSSDH010000022.1, read on the forward strand.
AGCTTGCCGTTGTAGCCGGCCAGCACGATCGGCAGGCCTGGTAGCGACAGGCCGGCGACCCGGTACTTGGTGGTGTGGATCTGCACCGGGCTCAGTGCCCAGGTGGCGCGGCTGTCGCTGGCCAGCAGGCTATTGCCGCTGCGGCTGCGCTGGGGCGTCAGGGCCAAATTGGCTGAACCGGGGGCGCCCAGCAGGCCGAGGTCGGCCAGTTGCTGGCCGGCGGCGGTGAGTGCGCCGAGCCCTGGCAGTTGGCTGGTCAGGTTCACGCCCTTGAGTTTGTCGACCTCCCCTTCGGCCAGTGGCTCGTCGGGAGCGCCGGGCAGCAGCCAGGCGAGTTTGTCGGCACCGACCTTCTGCGCCAGGGTCAGGGCCGACAGTTCCTCCTGCAGGTTCACCGACTGGCTGAAGGCGTAGAGACTGAAGATCAGCGCCGAGTCCTCGGGCTTCCAGTATTCCGGGCGATAGCCGCTGCGGGCGAGCTCGCCCGGCAGCTTGTCGCGGTATCGGAACAGGTAGGCGTTGACCCCGCGGGCGTACACCTCGAAGAAGCGCTTCAGGCGCGGCGAGGCATCGGCGTAGAGCTGGCCGGCGCTCTGCTTGAGGTTGGCTGCGCGCATCAGGCGGTCCATCCCCAGGGCATCGGCCCCGGCCAGCTCGGCCAGGCGCCCCTGGGCCAGCAGGCGCATGGCGACCATCTGCTCGATGCGGTCCCCGGCGTGCAGGTAGCCCAGGCTGAACAGCGCGTCATGGAAGCTGCTGCTTTCGATCAGCGGCGCGCCCATCGCGTTGCGCCGAACCGAGACGTTCTGCGCCAGGCCCTTGAGCGGTTGGACCCCCGTCGTCGGCAGCACACTGTCCTGGTGACCACCCATCTGGCAGCCGCCGAGCGCGAGCAGGCCTAGCAACGCGGCAGCACTGCCGAGGCGGAGAGGGAAGGGCGGAAGGACGGGGGCGGCCATGACTAGGCTCCTGCAGGGCGTGGCGGGGTTCTGAAAGGCGCTAAGGTAGTGAGCGCGCAGTCGCCGTGCAAGGTGCCGGGGAGCTTTATTTACCAGTGGTCGTGCTGGTATGTGCGGATCGCGGGCCAAGCCCGCTCCCACGACGATTTGCCGGGGAGCGGGCTTGACCGGCGATGGCCTGATTTGACGTCGATCAGGCGCCGTGGCACTTCTTGAATTTTTTCTCGCTGCCGCACGGGCAAGGGTCGTTGCGACCGACGTCCTTCAGGGCGTTGCGCACCGGCTCCTGGTGGCCGTGGTTGCAGTGCGGGCCGTGTACATGGCCATGGTCGTGGTCGTGGTCGTGGTGATGGTCGTGACCGTGGTTGCAGTCGGGGCCATGGACATGGGGTTGCTGGGTCATTGCGGGGTTACTCCGGTTGTAGATCGCCGGGGATTATCTCACCCCTTTGCGACAAGTGCAGGTCCCGATGGAGGATCAGCCCGGTGGCCAGCTCGCCGCGCAGTTGGTATTGCAGGGGTTGCCCACTCTTGAGCAGCTTCGCCAGGGGCTTGAGGTGCTGCCAGAGGTTGGTGCGCACGTTGATCTTGAAGGTGCGCCGGGCCTGGCCGCCGACGCTGCGCCACAGGCTGGCCTCGTCCTCGGCCAGGAGCAGGTCGCCCAGGCGCACCGAATAGGACAGGTGGCGGATGAACAGGCGGCTGTCGTTGGGGTTGTCGACCCGCAGGTGCAGGACGAACTCCTGCTGGTGCAGACGCATCTTCACCGGCTCCACCTCGAGCAGGTGCAGCTGTGGCTCATGCCAGGTGTCGCCGCCCCAGCCGGCGCAGCCAGCCAGCCAGCCCAGCAGCAGGCCGAGTGTGAGCAGGCGGGCCAGGGGGCGCATGTTCAACTACCGAGGTAACTGGCGCAGCATTTCTTGAATTTCTGCCCGCTGGCGCAGGGGCAGGGATCGTTGCGACCGGCCTTGAGCGCCACGGTCGGGTCGATGAAGTACCAGCGTCCTGCATGCTGGACGAATGCCGAGCGCTCGCGGTGCTGGTGGTCGCCTTCCAGGTCGTGCCAGCGCGCGGTGAAGGTGACGAAGGCGTGTTCGGGTTGCCCGCCCAGTACCTCGGCGCTTTCCACCTCCAGCCCCAGCCACGTGCTCTGCGCGCTCCAGGCCGCCATGGCGGTGCGATCCAGCTCGGCCTGCTGGGCCGGCAGCGTGGTGTTCACCAGGTAGTCCACCAGGCCCAGCACGTAGGCGCTGTAGCGCGAACGCATCAGGGACTGGGCGTCCGGCGCCGGGGTGCCACTGTGATAATGCCCGCAGCAGGCGTCGAGCAAATTGCCGCTGCCGCAGGGGCAGATCGAGACACTCATCCAGTCACCACCAGTACTTGCCGAAGTTTTCAGGGTTGGCCCAGAACTTTGCATTGAGCCAGTCCGGGACCTGCTTGTAGTCATGCAGATCATAGGTGAACAGGCTCAGCACCTGTTCGTCGCGCTGGAATTTCTCGCTGGCCGAGAGTGCCAGCGAATAGAAGTCGGTGTCCTGCCAGCCGCAGGCGTTCAGGTCCGCCAGCACCGCTACGCGGTTGGCGTTGAGGTTGCGGATGCCGCCCAGCAGCTCCAGGCCGGTGCGCTTGGGCAGGTGCTCCAGGCAGTCGACCAGTACCGCCAGGTCGAAGCGTCGGGCTGCCTGTTCGGCGGGGAGCGGACCGGGTGCGGCGACCTCGATCCGGGTCTCGGGATGTGCGGCAGCGAAGGCTTCCAGAGCCGGGAAGCGACTGCCCACCAGCAGCAGCTGGCGCGGGGTGAAGCGATCGAGCAGGGCGGCCAAGGCCTGCTGCGGCGTGCGTTGTGAGAAAACCTCGGTCATTGCCATTCCTCGTTCAGGTCGCTCAAGACTAGCGGTCCTGGGCGATCGGGCAAAGAGGCGCGTCGCCACGTCGGGGCTTATTGCTGGCAGAGCGGTAATCGTCGGTCTTTACTCCCAGGGCATCGGTAATGCACCGATTCCCCCTAGGAGAAGCAACAAGATGAGCATAGTACGCACAGCGATACCCCTGGTTCTGCTCACCAGTGTGTTGACTGGTTGTGCAGGTTTGCAGAAAACCGACTGGCCGAAGTGCGCTGCCGTCGGGGGCGTGGGCGGCGCGGCCCTGGGCGCGATCGAGAGCTCCAGCTGGGCTGGCTGGGGCGCATTGCTCGGTGGTGGCCTGGCGGCCGGCTATTGCTGGGCCCACGGCGATGGCGACGAAGACGGCGATGGTGTGCCGGACAGCCGCGACAAGTGCCCTGGCACTCCGCGTGGCGTGCAGGTCGATGCCAACGGTTGCCCGCCTGAGCCGGCGCCGGTGGTCGAGGAAGTGGTGGTGCAGAAGGAAGAGGTCATCGTCATTCGTGACGTTCACTTCGAGTTCAACTCGGCAAGCTTGACTCTCAAAGACAAAGAACGCCTGGATAAAGTAGCCAGTCGCCTGAAGCAGGAAGCGCCGAGCGCTCGTCTGAGCGTGACAGGTCACACCGACAGCGTCGGCTCCGATAGTTATAACCAGAAGCTTTCCGAGCGTCGTGCCCAGTCGGTGACCAACTACTTGGTCGAAAGCGGCGTGCCGCGGTCCAGCTTCATTTCGGTGGGGGGCGCGGGTGAGACCCAGCCGGTCGCTGACAATGCCACGGCCGATGGCCGGGCGATGAACCGCCGCACCGAGATCAAGATCCAGCGTTGAGTGCCGTATGCCCGCGCCTTGAGAAGTGACGCGGGCGCGTCTTTACTCCTGTGTGACCGGTAGCGGCCGGTGACACAGGAGCAATCACCATGCGTGTTTTGTCGAAAGCGGCGCTGCCGTTGGTGGTGGCGACGAGCCTGATTACAGGCTGCGCCACCCACAGCGATGGCAGCGCTCCCCTCAATCAAAGGACCTGGCCCATCTGCAGCCTGCTGGGCGGACTGGTCGGCGGCGGCCTTGGCGCCATCGAAAGTTCCAGCTGGGCGGCCGGTGCCGGCGTTGCCGGTGCGATTGCCGGTGGCCTGATCTGCTATGCCCAGGATGGCGACGAGGATGGCGATGGCGTATTCGACCGCCGCGACCGCTGCCCGGACACACCGGCAGGCACCCAGGTCAATCACATGGGCTGCCCGCTGCCGCAGTATCCGGCGTCGGCACCCCAACCGGAACCCACCGCAACCCCAGAGGTGATCACGCTCGATGACCAGGGCCAGGTGCTGTTCGCCTTCGACTCCGCCGAGCTGACCCAGGGCGCCCAGCAGCGCCTGCAAGGTTTGCTGCCCAAGCTCAACGACCCCAGTGTGACCAGTGTCAAGGTCATCGGTTTCACCGACAGCGTGGGCTCGGACAGCTATAACCAGCGCTTGTCCGAGCGTCGCGCCAGTGGTGTTGCCGAGTACTTGATCAGCCAGGGGCTGGCGCCGAACAAGGTGACCAGCCAGGGCCGTGGCGAGAGTGAGCCGGTGGCTGACAACGACACCGATGAGGGTCGCTCGCGCAACCGACGGGTGGAGCTGCACCTGAACTGAACCCCTCTGGCGCATGCCCTGGCAGTAGGGTTACTGTTGCCGGCGCGGCCCGCTCGAACGGGCCGCGCCGACATAACAACAATCCATGGGGGCCGGACATGAAGTTCATCCTGGGCCTGGGCAAGGCTCTGACGGTGGCGTTCTGGGGCGTGGTGCTGTTCAACCTGTTCATGCCGCAGCCGTTGCCGCTCAATCTGCTGATCAATGCCGCGGGTATCGTCCTGCTGTCGCTGCATGCGCTGGAGGTATTGTTCTTCAATGGCAGCCTGCGCGGGCGCAGCCACCGTTGGTTCGATCGCCTGCAGATCCTGCTGACCGGTATCTTCCACGTCATGTCCATCCCCCGTCCGCAGGAGGCGTCGAGCCATGCGTAAACTGATGTTGCTGGCCGCACTGGCCAGCCCCCTGGTCCAGGCCGAAAGCCTGGAGGTCGCCGCCCATTCGATGCTGCGTCTGCCCAACAAGGCGGCCAGCGTGCACCTGGAGCAGTTGCGGGTGGCCGACTCGGCAACACTGTTGCTGCCGGCCACGCTTACCGAGCTGAAGATCGACCGGCTAGAGCTGGGGCGTGATGCGCGTATCGCCATTGCGCCGGCCGAGCGGGACCTGAGCATCGTGGCTTTGAGTGCCTACCTGGGCGAGGGCAGCGAGTTCAGCGCGCCTGGGGCGCCCGGGACCTATGAACGTGCGGCGCGGCCGGGGCGTAACCTGGATCTGCGGTTGCAGGCGCTGGAGGCGGATCGGCTGTCGATCGATGCCCGGGGCGGGGCGGGGGCGCCGGGGTATGTCGGGCTCGATGGGGCCAATGGCAAGCCCGGGGGGTGTACCTGGGGGCAAGCCAGCCGTGGGGCCAATGGTGATGATGGTGGTAACGGGCATGATGGGGCTTCCGGCGGGCGGGTTCGTCTGGCGGTGCCTGAAGGGTTTGCGCAGGAGCGGATTGTGGTGCGGCTTGATGGTGGTGCTCCGGGCAAGGCGGGGGCTGCAGGGAAGGCTGGTTTGGGTGGGGCCAGTAAGGGGTGTCTGGTTTATCGGACTGATGCTGGGGGAAATGGGCGGCCTGGGCAGGCCGGGCAGCCTGGGTTGGCTGGGGGCTCGGGGGAGTTGATTCTTCAGCGGCTTTGAGTCTCGTTGGTTAGTGTTGTTTGGTTGTTTGGTTGTTTTAGTGGGTGTTGAGAGTTGTATGCGCATTCATTTGTGATGTCGACGCTTATTCACCTTTCCGCCCTTACGGCGGGTAACTTTTTGAAGGATCAAAAAGTCACCAAAAAATCCTCGCTCCATTCATCCGGCCCCTACGCTTCGCTCC
>NZ_JBSSDH010000023.1:0-70813 GCF_054060555.1 Pseudomonas sp. TE6283
CTGCAGGGCCCATCCTGGGCCCCAGCGCTTGACGGGCATCCATGCCCGTCACCTCCCTCCGCAAGGCCTGCGTTCGGCCTCCTGAAGTCGCGAAGTTACGAGCGGCGCCTGGGCTGACGCAGCTGTCGCTAGCGGGCTATGGCGCTAGGCTCTTGATCGGCAACGGCAACGGCAACGGCAACGGCAACGGCAACGGCACAGCGCCGAGCTTGCCTCGTGGGGACGCCGGCGCGTCTCAAGCCACCTTGCGTAACGCCTCGATCAATTCTCCCTTGCGCATGGTCGAGCGCCCGGCAATGTGCCGCTTGCGCGCACGGTCCATCAGTTCGGCCTTGGTCATGTCCTCCAGCCGCTGGCCGGGGCGAGGCACGCCATGCTTGGTCGCCACCGCGCGCCGGGCCGATGAAGCCCGCGCCTTGGCCTTGGCCGCCGGGCTTTTCTTCTGCCCGGAACCGCCTTTGCGCTCGCCGCCCCCGGACTGCTTGTTGACCGTGGCCCAGGCGCGGGCCTCAGCTTCGTCCTTGGACACGCCCTTGTCCTCGTAGCTCTGTTCGATATGCTCGGCCTTGCGTTTCTGCTTGTCTGTGTACTTGTCTTTGTCTCCACGTGGCATGGTCGTTCTCCTCTGCGTCAGTGAGTCTGCCAGACCCCATTGTTGCGCTCGCAATCGCTGCGTGCCTGGCCCAGGCTCGGGGTGTCGTAGTAATAGGTGATGATCCGCGCATCCTTGGGCACGGCTGGGCGGGTGGAGGGCTCGTCACGCCCTGCGGAATCGGGGTTGGCCAGGGTCTCCTGGGTCAGCGGCGCGATGCAGCTGCCGACGCTGCCATCGGCGCAACGCTCGACCCGGCGTTTCTGGCTGTTGAGCATTTCCTTGCTTTCGTTGCTGCACGACCAGGCGATCGCTTCGGCCGGCATGTTGCCGTAGCTGTAGCAGGTGTGCTGCTGCACCGGCTTGACCGCCTCGCTGGATGAGCGGGTGACCACATCGCAGCCTTCGGCCAGCACCTGCCCGCTGGCCAAGGTGCCCAGCAGTGCCATACACAGAATGAACCGCATGATGTACCTCCCGGGCCCGACGGCCCATCAGCGCTTGTCGAGGGCCGGACCGGTCTGTTGGCGCAAGGCCTTGGCCCGCTTTTCGAGGATCAGGTAGGTGACCACCGCCAACAGCAGCGGAATCAGGTAGTACAACGTTCGATAACCCAGCAGCGCGGCGACCAGCGTGCCCTGGCCGAGCTGGCCATGGAGCAGGGCGAGGAACACGGCCTCCAGCACGCCGAGCCCGGCGGGTATATGCGCGACCACGCCCGCCACGCAGCTGATCAGCAATACCCCCAGCACCGAGGGGTAGAGCAGTTCCGGCGGCAGCAGCAGGTGGATCAGCGCCGCCATCAGCGCCCAGTTACTGGCCCCCAAGGCCACCTGGCACAACGCCAGGCGCAGGCTCGGCAGGGTGACCTCATGCCCTCGCAGGTCCCATGTGCGCCGCTTGGCGAAGGCGCAGGCGAACAGGTAAGCCAACGCGACCGCCACCATCAGTACGCCGATCAGTCGCAGGCCGCTGGCGCCCACCGCCCAGCTATCCGGCAGCTTGACCAGGCCCAAGGCGAAGACCGTGCCGGCCAGCAGCAGGTAGCCCATCCAGTTGGTCAACAGGCCCAGGGTGAGGATGCGAGTGATGGTCGGGGTATCAAGACCCAGCCTGCCGTACAGGCGATAACGCAAGGCCACGCCACCGACCCAGGTGGTGAAGTTGAGGTTGAACGCATAACACACGAATGCCACCGGCAGCACCTGGCGGGCCGGCAGGCGATGGCCGGTGTAGGCGCGGGCGAGCAGGTCGTAGCTGGCGAACACCAGGTAGCTGCACAGGGCCAGCAGCAACCCCAGGGCCAGGGTCGAGGGTCGGTAGGCCAGCAGCGACTGGCGGACTTCGTTCCAGTCCAGGTTACGCGCCAGGGTGAACAGCAGCACCGGGATCAGCACCAGGAACAGCACGGTCAGCAGGCGTTTGCCCCAGGTCTTCCAGCGTGGCGTGGCCATCAGGTCTTGCCCCCGTGGTAGCCGGCCGGGGCCTCGCTGTCGGCTTGCAGCGACTGCAGGCGTTGCCGGTGCGCCGGGAACCAGCCGGCGATGCGCGGGAAATAGCGGGTGATGTGGAAGCCCAGGAAGATCAAGGGTGCGCGCCACCAGTAGCCACGCACCATGCGCTCCAGCGTCACGGTCTTGCAGTGCTCGCGGGTCAGTTCGCTCAAGTGCTGGAACAGATGTTCGTTGAACGCACGGTCGCGGATCAGCAGGTTGGCCTCGAGGTTGAATGACAGGCTCAGCGGGTCGAGATTGCTCGAACCCACGGTGGACCAGTCGTCGTCCACCAACGCCACCTTGCCGTGCAGCGGGCGCTGGCAGTACTCGTGGATGTGCACGTCGTCACGCAGCAGGTAGTTGTAGAGCAGTCGCGAGAGGGCGCGTACCCAGCGCATGTCCGGCTGCCCCTGGAGGATCAGGGTCACCTCGACCCCGCGCCGGGCGGCGTTGCGCAGTTCGCGCAGCAGGCGATAGCCGGGGAAGAAGTAGGCGTTGGCCACGACGATACGTTGCCTGGCTTCACGGAAGACCTGCAGGTAGCAGACCTCGATATCGTTGCGATGGCGGCGGTTGTCGCGTTCCACCAGCACGGCGCTGGCCGTGCCTGCGGTGGTGCAGGTCGGCTGGACCTGGCTGGCGACGTCCAGCACCGCTGCGAGCATACGGCACGAGGAAGTGTGCACCTGGGCCACCACCGGGCCGACGACCTCCACGGCGTAGTCCTGCTTGGCCTGCGGACCGAAATCGCCGAGGTGGTCGGCGCTGTAGTTGATGCCGCCGATGAACGCGCGCTGCCCGTCGATCACCAGGATCTTGCGATGCAGACGGCGGAACAGGTTGGTGCGCATGCCGGCCAGCCGGGGTTGCGGATCGAACGAATGGAAGCGCACCCCGGCCTCGGTCATCGAGGCGATGAAATCGTCGGGCAGGTCCGCGGTGCCGTAGCCGTCCACCGCCACCTCGACCCGCACCCCTCGCCGCGCGGCATCGATCAGGGCCTGGCGCAAGGGTTGGCCGACCTTGTCGTCATAGATGATGAAGGTCTCCAGGAGGATCTCCTCCCGTGCCTGGGCCATGGCTTCGAACACGCGCGGGTAGTACTGCTCGCCGTTGATCAACAGTTCGACGTGGTTGCCGTCGCTCCAGGACTGCTTCATAGCGTCACCTGCGCCACCAGCGGGGCATGGTCGGAGAGGTGTGACCACGGGTATCGGGACAACACCTGCGCTTCGCAGGCTTGTGCATTGCGCAGGTAGATGCGGTCCAGGCGTAGCAGCGGCAGGCGCGCGGGAAAGCTGCGCGCCGGCTTGCCAAAGGCTTCGCGCAGATGCCCCGAAAGTCGCGCATCGGCTTTCAGGCGCCAGTCGTTGAAGTCGCCGGCGACGATGACCGGCTCGTCCGGCGGCAGGCTGTCGAGCAACGCCAGCAGCAGGCCGACCTGGCGCTGACGATGGTTTTCGCGCAGCCCCAGGTGCACGCAGATCGCGTGCACTTGCTCATGGCCGGGCACTTCGAGGAGGCAGTGCAATAGACCGCGCTCCTCGTTGCCGTGGATCGTGACGTCGAGGTTGTCGTGGGCGCGGATCGGAAACTTGGACAGCAGGGCGTTGCCATGGTCGCCATGGGGATAGACCGCGTTGCGCCCGTAGGCGAACTGCGGCCACATGCTGTCGGCGAGGAATTCGTATTGAGGTGCCGTCGGCCAGGTCGGATGGCGTTCGGCATGCCGCTGGTGGCTGCCGTGCACTTCCTGCAGGAACACCAGGTCGGCTCCGCTGGCACGGACCGCCTCGCGCAGCTCCGGCAGGATGAAGCGGCGGTTGAACAGGGTGAAGCCCTTGTGCACGTTGAGGGTCAGCACCGTCAGGCGGTGCACGGCGGTCACTTTGTCGATGATGCAGCGGGGGGCAGGCAGGGTCCCGTTCATAGCGCCTCCTGCGGCTCGACGCCAGGCTCGGTCACCAGCTCGCCGTCAAGGCCGAGCTTGGCCAGCAGGCGGCGGGCATCGTAGGGGGCATGCACTTTCTGGTCGTTGTCGAAGTAACAGTACACGTCACGAGAGGCGCGTTTTGCCGGAGCGCGGGCTACCACGCGCTGGGCATCCTCCGGCTGGCCGCCGGCAGCCCAGGCCTGGATGCGCAGACGCCAGCGGCGTAGTGCGCTGGCGGTATAGCCGCTGCTATAGAGTTCGACATCGCCATGCAGGCGCAGGTACACGAAATCGGCCGTGACCTCCTCGACATATGGCCATTTGCCCGCGCTGTCAGCAACCACCAAGGCAATCTTGTGCTTGCGCAGCAGGCTGATGAAAGTGTCGCAGAGGAAGCTGGGGTGGCGAATCTCCACGGCGTGGCGCAGGCGTGCGTTACCTCGGATGGCAGTGCCGCCGTTGCCTTGCAGGCGCTCGGCCGCCTGGCGGGCGAGGAGGCGGGCGGCGTTGCGGTCACGCGGCAGCTTGGCCAGGAAGTCGCTGAAGCGTTGCGCGTCGAACTTCAGGTTCGGCGGAAACTGCCAGAGAAATGGCCCCAGCTTGTCGCCCAGCAGCAATGGGCCCGATGCGAAAAAGTTGGCAAGCGCTTCATCGATCTCGCGAAGCCTGCGCACATGGGTGATGTAACGCGGAGCCTTGACCGAGAACACGAAACCCTGCGGTGTCTGGTCACGCCAATGACCATAGCGTTCCGGTGTCTGCAGCGCGTAGAACGAACCATTGATCTCGATGCTGTTGACCGCCCGCGAGGCGAACGCCAGCTCGTCGTCCTGGCGCAGTCCCTTGGGGTAGAAGTCCGTGCGCCATGGGCCATAGCGCCAACCGGAAATGCCAATGCGGATCTCGCTCACGAGAGCCCCCTGCGTTCGAGTACTCATCAGTAGCGACTGGTAGCGGGGCGGTAGGGTTCAGCAGGATTGACGAGTGGCGCTGGCGGGAATGCCCTGGCCGAGCCTGGCGAAGCTTTGTTCGCGACAAAGCACCGCGGTTTGGATCTTTCTATGACTGATAAGTCAGCGAAAAGTCGCCCAACGTTTTGAAAGGGTTCCAAAAAATCGATCGGTGGTCAGCCTAGTTTCCGACAATGTGTCTTACTTAGATCTCACCGTGGGAGAACGTGATGAGAGAAAGAGGTCAGACGTATTGGGATTGGATGGATGCGCAGCTACATTGCCGTACGCACACTGAAATACTTGATACCGGCTGGACTATCGATGTCCAGGTGCGCCTTTCACGTGTCGGAACCACACAGTTGTTCATGGGCATCTATCGCCAGGACGGTGCATTGATCCACGAAGAAGCCTATGGGACGCGCCCGGGGCAGTCCATGACGACCGCCCTGCTATGGGGTGTTGCCAGGGCGCGTGAGCTGGCCTGTTCTCAATCCTCTTCCGATGCCGCTTCCCACTGACGGAACGAAGGACTGCCTAGCTACTGGCCAGCGCCTTGATCAACTGCTCGTTGAAGGCCGGAATATCGTCTGGCTGGCGACTGGTAATCAGATTGCCGTCCACCACCACTGCTTCATCTACCCAGTTGCCGCCGGCGTTGCGAATATCATCCTGCAAGGTCTTGTAGCTGGTCATCCGTCTGCCTTTGGCCAGATCACTCGATACCAGCAGCCAAGCGCCATGGCAAATGACCGCCAGGGGTCTGCTTGCCGAGTCGTGGCTTTTCACCAATTTCTGCGCTGCGGGTATCAGGCGAATGGTATCGGAGTTCTGTACGCCCCCCGGCACCACGATGGCATCGTAAAGATCAAGGTGGGCGCTCTCGAAGGTGGCGTCCACCGCAAACTCATCGGCAGGCTTGTCGTGGTTCCAGCCGCGAACGGTTCCCTCCTTGTCACTCAGAATGTCGATTACCGCTCCATTTGTTTCGAGCGCTTCGCGAGGCCCCGTCAATTCCACCTGTTCAAAACCATCAGTGACCAGGAAGGCGACGCGCTTGCCATTCAGTTGAGCAGTCATTTTTCGATCTCCGTTTTCGATGGACCCTGGGAGGCGAAGGGCTGTGCTCCTGCCGCCCAAGGTCAAGGTGCGGTCATCCGTCGGATTGTTCCTCGGGTGCCACTTGGCCTTCCGGCCAGTCGGATGCCTCGTGTTCCGGATCGGGCGGCGGTACCTTGTCGCCGGGGTCGTGCGGTATTTCATCGACATAAGGATCTGGATGATCGGGGCCTATCATGGGCTTTACCTCGTCAGCTAAAGCGCGGCCTTGCTTCGTGCTTGTGCCGCAACTGTCCAATACCTCCCCAGGGCGAACGCTGTCGCCCTGGGGAACGCCTTTGCAATCAGCGTTCCTTGTCCATGCGTTGGCCTGGGTCACGTTGTTGGCCGCCGACTGTTCCGGTGTCGGAGAGGTTTTCCTTGTCCTCAGGCTGCTCCAGCGATTGCCCGCCTTGTCGCCCGGTGTCCTGGGATTGCGCCCACTCCTTGTCGGTCTTGTCTTCAGGTCGTTGGCCACCTTTCTGCCGGTCGGTCATGTCGCCCGCCGAGCCGTGGCCCCCTTGCTGGCCGGCGTTGCCCACGTTGGTGTCGGCGCCATGGTCGCCGCCCTTGTCTTGATTGTTGGCCATGATGGCTTACCTCTGGTCGAACACAGGAAGGTCTGTGTTCAGTTATGACTGGGCCGTGAGTCATCGCACTGCAAAGATTCTCCGTTTTTCGGACCGGTTGCCTGAAGGACTGCGAGGCAAACATTTAGCGGGTGAACAACCGCGGTACAGCGCGTGGTTGGCGAGAAAAACTGGAACTTTGCTCGCCTTGCGAGCCTCCACCGCATGCCGGCGCGCAAACCGAGGTGAGTCATGAACAGCGAAAACGCTTTCGACGACGATCAACCGCAAGCCACGGCGAAACCGGGCAAGCGGCCTGCAGGAGACCCAACGCATGAAATTCGACCGGTTTGCCCAATGGCTGGCCAACCACAGTGGACGCCCGGTGACCTTCGTCATCGCATTGATGCTGATCATTGCCTGGGGCGTCAGCGGGCCATTGTTCCACTTCAACGACACCTGGCAACTGGTGATCAATACCTCGACCACGATCATCACCTTCCTCATGGTGTTTCTGATCCAGAACACCCAGAACCGCGACAACGATGAGCTGCACATCAAGATCGACGAGCTGCTGCTCACCACCAAGCGGGCGCACAAGGCCCTGCTCGACCTCGAGGACATGGGGCCGGCCGAACTGCACGCGCTGCGCAAGCATTACCAGCAGATCGGCGAGCACGACCTGGCGGCGCCGGGCAGCGACCCTGCGCAAAAGCACACGCCTGACTGACCTTGGAGGACGACATGGCCAGACATATCATCCACTACACCGGCCCGATCAACTCCGCGACCTGCGGCAACCTGATCAATACCTGCTCCAAGGCCCTGCAGCAGGGCGCCGAGCTGTTGCAGGTGAACATCGCCACCATGGGCGGCGAATGCAGCTACGGCTTCACCCTGTACAACTTCCTGCGCGCCTTGCCGGTGCCGGTGCATACCCACAACCTGGGCACGGTCGAATCGATGGGCAACATACTGTTTCTGGCCGGTGTTCACCGTACCGCCTGTGCCTTCAGCAAGTTCCTGTTCCATCCGTTCCACTGGACCTTGCACGGCTCGGTGGACCATGCGCGCATGGCCGAATATGCCATGAGCCTGGACTACGACCTGCGCCTGTATGCGCAGATCGTCGCCGAACGGACCGAAGGCGCCAGCGACGTGCTGGACGTGCCGCGTTACTTGATGGCCTATCCGCGTATCCTGGGGCCGGAGGAAGCGCTGGCCAGTGGGATGATCCATGCCATCGACGAATTGCCCATCGCTGCGGATGCGGTGCAATGGAGCGTGCATGCGTGAGTGGGGCAGGGGGCGATGGAATGCGTCTTGACGACACTGTGCCAGCTCAATAGGGCTCCGATCCGCACAATGTCTCTATGGCCTCGACCAGGTCGTCGTACCCCACCGGTTTGCTCAGGTGCCGGTCGAAGCCTGATTGGCGTGAGCGGTACTGGTCGGCGCTGGCACCATAGCCGGTCAGGGCAATGGCCGGCGTGTAGCGCAGGTGTTCCAGGGCACGCAGCGCCTTGATCAGGGCGTGGCCGTCCATCACCGGCATGCCGATATCGGACAGGATGATATCGTAGCGCCCGCTGGCAGCGGCCTCCAGCGCCGCTTGCGGATAGCTATAGGCCTCGACTTGCGCGCCTTCCATCTCCAGCAACTGCTGCATGACCTCGAGAATTTCCACCGAGTCGTCCACCAGCAGCACCTTGACACCGTCCAGGCGGCCGTCGCTGGTCTGCCCGGATGCCTCTGTCGGGGCCTGACGTCCGGGCGCGCACAGTGGCAGGCAGACCGTGAAGGTCGTGCCGCAACCCAGCCCCGGGGAATACGCCGCCACCGTCCCGCCATGGGCCTCGACCAGCTGGCGTACCAGTGACAGGCCGATACCCAGGCCGTCGCGGTTGCCGGACAGCTGTGGGGCGGCCTGGGTGAACAGGTCGAAAACGCTCTCCAGGCTGTCCTCGGTCAGGCCGACACCCTGATCGATCACCTCCAGGCGGGCATGGGCGTCCTGTCTGGCGAGTACCACGCGAATCTCGCTGCCTGCGGGGCTGAATTTCAATGCGTTGTTCAGCAGATTCCAGATGATCTGCTCGAGCCGCGTGCCATCGGCCTCAACGTGAACAGGCGCGCCATCCGCAGGCAGTGCCAGGCGCACGGCGCAAGGATGCTGTTCGTTAAGCACCACGGCATGGATCCCCTGAAGCACCGCGCCCAGGTCGATCACCTGGGTCTTGAGCTTGAGTTTGCCGGTGCGGATGCGAGCGACATCAAGCAGATCGTCGATGATCCGCGCTTGACTGGAGACCGCGTCGCAGATGACGCCGATGGCCTTGCTGGCAGCGCTGGCGGCTTTCACCGACGGCGACCGCCGCAGGATCTCGGCGTTGAGCTGGATCAGGTTCAGCGGGTGCTTGAGTTCATGGGACATGACGGCGAAAAACTCGTCCTTCATGTGACTGGTGCTCTGCGACTCGGCCAGTTGCTTGCTCTGCTCGTCGTGCAGGCGCTTGTGGCCGGTGAGGTCGCGGGCGATCTTGACGTAGCCCCGCAAGCTGCTGCCCTTGAGGCGCGACACCTCGCCGCTGCAATAGAAACGGCTGCCATCCTTGCGTACGTGCCAGCGCTCGTCCTGACCACGACCATGGAGGCGGGCGCTGCGCAGTTCACGCTCCGGCACGCCGCTGGCCTGGTCCTGCTCGGTGAAGATCAGCTGGTAGTGGCGGCCGAGAACCTCGTCCTTGCCATAGCCGAAAATCAGCGCGGCCCCCGTGTTCCAGTCGGTGATCAGGCCTTGCTCGTCAAGCAGGATGATGGCGAAGTCATGGGTGCTTTCCGCCACCAGGCGCATGCGTTCCTCGCCCTGGCGCAGGCGTTCCTCCGCGGCGCGGCTCTGGCTGATGTCGATGAAGGTCAGTACGGTGCCGTCGACGTTGCGCTCGCTGGCCCGGTAGGGCAGCAGGCGGGCAAGGTACCAGTGCTGGTTGTGGCCGAGCACTTCGCGTTCGATGGTGGTCTCGCGCTCGACCACCGCACGGGCATCGTCAGCCAGGCCTGGGTAGTCCAGGCGATGGGTGATGTCGAGCAGCGAACGGCCTGTGTCCACCGGCAACATGCTGAAGATGTCGGTGGCTCGGGGGGTGAACCAGCGGATGCACAGGTTGCGGTCGACGAACACCGTGGCGATGTCGGTCGAGGCGATCAGGTTGCTCAGGTAGTCGTTGACCTTGTCGGTCTCCTCGACCTTGGTCTTGAGCTCGTAGTTGACCGTCAGCAGCTCTTCGTTGATCGACTGCAGCTCTTCCTTGCTGGTTTCCAGCTCCTCGCTGGCCGAGCGCAGCTCCTCGTTGATCGCCTGCATTTCCTCGTTGGAAGCGGTCAGCTCCTGGCTGGAAAACTCCGATTGCTCGATGGTTTCCTGCAGTTGCAGCCGTGTGCGATGCAGTTCGCGCTCCAGGTTGGTCAACAACATGCCTTCGCTCTGCTCGAGAGCAGGGCTGGGGCCTGTATTGCCGTCGACTTCGCTGCTCTGGAACACCACCAGAAGGCAGTCGGTGCCACTGGGGTCATCCTGGTGGGGTTGGATCAGGATCTGCACCGAGGTCGAGCATTCGTCGAGGTTGACCTCGACCCTGCGCGAGGTCACCGCCTGGCCGCTGCCTTGCGCTTGCAGCAAGGTGCTGCGCAGGGCGGGCCGTAACGGGGCGATGACCAGGTTGAGCAGGTTGTGGCTGAGCTCGCCACCCGCGTGACGCAGGAAGCGTCCGACGCCTTCGCTCATGTGCAGGATATTGCCCTCGGTATCGACCACCAGGCTGGGCGGCGTGCAGCGGGCGAGGGCGCGGTGATGGATCTCGGCGTAGGACAAGCGGCGACTGCTACGTGCCCGGGCAGGTGACGCGAGCGCAGGTTCCGGGGCCTGCAAGCGCGCCGGATGGCTGGTGGTCTGCACCTCCCGGGCGCGGAAGATGCGGTTGCGTTTGTCCACGGCGACGAACAGGTCGGCCGCAAGGTCCGTCGACTCGGAGCTGCCCAGGAACAGATGGCCGCCTGGACGCAGGGCGAAATGGAACAGGCGCAGGATGTCGCGTTGCACATCGCGGTCCAGGTAGATCAGCAGGTTGCGGCAAACGATCAGGTCGAGTTGGGAGAACGGTGGATCGGATAGCAGGTTATGACGGGCGAACAGAACCTTTTCCCGGATTTCCTTGCGCACCCGGAAGTGCTGATCCTCCTTGATGAAGAACTGGCGCAGGCGCGCCGCCGACACGTCGGTGGCGATGGCGTCCGGATACTGCCCGGCACGGCCGAGGCCGATGGCGCGTTCGTCGAGGTCGGTCGCGAATACCTGCACCTGGACGCTACGCTGCTCCACCGCCAACTGTTCGGCCACCAGCATCGCCAAACTGTAGGCCTCCTCGCCGGTGGAGCAGCCCGCCGACCAGATGCGCACTTCGTGCGCCGACTCTTCACTGGCATCCGTGTTGACCAGGCCGGGCATCACATGGCGCTGCAACGCTTCGAACGCCTCGCGGTCGCGGAAGAAGTTGGTCACCCCGATCAGCATGTCGGCCAGCAGCGCCCGCGATTCCTCTGGGTGGCGTTGCAGGAAGTCGAGATAGCCGGCCAGGTCTGTCTGGCCGGTCACATGCAGGCGGCGCTCCAGGCGACGCAGCACGGTGGCACGCTTGTAATGGCTGAAGTCGTGCCCGGTCTCGCCTTGCAACGTCAGCAGGATCTCATCCAGCAACGGGTCACTCGCCGCCGGGTCGCCCTCTCGCTCTCCCAGTGGCGGCGGCAGGCTGTCGTCTTCGATTTCCGGTAACTTCACCTGGCGCGCCGTACGCCACAACTCGACCAGGCGCGCAGGCATTTCATCCACCGGCAGCAGCAGGTCGACCATGCCGGTGGCCAGCGCCGCACGGGGCATGTCGGGGTACTCGGCATCCTCGGGTGCCTGCACCAGGGTCAGGCCACCTTGCTCCTTGATGCGCGACAGGCCTACGGCGCCGTCGCTGCCGGTTCCCGAGAGCACCACGCAGAAAGCGTGATCCTTGTGCACGTCGGCCAGGTCGCGGAAGAACAGGTCGATGGCCACATGATCGCCGCGGTTGCGCTTGGCCGGGCTGACCCGCAGGTAGCCGTCGTTGGTCGACAGGCGATTGGCCGGCGAGATCACGTAGACATGGTTGCGTTCGATCGGCACCGGCTCGCTGACCTGGCGCACCGGCATGCGGGTGACGGCCTGGATGATCCGGTCGGCCTGGCTCTGGTGGTCCGGGGACAGGTGCAGCACGACGACGAACGCCATGCCGGAATTGTCCGGGGTGTGCTGGAAGAACCGGCGGATCGCCTCCAGGCCGCCGGCCGAGGCACCGATGCCGACCACGGGGAAGTCCAGGTGGCTGGGGCTGAGCGCCGGATTGTGCGGCGAGGCGAGGGGCGATTTGCTGGACGACTTCATGGCATCAGCCTTGTACGGACCTGGAAATGGCCCAGGGTGAATCGCCGGGCACTGGGCGCAGATTATAGGCTGCCGCTCACTTTGGCGACGAGCGGGTACCTTGAATCAGTGCCAGGTGTTCGATGGTTTCCTGATAGCGCACGGCAGCCCTGCTCCTACGAGCAGGACAATGGCGGCATGATCGAGTTGGTAGGCGCTGGCGAACAGCCGGCGATTCTGCTCAAGCGCGAGCGCGTGGCAGCCGTGTGTCATGGGCATGAAAACTCCGTTGTGCGAAGTGGGCATTCAGCGTTGTGACCGCAGGCTACGCGAATAAGTGCAAATGATTTGCCCGGTGTCGAGCCCATGCACCCTGCACGCTGGTTACCGTTTGTCAGGCACGGCAAGAATGGGTGGGATGTGGCGGATCGAGACGGCTCAAAACGGTTGCACGGTGGCACGGCTGCCACCTCCAACCCAGCCATGGGGCGGCAGCGATGTGTAATGGGCTGGCCCTTCCTTCACCGTGCCTGGCAATTTTTTTGAATTTTCATGATGCACCACGATCAGTCAAAGAGTCATCCATGGAGAAGAGGAGGGCCTGCGGCGATGCCTAGTCCCCAGCTGTACACCATTGAATACCGGCTGCACGGAGAGCCACGGCGGTTCATCATCCGCCAGGAACACATGGACAATGCCGAAGCCTGGCACTGGGCCAGTTGCGACGCGGGGTTGGGGATCATTCCGAAGTTCGGGCGGGAAAAGATCAAAAAGGTCAGCCGACCGCTGGCCGAGCGGCATGGCATCACCGATGTGCACTGGCGGGGCTGATTCACGCCCTTGACAGTGCGCAGGCCCTTGGCCAGCGGGCAAGTCCGCGCCAGGCCCTAGGCCCCGGATTCCGGATCGCTGGCCGGCACGCCGGGGCGGTTTTCTTCCTCGGTAAGGTCAGGGGCGGCATCCGCATCATCGGGCTGGTCGTTGCGTCGGTCTGGCTCCAGTTCCGGCCAGTCGCTCTGCACGTCACCACCACCCATCCGGTGTTTCTCGTTCATGCCGGCATCCTCCTTCAACGCGTGCGGCGGAACATTCGCTGCTCATGCATTGGGATCGTGCAGGGGGTGGGAAGGTCTATCTCACCCCTTTCTTGGCGACAAGCGGTCGTTCAGTTTCCGGAATACTTCACGGCCGCCGCCGTGCGGGTCGGTACGTTGAGGGTCTTGAGCAGGGACGACACATGGATGCGTACGGTAAACGGCGAGATATCCAGCGCCCGTGCGATCTCCTTGTTGGTCTTGCCCTGGGCAATCAGGCGCAGCACGTCCTGCTGGCGTTCGGTGAGCTGTTCCAGTTCGCTGGAGGCCTCCCGTTGCGGCAGCAGGCCGCTGGGCACATAGTTGACCACCACCTCGCCGGCGCGAATGGCGAGGATGGCCGCGCCGATTTCCCCAGGGCTTACGCTCTTGCCGATGAAGCCATCGACACCCGCAGCCATGACTTCGCAGATGACCTGCGGGTCATCGACCATCGACACCACGATCAGCGTGGTGCGCGGCAACTGCCGGCGCAGCTCGGCGAGGCGACCGATGCAGGTAAGGCCGGGAAAGCGCAGGTCGAGGATCAGGGTGTCGGGCGTCTCGCCCAGTGTGGCCAGGCGCAGCACATCGGCCAGGCTGCCGGCTTCCTCCAACCGGGCGTCGGGCAGGATGCGCCGCACGGTGTTGACCATGGCTTCCCTGAACAGCGGATGGTCATCCGCCACGATGATGCGGCAACTCACGTCGAGGAACTCCCTGTAGTCCTGCACATGCTAATTTAGCAGTCAACTGCGGCATTTTCTTATGATGCATGCCGCAAATGCCGACTGGCGCACAAGGACGTTACCCCATGAGGTTCGAGAAGAACAACGAACTGGACCAGGCCAACCTGCGCATCATCGTCGCCTCCTGCGCGATCAGCTATGTGGCGCTGCTGGGCTTCCTGCCGGGACGCTCGCCGACCACCTACCTGCCGGTACTGCTCTACTACGCAGGTTTTGTAGTGGTGTCGATCGGCATGCGCCAAGCCATCAAGCGCTGGCCGGGGCATTACCCGGCGCGGCGGATCTTCGGCATGCTCGGCGACTACACCGGTACCTGCTTCGGCCTGGTGGTCGGCGGCGAGACCGCATTGCCGCTGTATGCGGTGATGGTATGGATCAACCTGGGCAATGGCATGCGCTTCGGCTCGCGCTACCTGGCCATCGCCACGGTGCTGGCCCTGGCCGCGCTGCTGGTGGTGTGGCGGCTGACGCCTTACTGGCAGGAACAGCCGTTCCTGCTGCCGATGCTGCTGACCACCAGCACCTTGATCCCGTTCTACGCCCACCTGCTACTGGAGCGCACGCGCAAGGCCACGGCCCTGGCCGAGGCCGCGACCCGCGAGAAATCCCGCTTCCTGGCCCAGGCCAGCCATGACCTGCGCCAGCCGATCCACTCCATCGGCCTGTTCACCGCCTGCCTGCGCGAGGCGCGCCTGGGCGAGGAGGAGCGGCGCCTGGTGGACAGCATCGACCGTTCGCTGCTCAATGTCTCGCAGCTGTTCCGCTCGATCCTCGACCTGTACACCCTGGACAACGGCCGGGTGCAGCCGAAGTGGGAGGCTTTCGCGGTGGACGGCTTCCTGCGCGAACTGCTGCGCCAGAACAGCGAGGCGGCGCGCTGGGCCGGGGTCGAGATGCGCCTGGTGCCCAGCCGTCACTGGATTCGCGCCGACCCGGGCATGCTGGCGACCATGATGCAGAACGTGCTGTCCAACAGCTTCAAGTACGCCTCCGGGCGCCCGCTGCTGATCGGCGTGCGGCCTCGCGGCCAGGGCCTGGCCATTGTCGTCTGCGACCAGGGCAGAGGGATCGCCGAGGAGCACCAGGGCCGAGTGTTCGAGGAGTTCTACCGGGTGCGCGAAGTGCGCGACAAGGATGTCGAGGGCGTAGGCCTCGGCCTGGCCATCGTCAAACGGCTGGGGCGGTTGATGGGCCTGGAGGTCAGCCTGCGCTCGCGCCTGGGGCATGGCACCTGCGTGACCTTGAAGGGGCTGTGCAGAGCCCCCGCGCAGGTGTTGCGGGCCACGGTCGACCAGGCCGTGCAGGCGGGCCTGCTCACGGGGCTGCGGGTGTGCCTGGTGGAGGATGACGACAACGTGCTGCAAGCCACCAGCGCCTTGCTGCAGCGCTGGGGATGCGAGGTGCAGGCCGAGCCTTCGCCCTTTGGCCTGGTCAGTGACTGCGATGTGATCGTCGCCGACTACGACCTGGGCCCGCAGGCCACCGGCATCGACTGTATCGACCAGCTGCGCGCGCAGCGCGGCGCCGATGTGCCGGCGCTGATCATGACCGGTCACGACATCGACAGGCTGCAGGGCGCCTTGCAGGCACGGGGCATCGCGGTGCTGGCCAAGCCGGTGCGACCTGCCGAGTTGCGCGCGGCGTTGCGCGCCCTGCGCGAGAGGGGAACGGCGCCCGTGGTTCAGGCCGAGGCCTGAGGGGGTCACTGGAAGACGGGGGCCTGGCCTTCTTTCCAGCAGGTCGGTGATGGGGTGATAAGGCCCATGCCAGCGACCGCGACCAGGCCTCCGCTGGCCACCTGGCAGTCATACTGGCCCTTGGCGGTGCTGGCGCTGAAGTAGGTGGTGTTGGAGTCGCTGCGCAGGTTGCTGACCTTGTTCACCGGCACGCCAAGGGTGACTTCGGCGCGCTGCTTGAGGGTGTCGGCGCTGGGGCTGGCGGTCTGGCAACCGGTCAGGGCGGCGAGGCCGGCGAGCAGGAACAGGGACTTGAAGGGGAGGGACATGGGGATCATCGCGTTGCTTCCTTGGCATTGTTCTCGGTACGGCGCACCCACCGCCAGGAAGGGGCTGGCGGTGGGGCGGTGGGGCGACTATAGCGCCGAGGGGCGTTGCACGATGTAGGGCGGATGTGCGAAGTGGCATATTGCCTTTAGTGTCGCGTCTTTCAATGTGTTGAGTAGTGACGTCAGGCTTGGACATGCCGGGGCTGCTTTGCAGCCCTTTCCGACCGGTCCGGCGCCCCGGCAAGGCCGCTCAGGGGGCGCGAATCGCCACCCAATCGCGCTTACCGCTTCACCACCAATGTCAAGATGTCATAACTGGCCACCAGCTCGCCCAACTGGTTGGTTACTTCCACATCCCAGGCCACCACCCCTTGAGCCTGCCCTTGCGGGCTGGTCTTGCCCTGGTCGATCTTGCGCTTGCAGGTCAAGCGCGCCTGGATGGTGTCGCCGATCCCCACCGGTGTGATGAAGCGCAGCGTGTCCAGGCCATAGTTGGCCAGCACCGGCCCTTCGCCAGGGCTGACGAACAACCCGGCCGCCGCCGACAGCACGAAGTAACCGTGTGCGATGCGCTTGCCGAACTGCGACTGCTTCGCCGCGATCTCGTCGAAGTGCATGTAGAAGTGATCGCCCGACAGGCAGCCGAAGTTGACCAGGTCGGCCTCGGTCACGGTGCGACGGTGGGTCAGCAGCGATTCGCCGATGTGCAGGTCGTCGAAATGGCGACGGAACGGGTGCACCTCGGTTTCGATCACCTCGGCGCCGCGCACGTATTCACCGGTCACCGCCATCAGCATGCTTGGCGAGCCTTGCACGGCGGCACGTTGCAGATAGTGCTTGACCGCGCGCAGCCCCCCCAGCTCCTCGCCGCCGCCGGCACGGCCGGGGCCGCCATGCTTGAGCTGCGGCAATGGCGAGCCATGGCCGGTGGATTCCTTGGCCGCCTCGCTGTCGAGCACCAGCAGCCGCCCGTGCCAGGCCGCCGCCACCGGGATGGCCTTGGCCGCTACACAGCGGTCAGCGGTCACCAGCGATGCCACCAGGCTGCCCTTGCCACGCGCGGCCAGGGCCAGGGCCTCGTCGAGGTCGTCGTAGGCCATCAGCGTGCTCACCGGGCCGAACGCCTCGATGTCATGGGCGCCGCCCTCGGCATGCGGGTCGCGGGCCAACAGCAGGGTCGGGGCGAAGAACGCGCCCTCGGCCACGCCATCGCCGACCGGGGAGAAGCCGTCACTGGCGCCCAGCAACTGGTCGCAGCTGTCCAGCAACTGGCGCACGCGCTCGGCGACATCGCGCTGCTGGTCGTGGGAGGCCAGCGCGCCCATGCGCACGCCCTCGACCGCAGGGTCGCCCACCACCACCTTGCGCAGGCGCTCGCGCAAGCGGCTGGCCACCGCGTCGAGGTGTCTGGCCGGGACGATGGCGCGGCGGATCGCCGTGCATTTCTGCCCGGCCTTGGTGGTCATCTCCCGCGCCACTTCCTTGATGTACAGCTCGAACTCCTCGCTGTCGGGGCTGACGTCCGGGCCGAGGATGGCGCAGTTCAGCGAGTCGGCCTCGGCGGTGAAGGGCACCGAATGGCGGATCAGGTTCGGGGTCACGCGCAGCTTGGCCGCCGTGTCGGCGGAGCCGGTAAAGGTCACCACGTCCTGGCCCTGCAGGCGCTCGAGCAGATCGCCCGTGCTGCCGATCACCAGTTGCAGGCTGCCGGCCGGCAACAGGCCCGATTCGTTCATCAGGCGCACCACGGCTTCGGTCAGGTAGCTGGTGGCGGTGGCGGGCTTGACGATGCACGGCATGCCGGCGAGGAAGGTCGGGGCGAACTTCTCCAGCATGCCCCAGATCGGGAAGTTGAAGGCGTTGATATGCACGGCCACCCCGGTGCGTGGCACGAGGATATGGCTGCCGGCGAAATGGCCTTGCTTGCCCAACGGGATCGCCGGCCCTTCATGCACCAGGTTGCCCGACGGCAGTTCGCGCCGGCCCATGCTGGAATAAGCGAACAGCGTGGCGTTGCCGCCCTCGATGTCGATCCAGCTGTCGGCGCGGGTGGCGCCGGAATGGTGGGACAGGGCGTAGAGCTGCTCCTTGCGCTCGGCCAGGTACAGCGCCAGGGCCTTGAGGCGGGCGGCACGCTGCTGGAAATCCATGGCCAGCAACTGCTTGAGGCCCTGGGCCCGGGCGAAATCCACGGCCTCGGCGAAATCCGGGCGCTCTTCGTGGCTGTAGGCCAGGACGTGGCCATCGAGGGCGCTGCGCAGGGCCTGGGCGCCATGCTGGCCGATCCAGCGGCCGGCGATGAAGCTTTGCAGGGTAGGGGCGGCGGACATGCTGTTCTCCTTTAAGGGGCGCGGTTACCAGAGCGCCAGGGTGTAGCCGATGATCAGGCGGTTCTCGTCCACGGCGTTGGTCAGGCCGTTGCCGGAACGGAAGGTGACGTTGCGCCAGCGCAGGCTGACGTCCTTGAACGGGCCGCTCTGGATGACGTAGGTGATGTCGGTGTCGCGCTCGCGCTCGCGGCCGTTGCTGAGCGTGGCGGTTTCGGCGTGGCGGCCGTCGGTGTAGCGGGTCATGAAGCTCAGCCCGGGGATGCCCATCGCCACGAAGTCGTAGTCGTAGCGCACCTGCCAGGAGTCGAGCCCGGCGCGGGTGAAGGTGTTGTAGGTGACCAGGTTGACGGTGTAGGGATCGCCGCCATTGAGGAACGGGAAGGCGCTGTCACCGGACATCTGCTGCCAGGTGGCGGTGAACTTGTGGGCCTTCACGCCCAGGGTAAACATGGCGTTGAAGTTGCGGTTGTCGATGCGCCCGGCGCGCTCGGCGCCGTCGCCGCGGCTGTCGAAGTAGCGCAGGTCGCTGCGCAGGCTGACACCTTCGGCCAAGGGTTGGGTATGCAGAAAACCGAGGTATTGCTGGCGGTAGATGTCCTCGAGCTTGGCGTAGTAGTAGCTGACGCTGGCCTGCGGGGTGATGGCGTAGCTGCCGCCGCCGAAATCGAAGTGGTCGCTGCTGGCGGCGCCGTAGCCGATGTCGTCGCGCCCGGAAGAGTCGCGCAGATTGGCCTTGGTCAGGCGGCCGCCGTTGAAGGTCAGCCCGTCCAGCTCCTGGCTGGTCAGCAGGCCGCCCTGGAAGGTCGAGGCCAGCAGGCGGGTGTCGTTGTACACCACCACCGGCAAAACCGGCTGCAAGGTGCCCAGGCGCAGGGTGCTCTTGGACACCCTCAGTTTACCGGTCAGGCCCAGTTCGCTGTAGTCGTCCACCGGCTCCAGGCTGCGCGGCCCGTAAGGCAGCAGGCCGGTGTTGCGTCGGTCGCGGCTGGAGTCGAGCTTGATGCCCAGTTGGCCCATGGCGTCCACCCCGACACCGACCGGCCCCTCGGTGAAACCCGATTCGAAGCGCGCGGTGAAGCCCTGGCCCCATTCCTCGGCCTTGCTCTGCGGGGCGCTGCCCTGGCGGAAGTCGCGGTTGATGTAGTGGTTGCGCAGTTCCAGGCGTGCGTGGCTGTCAGCGATCAAGTCCGCCATGGCCGGCAAGGGCAGGGCGAGGGTGGCCAGCCAGGCGGCTGACTTGAGGTGCGTGCGGTTCATTGTTGTTGTACCCGACATTGTTATTGTTCTTTAGGTCAGTGCTTGCTGGCGCCGGCGGCGCCGATACCGGTCATGGAGCGGATGAACTGGGCCAGGTAGCGCCCACGCTCTTCGCGCGCCCGCTCCGAGCTGTCTGTGACCGAGAAGGCCCAGGCCGCGAGGAAGGCCAGCGACATGGAGAACAGCGCCGGGTTGCTGTAGGGGAACAGCGCCCGCTCGTTGTGCAGCACGTTGACCCACACCGCCGGGCCCAGCACCACCAGGACGATCGCCGAGACCAGCCCGGCCAGGCTGCCGCCCACCGCGCCGCGGGTGGTCAGGCCTTTCCAGAACATCGAGAGCAGCAGCACCGGGAAGTTGACCGAGGCAGCCACCGCCAGCACCAGGCCGGAAAGGAAGGCGATGTTCTGCGACTCGAACAGCAACCCCAGCAGCACCGCGAACAGGCCGATCCCCAGCGTGGCCAGGCGCGACACGCGCATCTCTTGCTGCTCGCTGGCCTGGCCCTTGCGCACCACGCAGGCGTACAGGTCGTGGGATACCGCCGAGGCGCCGGACAGCGCCAGGCCCGCCACAACGGCGAGGATGGTGGCGAAGGCCACCGCCGAGATGAAGCCGAGGAACAGGTTGCCGCCCACGGCCTGGGCCAGGTGCACCGCGACCATGTTGCCGCCGCCGATGATCGCACCGCTGGCGTCGCGGTAGGACGGCTCGGTGCCGACCATGACGATGGCGCCGAAGCCGATGACGATCAGCAGCAGGTAGAAGTAGCCGATGAAACCGGTGGCGTAGAACACGCTCTTGCGCGCTTCCTTGGCGTCGCTGACGGTGAAGAAACGCATGAGGATATGCGGCAGGCCGGCCGTGCCGAACATCATGCCCAGGCCCAGGGAGATGGCGTCCACCGGGTTGGACAGCAGCGCCCCCGGCGCCATGATCGCCTGGCCCTTGGCATGCACGGCCACGGCGCTGGCGAACATCGCCTCGGTGCTGAAACCGAAGTGCCTGAGCACCATGAAGGCCATGAAGGTGGTGCCCGACAGCAGCATCACCGCTTTGATGATCTGCACCCAGGTGGTGGCGAGCATGCCGCCGAAGGTGACGTACAGCACCATCAGCACGCCCACCAGCATCACCGCGTACAGGTAGCTGATGCCGAACAGCAGTTCGATCAGCTTGCCGGCGCCGACCATCTGCGCCACCAGGTACATCAGCGCCACGGCCAGGGTGCCGAAGGCCGATGTCAGGCGCACCGGTGCCTGGGCCAGGCGGTAGGACACCACGTCGGCGAAGGTGTACTTGCCCAGGTTGCGCAGGCGCTCGGCGATCAGGAACAGGATGATCGGCCAGCCGGCCAGCACGCCCAGGGCGTAGAGCAGGCCGTCGTAGCCGTTCATGAACATCATCGCCGAGATGCCGAGGAAGGACGCGGCGCTGATCATGTCGCCGGCGATCGCCAGGCCGTTCTGCATGCCGGTCAGGCCGCCGCCGGCGGTGTAGAAGTCGCTGGCCGAACGGGTGCGCAGGGCGGCCCAGCGGGTCA
The DNA here is from genome assembly GCF_054060555.1 of Pseudomonas sp. TE6283. Classification (NCBI taxonomy): domain Bacteria; kingdom Pseudomonadati; phylum Pseudomonadota; class Gammaproteobacteria; order Pseudomonadales; family Pseudomonadaceae; genus Pseudomonas; species Pseudomonas sp. TE6283. The sequence goes on from NZ_JBSSDH010000023.1 coordinate 21,042, forward strand.
CCAGCAGGGTGAAACAGACAAATACCAGGAACATCGAGATGGCGGTCCAGTTCATCGCGCGCACTCCTGCTTGACCACTTCGTTGAGCGGGTCGATGACGCGGTTGGCGCGGTGCATGTAGACGCCGGTGAGGGCGAAGGACAGCAGCACCATCAGCACGCCCACCAGCATGCCGACGCTGGTCACCCCGCCGCTGAGGGACTGGCCGAGCACACCGGGGGCGAAGGCCACCAGCAGGACGAAGCCGTAGTAGGCGACAAGCATGGTCAGGGTCAGCGAGCCGTTGAGACGGCGCTTGCGCTGGATCAGTTGCACGAAGGCGGGGTGCTTGCTGATGGATTCGAGGTGTTCGGGTGTCATGGGGAGCGTTCTCTCTGGCTGTTGTAATTGTTTTTTCAGGTCACGCGGTATTGCTGCTTGCACCGTCCCTGCAGGAGCGGCCTTGTGTCGCGAAAGGGCTGCGCAGCAGCCCCGGCAATCTTTGCAATGTTGCAGATCCCGGAGACCGCTTTGCGGTCCTTTCGCGACGCAAGGCCGCTCCTACAGGGATGCAGGCGCCTCGATCTCAAAGCTGATCGAAATCGAGCACCACCTTGTCGCTCAGCGGGTAGGTCTGGCACGACAGCACATACCCGGCCGCCACTTCGTAGTCCTCCAGGGCATGGTTGCTGTCCATCTCCACTTCACCCTCGATCACCTTGCACTTGCAGGTCGAGCACACCCCGGCCTTGCACGAAAAGGGCAGTTCGGCGCCGATGGCATTGCCGGCCTCTAGTACGCTGCGGGTGTTGCGCGGCAGGTCGAAGGCCAGGGCGCGGCCGTCGCTGATCACGGTGACGTGGCTGACCGCCGAATCCACCTGGCGCGCCGCCTCGCGAGCTTCGCGACGGGCCTCGCCACCGGCGGCGGCAAACAGCTCGAAGTGGATGCGCTCCCTGGCCAGGCCGTTGGCCTGCAGGCTGTCGCGCACGGTCTCGGTCATCGCCTGCGGGCCGCAGATGAACGCCGCGTCGAGTGACTGCACGTCGAGCCAGCGAGCGAACAGCTGCCCGCACTTGTCGGCGTCGATGCGGCCGTTGTACAGGTCGACATCCTGCTGCTCGCGGCTGAACACGAAGATCAGGTTGAGGCGGTCGAGGTACTGGTTCTTCAGGTCTTCCAGGCGATCGCGAAACAACGCGCTGTTGCTGGCGCGGTTGCCGTACAGCAAGGTGAAGCGGCTGTGGGGCTCGCAGGCCAGGGTGGTGGCGACCAGCGACAGGATGGGAGTGATGCCGCTGCCGGCGGCCACGCCCAGGTAATGACCCCGGCGCGCCGGGTCCAGCGGCACGAAGAAGCTGCCCGACGGCGGCATCACCTCCAACTGCTGGCCGGCCTTGAGCACTTCGTTGGCGAAGGCCGAGAAACGACCGCCCGGCACGCGTTTGACCGCCACGCGCAATTCGCCGTCCTGCACCGCGCTGCAGATCGAGTAGGAGCGGCGCACCTCTTCGTCATCCAGTCGGGTGCGCATGACCAGGTACTGGCCCTGGGTGAAGCGGAACTCTTCGCGCAGGTGCGCGGGCACGTCGAAGGCGATGGACACCGCGTCGCGGGTCTCCTGGCGCACCTGCCGGACGGTCAGGCTGTGAAACTGGCTCATGGCGTTCTCCACGGCTCAAAGGCATTTGAAATAGTCGAACGGTTCCAGGCACGCACGGCAGCGGTACAGGGCCTTGCAGGCGGTGGAGCCGAACTGGCTGAGCAGTTCGGTATCGCGGCTTGCACATTGCGGGCAGCACACCGTGGGCGGGGCCCCGCCCAGGCTGGCACTGCCGGCGGGCGGTGCGATGCCGTAGGCGCGCAGGCGCTCGCGGCCCTGGTCGCTGATCCAGTCGGTGCTCCAGGCCGGGGTAAGCCTGCGCTCCAGCGCGGGTTCGGCGAACCCTGCCTGCTCCAGGGCCTGGCGGATGTCGCCCTCGATCACCTCGGTGGCCGGGCAGCCGGAGTAGGTTGGAGTGATCACCAGGTGCAGGTGGCCGGCGCGCCAGTCGAGGTCGCGGACGACACCCAAGTCGACCACGCTGACCACCGGCACCTCCGGATCCATCACCTCGGCCAGCACCGCCCAGGCCTGGGCCAGGTCGCCGTCGCGCAGGGCGCGCGCGCCGCGGTCACCCGCGATCAGCTCACCAGGTCGCATCGGGGTAGGCTCGCGGCAAGAACTGCATCTCGGCCAGCAGCAGGCCCAGGTGCTCGGTGTGCAGGCCCTTGCGCCCGTCCAGGTAGAAGTGGCTGGCGGCGTTGGGCAGCGGCAGCTCGACCGAGGCGAAGATTGCCTCCACAGCGGCGTGCCAGCGCTGGGCGACCTGCGTCGGGTCGGCGGCAATGCCAGCTTGGACCAGCTGTCCTTCGCTGTCGCTGGCGACCGTCAGCTCGACGGTGAAGCGCCACAGCATCGGAATGGCCTCGAGCATGCGTCGGCGGCTTTCCTCGGTGCCGCCACCCAGGCGCTGCACCCACTCGCCGGAACGGCGCAGGTGGTAGGTCACCTCCTTCAGGGCCTTGGCGGCGATGCCGGCGATACGCTCATCGCCCGAGGCACTCAAGCCATCGAGCATGGCGTGGTGCCAGGCGTCGTAGAGGAACTGCTTGAGCATCGTCACGGCATAGTCGCCGTTGGGCTGCTCGACCAGCAGCAGGTTGCGGTAGGCGCGCTCGTCGCGACGGAAGGCCAGGGCGTCTGCATCGCGGCCGTCGTCCTGCAATTCGGCGGCATAGTCCAGCCAGTTGCGGGCCTGGCCGACCAGGTCGAGGCCGACGTTCATCAGCGCCAGTTCTTCCTCCAGCGCCGGGGCCTTGCCGCACCACTCGCACAGGCGCTGGCCCTGGACCAGGGCGCTGTCGCCGAGCAGCAGCAGGTATTGAATCAGTGCTTGCTTGTGCATGGTGCGCCTCACATGTGTCCGACTTCGGCCGGCAGCTCGTAGAAGCTGGCGTGGCGGTAGACCTTGTCATCGGCCGGGGCGAACAGCGGGTCCTTCTCGTCGGGGGAGGAGGCGGTGATCAGCGCCGAGGGCACTACCCACAGGCTCACTCCCTCGCTGCGGCGGGTGTACAGCTCGCGGGCGTTCTCGATGGCCATGGCGGCGTCGGCGGCGTGCACGCTGCCAACGTGCTTGTGGTTCAGGCCGTGCTTGCTGCGCACGAAGACTTCGAACAGGGTCCAGACAGACATTGGGGGTATCTCCGCATCATTCGCCGCTTCAGGCGGCGTTCTTGTTCTGTTGCTTGCGGGCATAGGCCACGGCGGCCTCGCGCACCCAGGCACCGCTTTCGATGGCGTTGCGCCGGGTGGCCAGGCGTTCCTGGTTGCACGGGCCGTTGCCCTTGAGCACTTCGTAGAACTCGTCCCACTGGATCTGGCCGAAGTCGTAGTGGCCACGGGCCTCGTTCCACTTGAGCGCCGGATCCGGCGCGGTGCAGCCGAGCAGTTCGAGCTGGGGCACGGTCTGGTCGATGAAGCGCTGGCGCAGTTCGTCGTTGGTCTGGCGCTTGATCTTCCAGGCCATGGACTGGGCGCTGTTGGGCGAGTGCTCGTCGCTGGGGCCGAACATCATCAGCGCCGGCCACCACAGGCGGTCGATGGCGTCCTGGACCATGTCCCTCTGCGCCTGGGTGCCGTGGCGCATCATGGTCAGCAGCAGTTCGTAGCCCTGGCGCTGGTGGAAGCTCTCTTCCTTGCAGATGCGGATCATGGCGCGGGAGTAGGGGCCGTAGGAGGTGCGCTGCAGCACCACCTGGTTGACGATCGCCGCGCCGTCCACCAGCCAGCCCACCGCACCCATGTCGGCCCAGCTCAGGGTCGGGTAGTTGAAGATGCTCGAGTACTTGGCCTTGCCACTGTGCAGCTTGGCGATCTCTTCGTCGCGGTCGGCGCCGAGGGTTTCCATGGCGCTGTACAGGTACAGGCCATGGCCGGCTTCGTCCTGGATCTTGGCCATCAGTTGCAGCTTGCGCTTGAGCGACGGGGCGCGGGTGACCCAGTTGCCTTCCGGGAGCATGCCGACGATTTCCGAGTGGGCGTGCTGGGAGATCTGGCGGATGAGGGTCTGGCGGTAGGCCTCGGGCATCCAGTTCTTGGCTTCGATCTTGATCTCGGCGTCGATCTTCTCCTGGAAGGCGCGCTCTTCGGGCGACATCTCCTCCAGGGACTTGAGGCGCTTGACGCCGGTTTCTACGAGCTGTGCGTACATGTTCAGGCTCCCGGTTGTGGGCTGCGTGGGGCGTGGATCATTTATAAGCGATACAAAACACAACATCAAACAGTATCTGATGTATCAAATACGATTTGTGTATCGCATTGGGGTTGCTCGGGGCTGCTGCGCAGCCCTATCCGACCGGTCCGACGCCTCGGCAAGGCCGCTCCTACAGGGGAACGCGAACCCCTGTAGGAGCGGCCTTGCGTCGCGAAAGGGGCGCAAAGCGCCCCCGGCTTTCTCGAGGCAAAAAAAAGCCCCGGACCATGCCGGGGCTCCATTCTCAGCGCTTGCCGTCAGCCAGCAAGTCGCTTGTCATACACATGACAAGCCTTGCCCTCCGAACGCTTCAGCGTGCCGCATGGCTGCAACTGGATCTGCGTGCTGATACCGATATAGGTCTTGATCTGCCGCGCCAGCTCGCCCACCACCTGCTTGCGCTGGCCCTCGTCGAGGTACTGGCTGTCGTTGCGCAGTTCCACATGCACCTCGACGCTATCGAGGTTGCCATTGCGATACAGATGAATCTCATACAGCTCTGAAAGCTGTTTAATCTTAAGCACCTGCTCCTCGATCTGCGTCGGGAACACATTGACCCCGCGAATGATCAGCATGTCGTCGCTGCGCCCGGTGATCTTGCCGATGCGCCGCATCGGCCGCGCCGTGCCGGGCAGCAGGCGGGTCAGGTCACGGGTGCGGTAGCGCACCATGGGCAAGGCCTCCTTGCTCAACGAAGTGAACACCAGCTCGCCAAGCTGGCCGTCCGGCAGCACGTCGCCGCTGACCGGGTCGATGATCTCGGGGTAGAAGTGGTCCTCCCAGATGGTCGGGCCGTCCTTGGTCTCGAGGCATTCCATGGCCACGCCCGGGCCCATGATTTCCGACAGCCCGTAGATGTCCAGCGCATCGATGCCCAGGCGCTGCTCGATGGATCGGCGCAGTTCGTCGGTCCAGGGTTCGGCGCCGAAGATGCCCAGGCGCAGCTTGAGGTCGTGCGGGTCGATGCCCTGGCGCTCGATCTCGTCGGCCAGGTTGAGCATGTACGAGGGCGTGACCATGATGATGTCTGGCTGGAAGTCGCGGATCAGTTGCACCTGCTTTTCGGTCTGGCCCCCGGACATGGGGATCACCGTGCAGCCCAGGCGCTCGGCGCCGTAGTGCGCGCCCAGGCCGCCGGTGAACAGGCCGTAGCCATAGGACACGTGCACCTTGTCGCCGCGGCGCCCGCCGGCGGCGCGGATCGAGCGCGCCACCACGTTGGCCCAGGTGTCGATGTCGTTCTGGGTGTAGCCGACTACAGTCGGCTTGCCGGTGGTGCCACTGGAGGCGTGCAGGCGCACCACCTGGTCCTGGGGCACGGCGAACATGCCGTAGGGGTAGTTGTCGCGCAGGTCGTTCTTGCCGGTGAAGGGGAACTTCGCCAGGTCGTCCAGCGACTTCAGGTCATCGGGGTGGGCGCCGCACGCATCGAAGCGCTGGCGATAGAGCGGCACGTTGGCGTAGGCGTGGTTCAGGCTCCAGCGCAGGCGTTCCAGCTGGTGCTGGCGCAGCGCGTCGAGGCTGGCGGTTTCCATCGGGTCGAGCAGGGCGCGGTCGGCATCGTGGTAGAGATTCATGGTTTCACTCGAGTTGTTCTTGTCGTGGGCCGAAGCCCTGAGTGTCATGGCAGGCAGCATACTGCCCGCGTCGCGTGGCGTCTCTGGCGGCTGATCAGAGGCGTTCGAGCACCAGGGCGATGCCCTGGCCGACGCCGATGCACATCGTGCACAGGGCGTAGCGGCCGCCGGTCTGCTCCAGCTGGTACAGGGCGGTGGTGACCAGCCGCGCGCCGCTCATGCCCAGCGGGTGACCCAGGGCGATGGCGCCGCCGTTGGGGTTGACCCGGGGATCGTCGTCGGCCAGGCCCAGCTCGCGGAGCACGGCCAGGCCCTGGGCGGCGAAGGCTTCGTTGAGTTCGATCACGTCCATGTCGGCCAGGGACAGGCCGGTCAGTTCCAGCACCTTGCGGGTGGCCGGTACTGGGCCGATGCCCATCAGTCGCGGCTCGACGCCCGCCACGGCGAGGCCAAGGACCCGGCCGCGAGCCTTGAGGCCATGTAGCCGGGCTGCCGCGGGGCTGGCCAGGAGCAGGGCACAGGCACCGTCGTTGACCCCCGAGGCATTGCCGGCGGTGACGCTGCCACCGTCGCGGAACGGCGTGCCCAGGCGCGCCAGTTGCTCAAGGGTGGTGTCGCCCCGTGGATGTTCGTCGTGCTCGACGCGTTTGGCCGGGCCTTTGCGCTGGGGGATCTCCACCGCGACGATCTCCCGGGCCAGGCGGCCATTGGCCTGGGCGGCGGCGGCCTTGAGCTGGCTGCGCAGGGCAAAGGCGTCCTGGTCCTCGCGGGAGATGGCGAAGCGCTCGGCGACGTTCTCGGCGGTCTCGGGCATCGAGTCGATGCCGTATTGCGCCTGCATCAGCGGGTTGACGAAGCGCCAGCCGATGGTGGTGTCGAACAGCTGCGCGCTGCGACCGAAGGCCTGTTCCGACTTGCCCATGACGAAGGGCGCCCGCGACATCGATTCGACGCCGCCGGCCAGCATCAGCCCGGCCTCTCCGCAGCGCAGGGCGCGGGCGGCGTTGCCGATGGCGTCCAGGCCCGAGCCGCACAGGCGGTTGATCGTGGTGCCGGGCACCTCGATCGGCAACCCGGCCAGCAGGCCGGCCATGCGCGCGACGTTGCGGTTGTCTTCGCCGGCCTGGTTGGCGCAGCCGAGGATCACATCGTCTACGGCCGTCCAGTCCAGCTCGGGATGGCGCGCTATCAGCGCCTTGATCGGTACCGCGGCGAGGTCGTCGGGGCGCACGCTCGCCAGGGCGCCGCCATAGCGACCGATGGGCGTGCGCACGGCATCGATGATCAGCGCGTGGGGCAGGGTGGCATCAGTCATGGGAGGTCTCCGGCGACAGCACGGTGCCGCGTACTTTGTAGGATTTGCCGTGAAACAGGGCGATCAGCTCGCCCTGCTGGTTCTCGATGCGCACGTCGTAGTTGCCGGTGCGGCCCTTGCGGCTCTGCTCGCCGGCGGTGGCCAGCAACTGATCGCCCAGGCGTGCCGGCGCCACATAGTCGATGCTGCAACCCAGGGCCACGGCGGCTTCATCGTAGCTGTTGCAGGCAAAAGCGAAGGCCGAGTCGGCCAGGGCGAACAGGTAGCCGCCGTGGCAGGTGCCGTGGCCCTGGATCATGTCGGCGCGCACGCGCATGCCCAGTCGGGCGCTGCCGGGGCCGGCGTCGAGCAGCTCGATGCCCAGGCCCTGGCTGGCGGCGTCGCGGGCGAACATGGCCTGGGCACAGGCGCGGGCCAGGGTGTGTGCGGATTGTTCAGCCATGCAGATGGCCTCCTTCGGCGTGGGTGCGGCGCAGCAGCAGGGACGGGCGGTAACGCTCCTCGCCGTAGCTGCGTTGCAGGTTGTCGAGTACGTCCAGGGTGAAACCGACCCCCAGGTCGTCGGCCCAGGCCAGCGGGCCGCGTGGGTAGTTGACCCCGGCGCACATGGCCAGGTCGATATCGCCGGGCGTGCCGACGCCCTGCAGCACGGCGTCGGCGGCCTCGTTGGCGAGCATCGCCACGGTGCGCAGCACCACCAGGCCGGGCAGGTCGGCCACCGGGCAGATGCTCAGCCCGGCCTGGGCGAGCAGGGCGACGGCCTGGCCAAGGGCCTCGGCACTGCACTCGGCGCCGTGACTGATGGCCAGGCGCGTGGCGCTGGCGTAGTCCAGGGCCAGGTCCAGCAGCACCAGGTTGCGCAAACCGTCCTCGCGGGCGCGCTGGCTGGCCAGGCGGCCATCGGACAGCGCCAGGGTGGCATCCCCCACCCGCAGCACGCCGCTGCCAGCGCGCTCGGTGACGCCGATACCCTTGGCGCGCAGGCGCTCGACCAGGGGCTGCAGGACGCCCAGGTCACCTTCCACGGTGCAGCACTCGACAGGCGCCTGGCTGGTGATTGCCGCGGCCTGTGGCCGCTCGGCGCCTTCGGCATAGCTATAGAAGCCCTGGCCAGACTTGCGCCCGAGGCGCCCGGCATCGACCAGCTCTTTTTGCACCAGCGATGGCTGGAAGCGGAAGTCGCCATAGAACGCCTCGAACACCGAGCAGGTCACTGCGTAGTTGACGTCGTGGCCGATCAGGTCGGTCAGCTCGAACGCGCCCATGCGAAAGCCCCCGGCGTCGCGCAGCAGGGCATCGAGGGTGGCGCAGTCGGCGGCGCCCTCCTGCAGCAGGCGCAGGCTTTCGGCGTAGAAGGGCCGAGCCACGCGGTTGACGATAAAGCCCGGCGTCGAACGGGTGTGCACCGGTTGCTTGCCCCAGTTCCGGGCGGTGTCGTACAGGGTGGTCGCCAGTGTCGGCGCCGTGGCCAGCCCGGACACGACCTCCACCAGCGCCATCAGCGGTGCCGGGTTGAAGAAGTGCATGCCGATCACCCGTTGCGGGTGCCGGAGCCCGGCGGCAAGGCTGGTGATCGACAGCGAAGAGGTGTTGCTGGCCAGGATGCAGTCGTCGGCGCACCGGGCTTCAAGTTGGCGCAGCAGTTCTTGCTTGATCGGCAGGCTTTCGACGATGGCCTCGATCACCAGGCGGGCATCGGCCAGGTCGTCGAGGCTGTCGATCGGTTGCAGGCGAGCGCGGATGGCGCTGCGGTTGTCAGGGCTGAGCCTGCCTTTCTCGACCAGCCGGCCGAGCTGCCGGTCGATACCTTCGATGGCCTGCGCGGCGGCGCCGGGGCGGTTGTCATAAAGGCATACCGGGTGGCCGGCCTGGGCCGCCACCTGGGCGATGCCGGCACCCATGGCGCCAGCGCCGATCACCGCCACCAGGGCATGATTGTCGAGTGCGGCCATGGTCAGCGCCCCTTGAACACAGGTGTGCGTTTGTTCATGAAGGCTCCGACGCCCTCGCGGTAGTCCTCGCTGCGCCCGGCCAGGCGTTGCAGGTCCCGCTCCAGTTCCAGCTGTTCGTCGAAGCGATTGTCGAAGCTCTGGTTGAGGGCGCGCTTGATCAGGGCCAGGCCATAGGTGGGCTGGGTCGCCAGGTGGCGGGCGAGCTTGAGCGCCTCGTCGCGCAACGCGGCATCGTCCACCACCCGGTGGATCAGCCCCCATTGCTCGGCCTGCTCGGCGCTCAGCCGCTCGCCCAGCATGGCCAGCGCCTTGGCCCGGGCCATGCCGATCAAGCGCGGCAGTAGCCAGGTGCCGCCGGAGTCCGGCACCAGGCCGATCTTGCAGAACGCCTGGATGAAGCTTGCCGAGCGCGCCGCCAGCACCAGGTCGCAGGCCAGCGGCAGGTTGGCGCCAGCACCGGCGGCCACGCCGTTGACCGCGCAGATCACCGGCAGCGGCAGGTCGCGCAGGCTGCGCACCAGCGGGTTGTAGAACTGTTCGATGGACTGACCGAGGTCAGGCAGCTCGGCGTCGGGCGCGACGTTGCGGTCGGCCAGGTCCTGGCCTGCGCAGAAGCCACGGCCTTCGCCGGTCAGCAGCAGTACCCGGGCGGTTTCGCTCTGGCGCACCTGCTTCAGCGCCTCGCGCACTTCCAGGTGCATGGCGCTGTTGAAGCTGTTGAGCTGCTCGGGCCGGTTCAGCGAAAGCAGGGCGACGCCGTCGTCGCCAATGGAAAACAGGATGTGCTGGAAGGACATGACTGGCTCGCTCCGTCAGTCGGTGGAAGGCTTACAGCCCTTGGAATCGGGCCGGGCGTTTGGCCTGGAAGGCGCGGATACCCTCGTCGCGGTCGGCGGTGCCGGCCAGCAGGGTGAAGGCGTGGCGTTCGAAGCGCAGGCCGCAGGCCAGGTCCATGTCCTGGGCCTTGAGCAGCGCCTCCTTGGCCAGGCGCACCGCCAGCGGTGCCTTGGCGGCGATGGCGGCGGCCACCTGCAGGGCGCGCTCTACGGTGAGTTCGGGCTGGGTGACTTCGCCGACCAGGCCTGCCTGCAGGGCATGACGGGCATCAATGGCTTCGCCACCGAGGACCATCTGCATGGCCAGCGGCTTGCCCACGGCGCGCAGCAGGCGCTGGGTGCCGCCGGCGCCGGGGATGATGCCGAGGTTGATTTCCGGCTGGCCAAAACGGGCGTCGCTGCCGGCGATGACGATGTCGGCGCACATCACCAGTTCGCAGCCGCCGCCCAGGGCAAAGCCGTTGACGGCGGCGATCAGGGGTTTGCCAAAGGCGGCAATGCGCTGCCAGTGGGTCACGCGCGGATCGTTGAGGATGCCGACCAGGTCGCGCTGGGCCATTTCATTGATATCGGCGCCGGCGGCGAAGGCCTTGCGGTTGCCGGTGAGGACCACGGCGCGGATCTCTGGATCATGGTCGGCGGCGTCCAATTCTGCGGCCAGCTCTTCCAGCAGCGCCGTGTTCAAGGCGTTGAGGGCTTGCGGGCGGTGCAGGGTGATCAGGCGGACGCCGTCCGCCGGGGCCTGCACGATGAGGTTGCTTGGCATGGGGGTACCTCAGGCTGCACGTTCGGCGCCGGCTGGGGCCGGCTTTTCTTGGAATTGTTCGTGGTGCTGGGGCAAGTATATGTACAAAGCGATACGTAAAATCAACATTGAAATTGTAATTGCGTATCTGTATTTGAGGCGAGTGACGCTATCGCGGGGCAAGCCCGCTCCCACGCTGTCTCGCTGCTATAGCCATTTGTTGGAGCTAGCTTGCCCAGCAATTAGGTCATTACTGTCCTGAAGCTTTGTGAAGAAAGCGATACATCAGGTTGGCATTGACTAAGTGATTTGATCTGATACAGGATCATTTGGTCTTCTGAATCATATCGAGCCCCAGCCCATGCCCTGCTATCGCCTCGAAGGCCTCACCCCAGTGGTTCATCCCAGCGCCTATGTACACCCCAGCGCCGTGCTGATCGGCGACGTGCTGGTCGGCCCCAACTGCTACATCGGCCCTTTGGCCTCGTTGCGCGGCGATTTCGGGCGAATCATCCTGGAAGAGGGCGCGAACCTGCAGGACACCTGCGTGATGCACGGTTTCCCCGGCGGCGACACGCTGGTCGAGCGCAACGGCCATATTGGCCATGGCGCGGTGCTGCACGGCTGTCGGATAGGCGAGGACGCCCTGGTCGGCATGAACGCGGTGGTCATGGACGGCGCGCATATCGCCCCACGCTGCATCGTCGCCGCCACGGCCTTCGTCAAGGCGGGGTTCACCTGCCCGGAGCAAAGCCTGGTGGTTGGCGCGCCGGCCGAGTTCAAGCGCCCGCTCAGCGACCAGGAGCTGGCCTGGAAACAGCGCGGCACCGCCGAATACCACAGCCTGGCCCGGCGCTGCATGACCGCGCTGGTGGAGTGCCCGCCGCTGACCGCGCCCGAAGCCGACCGCCCACGCATGGGCGACTCCGGCTTCAGGCCCAAGGCCGAGGGCGGTGCATGAGCCTTGCGCGGTCGCGGCAGGCAGGTATAGTCGAGGCTTTAGCCGCGCCTCGTTCCCCCATGAGCAGCCTTGCCCCCCTGAATCACCTGATCACCCGTTTCCAGGAGCAGACGCCGATCCGCGCCAGCTCCCTGATCATCACCCTCTATGGCGATGCCATCGAACCCCATGGCGGCACGGTCTGGCTGGGCAGCCTGATCAACCTGCTGGAACCGATGGGCATCAATGAACGGCTGATCCGTACCTCGATCTTCCGCCTGACCAAGGAAGGCTGGCTGACCGCCGAGAAGGTCGGCCGGCGCAGCTACTACAGCCTTACCGGCACCGGCCGGCGGCGTTTCGAGAAAGCCTTCAAGCGCGTCTACAGCGCCAGCCTACCGGCCTGGAACGGCGCCTGGACCCTGGTGCTGCTGTCGCAACTCGACGCCGGCAAGCGCAAGGCCGTGCGCGAGGAACTCGAATGGCAGGGCTTTGGCGCCATGGGCACGAACCTGCTGGGCTGTCCGCGCACCGACCGTGCCGACCTCGCCGCGACACTGCGCGAGCAGGACGCCGAGGACGACTGCATCGTCTTCGAAACCCACGCCCAGGAAGTGCTGGCCTCCAAGGCCCTGCGCGCCCAGGTACGGGAAAGCTGGAACATCGAGGAACTGGGCCAGCACTACAGCGAGTTCATCCGCCTGTTCCGCCCACTGTGGCAAGCCATGAAGGACCTCGAGGCGCCGAGCCCGCAGGATTGTTTCCTGGCGCGCACGCTGCTGATCCACGAATACCGCCGCCTGTTGTTGCGTGATCCGCAACTGCCGGACGAGTTGTTGCCGGGGGATTGGGAAGGGCGCGCGGCCCGGCAGCTGTGCCGCAACCTGTACCGGCTGGTGCAGGGCAGGGCGGAGGAGTACCTGGCCAGCGCGCTGGAGACGGCGGATGGGCCTTTGCCGGATGCCAATGAGAGCTACTTCAAGCGCTTTGGTGGGCTTGGTTGAATTGAGGGCGTTGGCGACCTGGCAATTCTGCCAGTTGCCGGCATTGCGATCCGTTGCAAGGATTACCTGCGTATTCATGGCAGGCGGCATTTCTAATATGAGTCGGGCACGGTGGCGGCACCCCCATAGCATCTCCTCGACTCTGGCCACAGATCGGCAAGGTTCGATCCTGCTCTCCAATGACCAGCCAAATCGATACACCGGCTATGGCGACAATAGTCAGAGCGCCGCCCGGCTCGGCTTCACCGGCCAGTATTGTGAGACGAATGCGGGTGTCTATTTGCTAGGTAACGGCTATAGGCATTACAACCCTCGGCTCATGCGCTTTGGCTCACCTGACAGCTTCAGCCCGTTTGGTGCCGGTGGAGTCAATGCCTATGCGTACTGTGGTGGGGATCCAGTCAATCGGATCGATCCGAGCGGTCATGTGCCTGGCTCCTACAGCCTGTACGCAGGAGGGGGAGCAGTTAGCGGAAAACTGAAAGTACTTTCACATGGCAAGCGGGTGGCTGGTCCCATGGCGTCAGGCTACCAAGCACCTGCAAATTTCGTAGCTCCGTGGAATGCCGAGATCAATTTCTTTACCCAAAATGGATTCACTGCCGTGGTTAATAATGATCCGGCGAGTGTGAAATCGATACCATCGTTCATAAAAGGTAATCGGCCCGTAGTTCAGAGCTACCAATCAGGAAAACGTGTTGGAAACTACGAGTTGCTTGAACTGGTGCCGAACAAGGGCTCTGCCGAGCCTATCAAGGATTATGAAAGAGTACCTTTCAGAATGTCGGTAGAGCGTATGGCCAAGGCGTCGGGAGTGGACGTTGCGCTTATCAACAAACCAATAGCTCTGAGCGAACTCTTGGATGAACTCGATGCCTCCGGGCATGTTTACACGTCTGTCGATTGCCTGCATTGCCGCGGCACCATTTCCTCCAGCAGGCCTTCAGTTTTCAAAAACATGTACGGGGCCGTCCTGACCCAATTGGACATTCGTTTGTAATTGGCAGCATTCTCTCGTGAATAGCTGAGTGCGGGGCGTAGTGCTTCCAGCAGGGGCGCCTGCCGGCGATGCACCGGGCGGGCGGCGCTCGATCTCACAGCCACTGCCCTTACACCTTCGAGCACCTTGAACGCAATGCTTCCCCCATAGAGAGGCGATCACGTCAACCCCGCTGATCGAAGAAATGCCCCATCAGCTGCAGCAACGGCCGTCGCCGGTTCTTCACCGCGAACGCCCACTCGTGGGTCTGCGACGACGCATGGCCAACCTCATGTTCGCTCAGCAGCTTCTGCACCTGGGCCAACCGGTACCACGGCACCGAGGGGAAGGCGTGGTGGACGATGTGCAGGTTGAAGTTGAGGATCACATAGCGCGACCACAGCGGCAGGTCCTTGCAGTCGTGGGACACCCCATCCTGCTCCCAGAACTGCAGGCGGTCGGCGTCCCTTGGCAGCAACGGCGCCTCGGCGTGGTGGGGCAGGTTGAGCAGCTCGACCATGAAGAACAGGAACACCCAGGTGATCCCGTAGAACAGCACCAGGTCCAGCAGGTGCCCAAGGCTCCAGGCCAGCACGGCCGCCGCCAGGTAACCGGCCAGGTACAGGCGGGCGAAGCGGATCTCCTTGAGAATCCTCGGCGAACTGTCGCCCTTGGCCCGGGCAATGAACGGCGCGCGCCAGTTGAGCAGGAAATGGTTGGCGGCGATCATCGGGATCCAGTGCTTCCAGACAAACTCCAGGGTGCGCTCCTGTTTTTTCGTCATCACCGAGAAGCGCTCGATCATGCCGCGGTTCTCCGGGTCGTTCACCGGGTGCGCGGTCCAGGTGTGGTGGGCCATGTGGAAGCGCCGGCGGACCAGGAACGGCAAGGCGATCAGCCAGCCGTCGCAGTGGCCGATGAAATCGTTGAGCCGGCGGTTGGCCGAGGCGGCGCCGTGGGTCGCCTCGTGCATGATCAGGTAGAGCTGCACGGTGGCAAGGCCTGCCAGCGCCAGGCCCAGCAACTGCAAGGCGGTGGAGTCGGCGAGCCACAGGTTCCAGGCCACCGCCAACAACAGCAGGTCGGCGACCCAGAGCATCACGGTCCAGGGTTCCCGGGCGCCGTCGGGGATCTGTTTTCTTACACTAAGCCATTGGTCCTTGGTCACTTGCAAAAACTCCGATCGGTTAGCTGGCGGCCCGGGAAGCCGGGGCCGCGGGAAGGCTGCAAAGGTTGTTGGCCAGGTGCGCGTAGGCCAGGTCGAATCGGGCGATGTCGTCGTCGAAGCCGTGGCTGCACGGGGGCACGGCGAAGTCCTGGAGCACCAGCTGGATGCAGTCGTAGCGCGCGCCGTTCTCCAGATGCCAGGCCGGCAGGTAGGCGGTGATGGCAAAACCCAGGCGGCGCAGGCTGGCCAGCAGCTCCAGCTTGTCTGCCAGGATCACCAGGCTGACGTACTCCGCCTGCGCATGTTGGCGCAGCAGCGCGCCCAGCTCCGCCAGCACAGCTTGGCTTGACAGGTAGCGACCGCACTGGCCCGACAGCATCAGCGCGCCGGCCTTGGGGTCGTGGGTGTAGCTGAGCTGGCCATGGCGTTCGGCGCCGGTGGGACCGCTCAGAAAGGTGTCCGGGTAGCTGCCGGGAGTGACGCCGAGCCGCAGGGCGGGGTAAAGCAGGCGGCGGACGAATTCGGCGGCGCGGGTGGTCACGTACCAGGGCGCCACATGGACAAAGCCGGCCTGGAGCACCGGCTGGATGGCGGTCAGGTGATATTCGCGCAGGCCGTCGACCGTGTCCGGGCCGCCGTCATGCCCCACCAGCACGGCGGGGCGGATCTTGTTCATGACGCTGTGGCTTGCGATGTTGCGGGTGATGTAGAAGCCCAGCTCCATGGGTTCGGCCCGGTGGGTCTCGAAACCGAGGCGGATCAGGCTGGAGATGGCGCCGGTCCTGCGTGCATCGGGATGGATCACCCCGTGGCAGACTTCCCACGAGCGGTTCCAGGGGCGGCGGGCGATGCAACAGCATCCGAGCAGTCGGCCCTGGGCCTGGGCGACAAACCACTGCTGTTGGCCGCTGGCCAGCGAGTGGCGGATATAGGCCGGGCTCTGGCAAGGGTGGGTGGTCTGCCCATAGACCTGCTGGAACAGCGCGGCGAGGGCTTCGATATCGGCGGGGCTGGCCGGGCGATAGCGCAGTGTTTCGGTTTCCGGCAACGGCGCAACGGCCGTTTGCGGCGAACGGGTCGCAGTCATGACGCACCTTTTGTCTTTATTGAAGGCGAACGAAGGCAGTGACCGCCCAGGGCAGGTCACGGGCACGTGGCGGGGCTGGGGTCAGTGACGGAGATGTCGTCGCAGGTCGGCGCGGCTGGGTGATGGGTTTGAAGGGTGAGGCGAGAGTGCGTCATCCGTGAGCATGGCCATCATGCGACTCCTGTACGGGTTCTTGTCCAAGGCCAGCGCAAATCCTTTGCGCTGGCAGGAAAGGGACTATAGAGCCACGCAGGGGGCCGTCAAACGGGCATCGGCAAGAAGTGGCAACGCGCTCCTTGGGCAAGGTGGCGAGGCGGCGGGCAGGCCCGCCCCCTGTTTTTCGGCACGCCAGGTCCCGGAGCAGTACGCCGTAGGAAATGGCTTACATGTAAATAGTTGTAAAGACGACCAGGTATTCAGATTTCGCTGTCCTTCAGGCGGGCAAGGCCGCTGTCGCGTGCGGGTCTGGCATGGTCCGGCAGCGGCTCTGGCCGGGGTTGTCCTGCCGTGCTGTAGACCCGGGTACGACTGCCCAGGCCCTCCACCAGGGGCGCCTGCAGCGGGTATCGGGTGCGGGCCTTGAGGTCGGCGATCAGCTCGTCGAGCAGCGCGTCGATCTGCGTGCTGTCCTGGTGGTGGGCGGTGGTGATCAGGTGCGCGGTGTCGCCCGAGGTGGCCAGGCAATGGCGTTTCCACACGCTGGCCGAGGGGCAGGGGAACACCACGGTGATCGAGTTGGGGTTGCGCCAGGCCTCGATGCCGGCCGCCCGCAGCCGGTCCACCGCATGCTGGGCCAGGTCCAGGCAGCGCTGGATGCGTGCGCGCCAGTCCTCCCGCGACCGGCTGCACAGGGCGGCCCACATCATCAGTGGCGTGTGGCCGTTGCGCGAGCCGCTGATGGTCTGGTCGCGGGCGCTGATGTAGTCGATTTCCACCGAGATGCGCTCGACGTTGTGGCGCCGGGCCACGACGATGCCGCAGGGCATCGGCGAGCCGATCATCTTGTGCCCGGAGACGCAGATCGAGTCGATGCCGTCGGCAAACGAATAGGGCTCGGGGGCGTCGACGAAGGGCAGGATCATGCCGCTGAGGGCCGCGTCGGCGTGCAGGTAGTAGTCCTCGCGGCGGATGCCGGCCTGGGCCAGGCGCTGCTGGATGACGGCGATGTTGTCGGTGGCACCGCGCAGGGTGGTGCCGATATTGGCGAAGATGATCGGGTGTCGTTCGCCGTCGGCCGCAATCCGCGCGACCAGGTCGTCGTAGTCCATTTCGCCGTTGGCCTGGGATTCCACCACCTGGGCCTTGATGCGCAGCAGGCGGACGATCTTGGCCACCGAGTAGTGGGTGTCCTTGGAGTAGTAGAGGGTGGCGTCGGGAAACAGCTCGCGGGCCAGGTAGCAGCCGAACATGTTGCCTTCGGTGCCGCCGTTGGTGACATAGCCCCAGCTGTCCTCGAACGGGATGTGGAACAGCTCGGCGAAGAAGCGCATCACCTCGCGCTCGAAGTCGAAGGAGTTGAGCAGGTAGTTGCTGGGCTCGTTCCAGTCGCCGCAGTTGTTGATGGAAAAGCGCATGAAACGATGCAGCAGGCTGTAGTCGAAGTCGGCCGACTCGGGGTAGCCGACATTGAAGTACTGGTGGGTAAGGCAGTACTTCCAGAAGGCCTCGAGACGCTTGTGGTCGGCGGGTGAGAATGTCATGTCCAGCTCCATGGTGCGCGCTCGGCCGGCCAGGGCCGAGCGCGGTGCGGGTGAAAGTCCTTGTCAGTGCCGCATCAGGCTCAGGCGGCCAGGGTGGCGCCGCCGTCGACCACGATATCCTGCAGGGTCACGTGCCCGGCCTGCTCCGAGGCCAGGAACAGCACTACATTGGCGATGTCGTCGGGCGTGGCGATCTTGCCCAGCGGCACGCCGAGCTTGTACTGCCCGGGCAGGCCGTCGACCAGCTGGCGTTCGCCCGCCGGGTCGCCGAGCATGCCGGCGAGCATCGGCGTGCGCGTCGAGCCTGGAGAAACCACGTTGCAGCGCACGCCGTAGGGCGCCAGCTCCAGGCCCACGCAGTGGCTCAGGCTGACCAGTGCGGCCTTGGAGGTGCAGTAGGCGGCCATGTTCAGGCGCGGCACGTGGGCGGCGTTGGAGGCGACGTTGACGATGGCGCCGCGGCGCTGGCGGCGGAACACCGGGGTCCACTGGCGCATCAGGTAGAACGGCGCGCTCACGTTGACATCAAGGCACCGCTGCCAGTCTTCGCAGGACACCTCGTCGCTGCGCCCCAGGCGCAGCACGCCGGCGACATTGACCAGCACGTCGAGGTACTGCGCCTGCTCCTTGAGGCGGTCGCAGACCCGTTGCACGTCGGCCGGATCGGTCAGGTCGACATGCAGCAGCGCGAAGGGCACGTCGGCCTCCTCGCAGTCCAGGCCGATGACCTCGGCGCCTTCCTCGAGAAACTGCTGCGCCACGCAGCGACCGATGCCGCTGGCGGCGCCGGTGACCAGCACGCGCCGGCCGGTGAAGCGGGCCATGGCCATCAGGCGGCCCCCCGCGCTTGCATTAGCGACCACCAGCCATCCAGGGTCGGCGCGTTGGCCAGCTCCTCGAAGCTGACGGCGATGCCGCGCTGCTTGAGCTCGGCGGCCAGCTTCATCACCTGCAGCGAGTCCAGGCCGTAGAAGATCAGGCTTTCCTGCGGGTCGAGGTCGCTGTCGTCCTCGATCATCTGGCGCACCCGGCCATGCAGCCAGTCGCGTGTGGTCTCGCCCGCGGGTTGGGTCAACAGGGCGGTGGTGTCGGTGACATGGCCGCAGCGGGTGGCGACGTACTTCAGGGCCAGGCGGTGCTCCTCCTCGGAGAAGTCGGCCACCGCATCGCCCACCAGGAACGCCTGGATATCGTTCATGAAGGCGTCGGCGGCGGTGATCATGCAGCCGATATGGGCGTACACGCCGCCGATCAGCAGCTGGTCGCGTTGCCAGGTGCGCATGCGCTCGAGCAGGTCGGAGCGCTGGAAGGCGCTGTAGCGCCACTTGGTCAGCACCGTGTCGCCCGCTTGCGGCGCCAGGGCGTCGATGATCAGTTGCTGCTCGGGGCTGGCCGCCGGCAGGCCCGGGCCCCACATGGCGTTGAGCAGGGCGCGGTCCTCGGGTGGCTGTTCATGGGGCTGGGCGGTGTAGACCACCGGGATGCCCTGCTCGCGGGCCCAGTGGATCAGCCGCGACAGGTTGTCCACCAGGGCGGTGAGCAGGGCGCCGTCGGGCTGGTAGAAGCGCAGGAAGTAGCGCTGCATGTCGTGGATCAGCAGAACGGCGCGGGCCGGGTCGGGTTGCCATTGGGTCTTGTTGGCCGGGTAGCTGGCCCGCTGCGGCATGGCATAGTCGTGGATGGTTGGAATGGTCATGTCGGGTCCTTGGACGGTCAGGCGGTCTGGGCGACGGCGAGCAGCGCGCGCAGTTGCTTCTTGTCGATCTTGCCCACCGCGGTCAGCGGCATGGCGTCGATCAGCCGGATCCGGTCCGGGAGCTTGTATTCGGCGATGCCCAGGCCCATCAGGTGGCGGCGCAGGGCGATCGGCTTGAGCTGCGGGTTGCGCGAGACGATGAAGGCGCAGCTCTTTTCGCCGAGCAGGTCGTCGGGCAGCGCCACCAGGGCGGCGTGGGTCACGTCCGGGTGCATGACTATCAGGTTCTCGATCTCCTCCGAAGCGACCTTCTCGCCGCCGCGGTTGATCTGGTCCTTGACCCGCCCGACTACCCGCAGGTTGCCATCGGCGCTGCGCTGGACGATGTCGCCGGAGTGGTAGAAGCCGTCCTGGTCGAACACCTGGGCGTTGTGCTCGGGGCTTTGGTAGTAGCCGCAGAAGGTGTAGGGGCCCCGGGTGGCGAGCATGCCTGGCTCGCCGTCGGCGACCGGCTGGCCCTGTTCGTCGAGGATGCGCACTTCGTCCAGCTCGCTGATCGGCCGGCCCTGGGTGGTGAACACCTGCTCGTCGCTATCGTCCAGGCGGGTGTAGTTGACCAGGCCCTCGGCCATGCCGAACACCTGTTGCAGGCGGCAGCCCAATACCTCGGGGACCTGGCGCGCCAGGGCCTCGGCGAAGCTCGCACCGCCGACCTGCAGCAGGCGCAGGCTGCGCAGCTTGGCCGCGTGCCCGGGGGCGGCCTGCAGCCACAGGGCCACGGCGCTGGGCACCAGGGCGGCCATGGTCACGGCGTGGCGTTCGATCAGGGCGAAGCAGTTGAGCGGCTCCGGGTTGGCCGCCATGACGATGCACCCGCCGGCGTGCAGCACGCCCAGGCCGCCGGGGGAGCTGAGGGTGTAGTTGTGCGCGGCGGGCAGGGCGCAGAGAAAGCGCGTGGCGCTGTCCAGGGCGCAGATCTGCGCGCTGGCCCGCACGCTGTAGGCGTAGTCGTTGTGGGTGCGCGGGATCAGCTTGGGGGTGCCGGTGCTGCCGCCGGACAGCTGGAACAGCGCCACTTCGCCGGCCGGGCTGGGCGCGTAGTGGGTGCCACGCACATCGGCGCTGGCGCTCCATTCTTCGAGGGCATCGAGCATCAACGTCAGCTTCGGACGCAGGCCTTCCTTGGCCAGGTCGTCGAGGAACGCGTCGTTGCGGAACACCTCATGCTCGGCCGAGGCAATCAGCAAGGCGGGGTGGATCTGCCGGGCGAAGGCGCCCAGCTCGTGCTGGCGGTGGCTGTAGAGCGCGTTGACCGGGGCGATGCCGGCCTTGAACAGGGCAAACAGCACGATGTAGAACTCGGCGACGTTGGGCAACTGCACCAGTGCCGTGTCGCCCTGGCCGAGGCCGTGGGCGGCCAGGCGCGAGGCCAGGTTGGAAGCGCGCCGGTCCAGTTCGCCGTAGCTGATGCAGCGTTCGCCGCAGAGGATCGCCGGGGCCTGTGGCTGCGCGGCGGCGCGCTCGATCAGCAGTTGGCTGAGCGGCTGGTCGTTCCAGTAGCCGGCGGCGCGATAGCGCTGCGCCCGGTCCGCGGGCCAGGGGGTGAATTCGATGGTCATGGGCATCTCGGAAAGCGGGTTTGAGGTCAATGGTCCAGGCCGCAGGCACGCAGCATGGTGCCGAGCTTGGTCTGCACTTCGTTCCATTCGGTATCGGGGCTGGAGGCCTCGACGATGCCGGCGCCGGCGAACAGGCGCACGCGCTGGCCGCTGAAGGTGCCGCAGCGGATGGTCACCACCCACTCGCCGTTGCCCTGGGCGTCGCACCACCCGACCATGCCGGTGAACAGGCCGCGCTCGAAGGGCTCGACGAAGCGGATCAGTTGCCGAGCCCGCTCGGTGGGGTAGCCGCACACGGCGGGAGTCGGGTGCAGGCGGCAGGCCAGTTGCAGGGCGTCGATATCGGCCGTGGCCAGTTCGCCCTCGATGCGGGTGGACAGGTGCCACAGCGCGGCGGTGCTGATCAGCGACGGCCGCTCGGGGACCTGCAGGCGGCTGCACAGTTCGCCGACGCGCTGGGCGATGTCCTCGGTGACCAGGCGGTGCTCGTAGTGATCCTTCTCGGATGCTGCCAGCCATTGCGCACTGGCGCGATCCGCCTCGGGGTCGGCCATGCGCCGCACCGAGCCGGCCAGCGGGTTGCTGACGAAGGCCGTGCCTTGCTTGTGCACCAGCAGCTCCGGGCTCACCCCCAGCAAGGTGCCGCCATCGGCCAGGGGCACGCGGAAGTGGTAGCCCTCGCGGTTCAGCGCCTTGAGGTTGGCCTGCACCTGTGCCGGGTCCACGGGCGCGGCGAAGTGCAGTTCGCGCTGCACCGAAAGCACGGCCTTGCGCACATCGCTGTGCTGGAAGTTGACGATGGCATGGCGCACGGCGCGCTTGAAACCGTGTTCGTCGGGAATGTTGGACTGGCTGAGCAGCGCCGGCAGCGCGCCGGCCTGGGCGGGCGCCGCGGTGCGTTGCTGCCAGGCATAGGCCTGGGGAACGTACAGACTGGATGCCTGGGTGGTGTCGAAGGGGATGGCGCCGACCACGATCGGGTTGTCCTGCCCGGCCTGGCGGGCGCGCTCGAAGGCCTGGTCGATGCTGCGCCGCAGCGCGCCGCCAGCCAGGTGGCTGCCGTGGGCCGGGGTGTCGATCCGTTCGCGCAGGCCGCTGACGCTCAGCTCGCGGTCGCCAGATGTGAATGAAAAGCTCGAGTCCTCTTGGCTGAGCGGCACGGTGTCCCTGTCTTGCAAACGCAGGGTGCCTGTCTTCATGGGTAGCCTCCTTGGCCGATGGGTGAGAAAGAAAACCTTGAAATATAATCATTCTCGTTAGTAAATATGAGGACGCGAAACACATGGATTTGTCAACTACGCGGGTAAGCGATGAGAGAGTTAACTTCGATGCAGGCCGCCTGTTGGATCGGGCGGGATGCACATGCGGCACTGGGTGGCGTCAGCGCCCACCTGTATGCCGAGTTCGTTGGCCTGGCCATCGATGTGGCGCGCCTGGAGGGCGCACTTGAGGGGCTGTACCGGGCACATCCGATGCTCAGGTTGCGCATCGACGCGCAGGGGCGGCAGAGCATCGACGAGACGCTGCGCGCCCCTCTGGAGCTGGAGGATTTCAGCGATCTGGACGGGCCCACCGTGGAACGGCGCCTGCTGGAGAAACGTCGCCAGTGGAGCCACCAGCGCCTGGACCTGGGCGCTGGCCAGGGTGCGCGCTTCGGCCTGAGCCTGCTGCCTGGCAATGTCACCCGGCTGCACGTGGACACCGACATGGCCGCGGTGGACCCGTCGAGCTTCCGGGTGCTGATGGAAGACCTGGCCCGGCTGTACGACACCCCTGAAACCGTGCTGCCGACCACGCCGAGCTACTTCGACTGGCTGGACCAGGTGCGTGCCGATGCCGACCTGCGCGACGCTCGCAGCCGCGACCGCGCCTGGTGGCGGGCACGCCTGGCGCAGATCGCCCCGGCACCGACGTTGCCCTTGCTTGCCCCGGGCCCGGCGCGCAGCGAGCGCTTTGCCGCCCGGCTCGAACCCGAGCAGTACCGCGCCTTGCAACAGGCGGCGCGGGCGCAGCGGATCACTTCGTCGGCGTTGCTGCTCGGGCTGTTCGCCAGCGCCCTGGGCGAACACACCGGGGATCGCCGCCTACGCCTGAACGTGCCGGTGTTCTGGCGCGAGCCCGTGCTGGAGCCGGTGCAACGGATCGTCGGCGAGTTCGCCAACCTGGTGCTGGTCGATGTCGACTTCACCGGCGTCGCCAGCCTTGCCGCGCTGTGCCAGGACCTGCACCGACAACTGGTGGAGCGCCTGGCGCACAGCGCCTATCCAGGCGTGGACCTGATGCGCGACCTGTCGCGCCATCACGGCACGCCGCAACTGGCGCCGGTGGTGTTCACCGCAGGGCTGGACCTGCCCGGTGGTGAGCTGTTCTCCGAGCGCGTGGGCCGGGTGTTCGGGCCGATGGACTGGGTGATCTCCCAAGGCCCGCAGGTGGCGCTGGACGCGCAGGTGGCCCAGGTCGATGGCGGCCTGCTGGTCAACTGGGATGTGCGCCTGGACGCACTGCCGGCGGATTGGGTCCAGGCACTGTTCGAGCGCTTCATTGCCCTGGCCGTCGCGGTGGCTGCCGACACGGACGCGCTGCACCAGCCTTTGACGATTGCGGCCAGCCGGGATCGCCCTTTGAACGCCCTGCAGCAGGCCTACCTGCTGGGGCGTGGCGAGCATCTGCCGCTGGGCGGCGTGGCCATGCAGGAGTTTCGCGAATACCGCGGGCACATGGACCTGGCGCTGCTGCGCAGCCGCCTCACGGACATGGTGCGCCGCCACGACAGCCTGCGCACCCGCATCGATGCCCAGGCACTGACCCAGTCGTTGAGCGACCAGGTGCAGGTCAACCTGGAGGTGGTCGACCTGCGCGCGTTGACGGGTGAGCAAGCCCAGGCGCAGCTCGAGGTCCGTCGCGAGGCCTATGCCCACGCGCTGTTCGACCTGGCTGGACCGCCCTGGAATGTCACCGCCTTCCAGCTGCCGCGGGGCGATCTGGTGGTGTTCGTGCGCTTCGATGCGCTGATCCTCGATGGACGCTCCATCGCCGCCCTGATGGTCGAGCTATTTGACGGGCACTGCCAGCCGCTGACCGCCAGCGAGCCGATGGCGGCTGTCGTCGACCAGAGCGAGCTGCGCAAGGCCGATACCGAGTATTGGAAGTCAAAGCTGGCCGAGGTCGATGGCGCACCACGGCTACCGTGGCGCTGCGCCCTGGACAAGGTCGGCGTGGCCCGATACGCACGCCAGCGTCAAGTGATCCCGGCCCCGGCGTTCAAGGCATTGAGCCGCGCCGGCGCACGCGAGGGGTTGTTCAAGAACTCGACGATCATGGCCGTGGTACTGGAAGTGCTCGGCCACTGGCTCGACGAGGGCAGCCTGTGCGTGGCGGTGCCGGTGGCGCCGCCCCAGGACGGCGCGTTCGCCAACCGTTCCAGCTTCATCGCCCTCGACTGGCAACACAAACTCCCCACGCTCGCCGAGCGCGCCAAGCGCCTGCAGGCCGATGTGCTGGAGGGCCTGCAGCACCTGGCGTTCTCCGGGGTGGACCTGGCCCGCCTGCTGTACGACAGCAACGGCCCGGGCCCGGCACTGCCGGTGGTGTTGACCAATGGCCTGTCCTGGCCGGTGGGCGCGCTCGAGGGTCCGATGACCTTTAGCGCGGGCCTGACCCAGACGCCCCAGGTGGCCATGGACATCCGTTTCTGCAACACCGCCGAGGGCGGCCTGGCGTTCGAGATCGACTATGCCCGCGAAGCGGTCGATGGCCGCTGGGTCGGGCAGTTGCTCACAGCCTTTGGCCAGGCGGTGACGCAACTGGCCGGGCAGGGCGCGTTCGAAGTCCAGGCACGGCAGTTCATCGACCTTGGCCACTACCGCCTCAACAGCAGCGAGGCGCAGGCCGCACCTGTCGATTTCCTCGGCCGCATCGCCCACAACCTGTTCGGCCCGGACAGCGGACGCATCGCCTTGCTGCACGGCGAGCGGCGGATCAGCTACGCCGAACTGGGCGAGGGCGTCGCCCGCATCGCCCAGGCTTTCAAGGCCCGGGGCCTGCAGCCTGGCCAGGTGGTCGCGATCTGCCTGCCGCGCGGCCCCGAGCACAGCATGACGACCCTGGCCTGCGCCCTGGGCGGGCTGGTCTGGGTGCCGATCGACGCGGCGGCGCCCGAAGAGCGCCTGCGCTACCTGCTGGACAACTGCCAGCCGGCGCTGGTGGTCGACAGCGCCGCGCCACTGCTGGCGAGTCCGCCGGCCGCCCTGGACCTGACTGGCCTGGCGGCGTTGTCGGCCAGCACCGCGCCGGCCTACTACCTCTACACCTCCGGCACCACCGGCAAGCCCAAGTGCGTGGTGCTGAACAACCGCGCCACGGCCAACGTCATCGGCAGCACCCTGGCGCAGTGGCAGGTCAGCCGCGATGACGTGTTCATCTCGGTGACCCCGCTGCATCACGACATGTCGGTGTTCGACGTGTTCGGCAGCCTCTGCGCCGGGGCGGCGCTGGTACTGCCCGAGCCCGGCGAGGAAAAGGACGCGCTGCGCTGGAACCAGCTGGTCAGGCGGCACGGCGTGAGCCTGTGGTGCTCGGTGCCGGCCATCCTCGAAATGCTCCTGGCCTGCCGCCAGGGCGATGGCTTGCGCAGCCTGCGCCTGCTGGCCCAGGGCGGCGACTACATCAAGCCGGCGGTGATCGCCGAATTGCGCGAGCTGTTGCCGGCGGCGCGGCTGGTGTCCCTGGGCGGGCCGACCGAGACCACCATCTGGAGCATCTGGCACGAGATCGGCGACCAGGACCGCGCCAGGGTGCCCTATGGACGCCCATTGCCGGGCAACCGCTACTGGCTGCTGGACGAACACGGCGAGCATTGCCCGCAGGGCGTCGCCGGGCGTATCCACACCAGTGGCGTGGGCTTGGCCCTGGGCTACCTGCAGGAGGGTGAGCTGGTGCAGAACGACTTCGTCAGCGTGCGCGACGAGCACGGTACATCGGTAAGGGCCTTCCGTACCGGCGATCGAGGTCGCTACCGCGAGGACGGCGTGCTGCTGTTCGACAGCCGGGTCAATGGCTATGTGAAGGTGCGCGGCGTGCGCGTATCGCTGCCGGACGTCGAGATCGAGCTGATCCGCCATCCGGCGGTGCAGCAGGTGCTGGTGGTGGACTATGGCGACACACAACAGGGCGAGGCTTGCATCGGCGCGCTCTATGTGCGGCGCCACGACGCGCCACCCGGCGCCGTGGCGCTACGCGAGCATGCCCGGGCGTTGCTGGCGCAATCCCATGTGCCCACGCGCTTCGTCGAGGTAGCCGAGTTGCCGTTGACGGCCAATGGCAAGCCGGACCGCCGCCGCGCCCGCACGTTGCTGGAAGGCGAAACCGAGCAGCCGCCGGCAGCGACGCCCAGTGACCCGCAGCGTTGCGCCCAGGTGCTGGCGATCTACCAGCAGGTGCTCGGCGCCACGCAGCCGGCCCGGGACTTCCTCGCCATGGGCCTGCGGCCGCAGCACCTCAAGCCCCTGGCGGCACGCCTGGGCGAAGCCTTCGCGGTGCGCTTGTCGCCCGCACAGTTGTTGGCGTGCCGCACGGTCGAAGACGTCGAGCGCCTGCTTGCCGCCACACCTGCCTGAATCAACCGCCCTGGGCCCGGCCCGGGGCGCCATCCGTAGTTTTTGGGAAATCATCGAGCATATGGACATAGCAACCGTAGACATCGCCGGCATCGGCATCGGACCGTTCAACCTGGGCTTGGCCGCGCTGCTGTCGCGCCACCCGGACCTGCGCTGCGCGTTCCTTGAGCGCAAGGCGGAATTTCGCTGGCACGAGGGCCTGCTGCTGCCGGGCACCACCTTGCAGGTGCCGTTCCTCGCTGACCTGGTGACCCTGGCCGATCCGTGCCACCCGTTGAGCTACCTCAACTACCTGCACCAGCACGACCGCTTGTTCCAGTTCTACTACTACGACCACTTCCAGGTGCCCCGGCGTGAATACGATCACTATTGCCGCTGGGCCGCGCGCCAGCTGCCGGCCTGCCACTTCGGCGAAGAGGTCACCGGCGTGCGCTACGATGGCGGCAGCGAGCGCTTCATCATCGACAGCGTGTCGGTGTCGGGCCTGGAGCGGCGCTACAGCAGCCGGGACCTGGCCATCGGCCTCGGCACCCGGCCGTGGCTGCCGGCCTGGGCGCGCACCCGCAGCCAGGCGCCGGTGCTGCACTCGGCGGAGTTCGGCAAGCGCCAGGGCGAACTGGAGCAGTGCCGGCGCGTGGTGGTGGTCGGCTCCGGGCAGAGCGCGGCGGAGTGCGTACTGGCCTTGTTCAATGCGTTGACGCCGGAGCAGGTGGAGGCGGGGGCTTCGATCCACTGGATCACCCGTTCAGGGGGCTTCCATCCCATGGAGTACTCCAAGCTCGGCCAGGAATGCTTCACCCCGGCCTATATGAACTACTTCCACACCCTCGACCGGGACAAGCGCCGCGAGATCGTGGCCGAGCAGGGCCTGCTGTACAAAGGCATCAGTTTCTCCACCATCGGCGCGATCTACGACCTGATCTACGAACGCTCCATCGGCGGGCGCGAACCGGGGCTGACGCTGCTGTCCAGCTGCGAGGTGGAGACGGTCGAGGACCTGGGCTCGGCGGGCTTGCGCATGACTTTCCACCACCGTCAGCTGGACCAGCGGGCGTCCCTGGAAACCGATGCGATCGTCGCGGCGACCGGCTATGCCCATGCCTGGCCGCAGTGGTTCGAGCAGCTCAAGGGCACGGTGCTGGCCACCGACGCGCACGGCGACTGCATCGTCGGCGAGGATTTCACCGCGCAGCGCTGCGATGGCGGCAGTGGCCGGGTGTTCGTGCAGAATGCGGAGATCTTCCAGCATGGCGTCGGCTCGCCGGACTTGGGGCTGGGGCCGGTGCGCAATGCGGTGATCCTCAACCAGTTGCTGGGCCGGGCGCAGTATCGTGTGCCGCAGCGGTCATCGTTCCAGCGGTATGGGTTGCCGCAGGGGTGATGGGCGTTGGGTCTGCAAAGTTTTCGCCGTGAGGAATGTTGCGCCTATGAGATCGAGCGCCGCCCGCGCGGCGCTCGATCTCACAAGCACCGCCCACGTTGAACTATAAAACCACCTCAGCCAGCGCCCGCCGGCCGGCATCCACCTCGGCAAATACCCCAAACGCCGCGGAAATCATCGCGCACAGGCGTTCGACCTGGGCGGCGCTGTAGCGATCGCTGCGGTAGGTGACCACCAGGCGCAGCGAGCGCTGGCCGTCGAACACATCCTCCATGATCTCGAACTGCAGGCCGAACATCGACTCGCTCTTGTCCGGGTCGATCTGCTTGTAGCGGATCGCCTGGCCCTCGGGCGTGTGCAGGGCGCCATTGAGGGCATTGTTGGCATGGATCTGCACGTACACATCGAACATCAGGCCCTCGGCGGGCGTCATGCCCAGCGCCTGCTGGATGGTCTCCATGGGCACGTCGGCATAGGCCATAGAGTCGTTGATCATCCGCGTCACATCGCCCAGCAGCTCGCCCAGCGACTGTTGCGGGACGAACTGCACGCGGTGGGCGACCATGGTGGTGAAGTACCCAACGGTGTCGAAGAACGCCGGATCCGTACGCCCCGAGGCCGAGGTGCCGATTACCAGGTCCGACAGGTTGCCGAGCTTGTGCAGCGACAGGGCGATGGCGGTGTAGATCACGCTGAACAGCGATGACTGGTGCTGCCGGGCACTGGCGCCGAGTTGCTCCAGCACGCCGGGCTCAGGGCGCAGCTCCAGCCAGCGCGCACGGGTGGTCGCCTGGTCGGCGGGCGGCAGCGTGGCGTCAGCGGGCAGGGCAAGGCCACGGGTGGCGTCGCGCAGCAGTTCGGTCCAGTACGCCAGGTGGCGCGGGTTCGGGCCCTGGGCACTCTGGGCGAGGGCGAATTCGTGGAAGGTGCGCGCCGGCGCCGACCATTGCGGCGCCCGGTCCTGGGCGCGGGCCAGGTAAGCCTCGGCCAGTTCGGCCATGATCACGTTCAGCGACCACTCGTCGATGGCCATGTGGTGGACCAGGAACGACAGCACCTGGTGGCCGCTGTGCGGGTCACGCAGCAGGCGCAGCCTCAGTGGCAGTTCGCGGGCCAGGTCGAAGCGGTGCTTCGCCTCGCTGGCCAGGCTCGCGCCGGTGCTCTCGGCGCTGGTCCAGAACCACTTGTAGCGGCCCAGTTCGGCCAGCGGCACGATGCGCTGGCAGGCGCTGTCGCCTTCGCCATGGTAGGTGGTGCGCAGGCTGGCGTGGCGCTCCAGCAGGTCGCTGAACGCTTGCTGCAGCAGCGCTTCGTCCACCGGGTCGTGGAAGTCCAGGGCAAAGGGCAGGTTGAAAATGGTGCCGTAGTCGAACGCCGCGCAGGCGCGCCACAACGACGCCTGGGCCAGGGCCATCGGTGCCTGCTGGATCTCACCGGGCTGGTCGCTGGCCTGACTGGCTTGCCCTTGGCTCAGCTTGGCACGGGTAGCGAGCGCCGATGCGCTGGGCGAAGCGAAGAAGTCGCTGAAGCGCAGTTCGATGCCGTGCTCGCCCTGCAGGCGCCCGATGATCCGGGTGGCCAGCAGCGAGTGGCCGCCCATGTCGAAGAAATCATCCTCCAGGGTCATGCCAGGCTCCGCCAGGGCCTGGCGGAACGCGTCGAGAATGCGTTGCGCGATGTCCGTCGAGGGCGCCTGGGACAGCGGCTCGAGCTGCAGTGGCTGGTCGCCGGCCAGGGCGTCGTATTCGGCGCGGATGCGTTCGAGCAGGGCTTGCGGCGACTGGCGCAGCACCGCATGGCAGAGCAGGCCGAGGGCGGCCTGCTTGTCGCCGGCCAGCAGCAGGGCCTCGAACGGCGGCTGTGTGGTGGAATCCCAGGGCGCCGCCTGGCGCGCCCGCAGCAGGGCGTCCATGCCCTCGGCGGCGCTGTGCTCGATGCGCAGGCACGGGTACCAGCCGGGTGCCAAGGTCTTGTACAGGTCGCCGTCGTCGCTGAAGTGGTAGCGGCTGTTCAGGCCCGGCGTGGCCTCGACCACCGCCTGCACGGCCAGGGCCAGCAACGACAGGTTGGCCTGGGGGCCAAGGCGCCAGGCGCCCAGTTGCCGGTGCAGCTGCTCGGGTTGCTGCTGCTGGGCGAACCAGGCGAGTTCCTCGTGTTCGTCCAGGGCCTGGGGCGAGGGTGGGGTGGTGTTGCGTTCCAACATAGCTAGCTTCCTGCTGTTCGATCGTTCAAGGCCCGCGTCGGCCTTCACTGCCATCCATGGATCGCGGTGAGTGGCCGCGCAGAGGGGGGGGCACCACCGGGGTGCATTGCGTGAATCCAAGGGATTCGTTATGGTGTAAAAGATGCAAATAATTATCATCTAGATTGGCGTACGTCAAAGCAAGCCGTCTGGAATGCACCACGCTCAGGGAGAGGTACCGTGGACAACGGAACGTTCGCGCTTCGTCAGCAGCTGCACCAGCTGTATCAGGATCATCACGGCTGGTTGTGCGACCTGCTGCGGCGCAAGCTCGGCAACTCAGTGGATGCGGCGGACCTGGCCCACGACATCTACCTGCACCTGATGAACAAGGGCCAGGTGCCCAGCGCCGAGCAGTCGCGCTGCCACCTCACGCAGATCGCCAACGGCAAGGTCATCGACCTGTACCGCCGTCGCCAGCGCGAAACACGCTACCTCGAAGACCATGGCCAGCAGCCCGAGCCGTGGGTGCCCTCTGAGGAGGCGCGGGCGTTGGTGATCGAGGCCCTGGGGGCGATCGACAGGGCCCTGCAGCGGCACTCGCCCAAGGCGCGCCAGGCCCTGTTGCTGTGCCGCCTCGACGGCATGGCCCACCGCGCCATCGCTGACGAGCTGCGGGTCTCGGTGTCCTCGGTGGAAAAGTACATCGCCGCCGGCCTGCGCACCTGCAGGCGCTATCGGCTGGGCGGCGCCTGAGGGCGCGCAGATTTTCTTGCGGGTTTGCCCGCCTCGTGCGGAATACAGGTTGAGAAGGACATGCGGGCAGGGCGCCCCTGGGACGGCCCGGCCCGCGCCTCGTGCTGAAAAGGAGCATTCATGAGTGTTGAACAAGGGGTGGCGGACCCGTCCGCCCGTGGACCGGTCGCCGCGGTGCTTGCGCCGATACGCGGCCGATTGATCGTTGCCGGGCTGCTCGCCGCCCTGGGCGCCATGCTGACCCTGGCGCCGCTGGCGGCCATCGCCGAAGTCGCCGGCCTGGCCCTGGCCGGCGGGCAGGGCCTCGACCAGGCCTGGCCGGTCATCGCCATGGGGCTGGGTTGCCTGTTCGCCGGCATGGCGCTGATCTCGCTGGGCGATCTGGTCGCGCACCTGGCCGACAACCACATCACCGGCACGCTGCGCCTGGCGATCATCCGCCGCCTGGCGCGGGTGCCGCTGGGCTGGTTCACCAGCCGCGCCTCGGGCGAGGTCAAGCAGGCCATGCAGGACGATATCGGCATCCTGCACAGCCTCACAGCGCACTTCTATACCACCCTGGGGCGCAGCGCCGGGGCGGTGCTGGCTTCGATCGTCTACCTGTTCGCCATGGACTGGCGCATGGCGATCGTGTCGATGCTGCCGTTCCCGCTGTTCTTCCTGTTCTTCGCCCGCGCCCACCAGGCCAGCGCCCGCAACATGCAGGCCTTCGGCGCCGGCATGGGGCGGATCAACCAGGCGGTGGTCGAGTTCGTCAACGGCATCCCGGTGGTCAAGGCCTTCGGTGGCCAGCGCAAGGCCCATGGCAGCTACCGCGAGGCGGTGGACGCCTTCGCCGCGGCCTTCACCGACTTCACCCGGCCGCTGGTCAGCGCCATGGCCAACGCCAATGCGATGATCGCCCCGGTGTCGGTGCTCGGCGTGGTGCTGGCGTTCGGCACGCTGTTCGTCGGCCTGGGCTGGATCACCCCGGTGCAGGTGCTGCCGTTCGCCCTGGTGGCGCCGGGCATCTGCGCGCCGCTGCTGTTGTTGGCCTACATCACCCACGACCTGAACAACGCCACCGGCGCCGCCCAGCGCGTGCAGGCGCTGCTGCGCACGCCGGTGCTGGAGACCGACGGCCAGGGCGCCGGCAAGCTGCCGGTCGATGCGCGGATCGAAGTGCAGGGCCTGGGCTATCACTATGATCCGCGCAATCCGGTGCTGAGCGAGGTGTCGTTCACCCTCGAGCCCGGCACGGTAACCGCGGTGGTGGGCGCCTCGGGCGCTGGCAAGTCGACCCTGGCGCGCCTGCTGCTGCGCTTCTTCGACCCCAGCGCCGGGCGCATTACCCTGGGCGGCGTCGACCTGCGCCAGATCGACAGCGCCCAGCTGTACCGGCGTATCGGCTTCGTCCTGCAGGACGTGCGGCTGATCCATGCCAGCGTGCGCGAGAACATTGCCCTGGGCCGGCCTTCGGCGAGCCAGGAGCAGATCGAGGCGGCGGCACGGATCGCCAATATCCACGAGCGCATCCTTGCCCAACCGCGTGGCTACGACGCGGTAATCGGCGACGACGTGCAGTTCTCCGGCGGCGAGCTGCAACGGCTGAGCATCGCCCGCGCGGTGCTGCTCGACCCGCCGGTGCTGGTGCTCGACGAAGCCACCGCGGCGGCCGACGCCGAGAACGAAGTCAAGCTGCAACAGGCACTGTCGCGCTTCGCCCAGGGCCGCACGCTGCTGGTGATCGCCCACCGCCTGGACACGGTCATGCATGCCGACCAGATCCTGGTGCTGGACCAGGGCACGGTCGCCGAGCGCGGCAATCACGACGAACTGCTGGCTCGGCGCGGCCTGTACGCCCGCTTGTGGGCTGCCGGGGGTTATGCGAAGGCGCGGGCGACCGCGCAGGTGGAGGAGCACTGATCATGCTGGGGATATTCGTTCGACTGCTCGGCGCCGACGCCGTGTTCCTGCGCCGGTACCTGCGCCTGGCGCTGGTGTATGGCGTGCTCTGCGGGCTGACCATCGTCACCCTGGTGCCGATCCTGCGCCACCTGCTGGGCAACCAGCTGGGAGCCGCCGGCCAGTGGCTGGCCCTGCTGGCCCTGGGCGTGGTGGTGTGCTGGTACCTGCGCCGGCGGGTGGAAAAGGCCGGCATCGCCGTCGGCATCGCGGTGCTGCGCGGTGGCCGCCAGCGCCTGGGCGAGCATGTCGGCACGCTGCCGGTGGGCTGGTTCAGCGCCGCCAACACCGCGCGCCTGAGCCACGTCACCACCCAAGGCATGATGGAGATCGCGCAACTGCCGGCCCATGTGTTCACGCCGCTGTTCACCGGGGTGGTGACGCCGCTGGTGATCCTCGTCGCGCTGTTGCTGGTCGACCTGCGCCTGGGCCTGGTGGCCCTGGTCAGCCTGCCGCTGCTGGCGCTGGTGATGCTGGCGACCATGCACCTGGGCCAGCGCGCCGACCAGCGCTACCAGCGCGACACCGCGCAGACCAGCCAGCGCATGGTCGAGTTCGCCCAGGCGCAGTCGGTGCTGCGCGCCTTCAATGGCGAGCAGGGCGGCACGCGCTTCCTGGAGCAGGCCGTGGCCCAGCAGCAGCAGGCCGCGCGCAAGCTGATCCAGCTTTCGGCGCTGTCGTCGGTGCTCAATGTCTGGGCGGTGCAGGCCAGCTTCGCCGCCTTGCTGGTGGTCGCCACGCTGTGGCTCGGCGAGCAGGCCGGTGCCGCCTTCGACAGCGCGGCGGTGATCGCCACCCTGGTCGCGCTGGTGCTG
This sequence comes from Pseudomonas sp. TE6283, assembly GCF_054060555.1. NCBI lineage: Bacteria > Pseudomonadati > Pseudomonadota > Gammaproteobacteria > Pseudomonadales > Pseudomonadaceae > Pseudomonas > Pseudomonas sp. TE6283. The sequence continues at coordinate 54,630 of NZ_JBSSDH010000023.1, forward strand.
GCGACCCGCTTCATCGACCCGTTGCTGGATGTGGCCGGCTACAGCGAGGTGCTGCGCGGCACCCGTGGCCAGTTGCAGGCGGTGGCCGAGCTGCTGGCCGTCGAGCCGCTGCCCGAGCCCACCGCGCCGCAGGCGCCGGTCGATGGTTCGGTGCAGCTGGAGCAGGTCAGTTTCCGCTACGGCGATGATCAACCCGAAGTGCTGCGCGAGGTCAGCCTGGATATCGCGCCCGGCAGCATGACCGCGCTGGTCGGCGCGTCGGGGTCGGGCAAGACCACCCTGGTACGCCTTATCGCCCGCTTCTTCGATGTCACCCAGGGCCGGGTCAAGGTTGGCGGGGTGGATGTGCGGCAGATGTCCGCCGAGCAACTTGCCGGGCAGATCAGCCAGATCTTCCAGGACGCCTACCTGTTCCAGGGCAGCATCGCCGACAACATCCGCCTCGGCAAACCTGACGCCAGCGAGGCCGAGGTGCTCGAGGCGGCGCGGCTGGCCGGGGTGCAGGAGATCCTCGAACGCCTGCCCGAAGGTTTGCACACGCCGGTGGGCGAGGGCGGTGCACGGCTGTCCGGCGGTGAACGCCAGCGTATCTCGATCGCCCGTGCGTTGATCAAGGACGCGCCGATCCTGCTGATCGACGAGGCCACCGCGGCGCTGGACGCCGAGAACCAGGCGGCCATCGCCGAGGCACTGGCACGGCTGCGCGGCAAGCGCACGCTGATCGTCATTGCCCACCAGCTGTCGACGGTGGCCATGGCCGACCAGATCGTGGTGCTGGACCAAGGGCGCATCCGCGAGCAGGGCGCCCATGCCCAGTTGGCCGCCAAGGGTGGGCTGTACGCGCACTTCCTCGAGCAGCGTCGGGCCGCCAAGGGCTGGCGCATCGGCGAGGCGGCAGGCGATGGAGTGACCGCTTGAGTCGGGTGCTGCTGCCAACGCTGTTGTTGCTGCTGTGTGGCGTTTCACTGATGGTCGGGGCCAGCCAGATGTCCTGGTCGGCCTTGTGGTCGGCCAGTGACGATGCCTGGCTGACCCTCACCGCCAGCCGCCTGCCACGCCTGGCGGCGCTGGTGCTGACCGGGGTCGGCCTGTCGATCTGCGGGGTGATCCTGCAGCAGATCGTGCGCAACCGCTTCGTCGAGCCGGCCACCTGCGGCGGACTCGACGCGGCCAAGCTGGGCATCCTGGTGGCCCTGACCGTGCTGCCCGGAGCCGGGGCCAGCGGACGCATGCTGTTCGCCCTGGTGTTCTGCCTGCTGGCAAGCCTGGTGTATGTGGCGATCATCCGCCGCATCCGCTTCACCAACCTGGTGCTGGTGCCGGTGATCGGCCTGATGTACGGCAGCCTGCTCAGCGCCATCGCCGAATTCTACGCCTACCGCCACAACATCCTGCAGAGCATGCAGGGCTGGCTGCTGGGCGACTTCTCGCGGGTGATCGAGGGCAACTACGAGATCATCTACCTGATCCTGCCGATCGTCGTGCTCACCTACCTGTACGCCCAGCGTTTCACCGTGCTCGGCATGGGCGAGGGCATGGCCACCAGCCTCGGGCTCAACTACGCGGCCACCGCCATCCTCGGCCTGGTGCTGGTGGCGGTGACCGTGTCGGCCACGGTCATCACCGTGGGCGCGATCCCCTTCGTCGGCCTGGTGGTGCCGAACCTGGTGGCGCTGCGCTACGGCGAGCACCTCAAGCGCACCCTGCCCATCGTTGCCATGTGCGGCGCGGCGCTGCTGCTGGCCTGCGACATCCTCGGCCGGCTGCTGATCCATCCCTACGAGGTACCCATTGGCCTGACCGCCGGCAGTGTCGGCGGCGTGCTGTTCCTGTTACTGATCCTGCGGAAGTGCAAATGATGCGCCGCGCCGCCTGGTTGTTGCTGCCGGCCCTGGCGCTGGCGTTCCTGTTGCTGGGTTCGGGCCTGGACTTCAGCTACGTGATCCCAAAGCGCCTGGTGCGCCTGGGCGCGATCGTTGTCGCCGGGGTGTGCATCGCCTTGTCCTCGGTGATCTTCCAGACCCTGGCCGGCAACCGCGTGCTGACCCCGGCGATCATGGGCTACGAAGGCATCTACCTGCTGTTCCAGGCCCTGCTGGTGCTGTGGCTGGGCACCGCCAGCGTGGCGCTGCTGGGCGCCCAGGGCAACGCGCTGCTGTCGATCGCGCTGATGCTTGGCTACTCGTGGCTGCTGCAGCGCTGGCTGCTGCGCGAGGGGCGGGGTGATGTCTACCGCCTGTTGCTGCTGGGGCTGGTGCTGACCATGGTGCTGGGCACCTTCACCCAGTTCATCCAGCTCAAGACCAGCCCGGGGGAGTTCTCCATCCTGCAGAGCCTGGGCTACACCAGCTTCAACCGCGCCCAGCCGACCCAGGTGCTGTACTCGGGCCTGCTGGTGGCGGCGGTGGCGCTGCTGGTGGCGCGCGGCACGCGGGTCCTCGACGTGCTGGCGCTGGGGCGCGACCAGGCCATCGCCCTGGGCCTGGACCATGGCCGCTGCCTGCGCCTGCAGATGGCGCTGATCGCCGTGCTGGTGGCGGTGTCCACCAGCCTGGTGGGGCCGACCGCGTTCATGGGTGTGTTCGTCGCCAACATCGCCTACGCCCTGGCGCGCAGCGCCCGGCACCAGGTCACCCTGCCACTGGCCTGCGCCGTGGCCATCGGCATGTTCCTGCTCGCCCAGCTGCTGGTCGAGCACCTGTTCAACTACCGGACCAGCGTGAGCATCCTCGTCAACCTGGTGTGCGGCGCGTACTTCCTCGCGCTGATGGTCCGAACCCGAGGCACCCCATGATCACCCTCGAACACCTGCACAAGGCCTACGGCGAGAAGACCGTGCTCGATGACGTGAGCCTGGCGTTTCCCGCCGGCCAGGTCACCTCGTTGATCGGCCCCAACGGCGCCGGCAAGAGCACCCTGCTGATGTGCATCGCCCGGCTGTTGCCGGCCAATCGCGGGCGGATCCTGCTCGACGGCCAGGACATCGACCGCATAGCCATCGCCGACTACGCCCGCCGCGTGGCCACCCTGCGCCAGGTGCTGGACTTCAACCTGCGCCTGACCGTCGAGGAACTGGTCGCCTTCGGCCGCTTCCCCTACAGCCGTGGCCTGCTGACGGCCGACGACCAGCAGGTGATCGACGAGTCACTGGATTTCCTGGGGCTGCAGCCTCTGCGCGGGGCTTACCTCGACGAACTCAGCGGCGGCCAGCGGCAAATGGCCTTCCTGGCCATGACCATCGCCCAGCGCACCGAGCTGCTGCTGCTCGACGAGCCGCTGAACAACCTCGACATGAAGCACGCGGTGCAGATCATGCAGGCGATCCGCAGGCTCTGCGACGAACAGGGGCGCACGGTGATCCTGGTGGTGCACGACATCAACTTCGCCGCCAACTATTCCGACCACATCGTCGCCATGAAAGGCGGCGCCGTGCACAGCCACGGGCCGGTCGCCGAGGTGGTCACCCAGGCCAACCTGCGCGCGCTGTTCGGCCTGGCCTTCGAGATCCTGCCCAGCGCGCACGGTTTCGTCTGCAACTACTTCAACCCATCACTATCGAGAGAGCTGGTATGAACGGAATCTGCAAGATACTGCTGGCCGCCGCCGTGGCGGCCGCGCTGCCCGGCTGCGACCAGGCCCCGCCGGCCCAGGCGCGCGCCGCCAGCGCCGACTACGCCCCGGTGAAGGTCGAGCACGCCCTGGGCACCACGCTGGTCGACCACCAGCCGCAGCGCGTGGTGGCCTTCGACATGAGCGAGCTGGACACCCTCGACCAGCTCGGCGCGCCGGTGGTCGGCATCGCCAAGGACTATGTGGCGGGCTTCCTGGCCAAGTACCGCGACGACCCCAAGGTGGCCGATGTCGGCACCACCATCCAACCCAACCTCGAGCGCCTGCATGCACTCAAGCCCGACCTGATCCTGATCTCGCCGCTGCAGGCGCAGAGCTACCAGGAGCTGAGCCAGATCGCCCCGACGGTGCACTACGACATCGACATGGACAACCGCCAGGGCAACGTCATCGACACCGCCAAGCAGCACCTGCTGACCGTCGGACGGATCCTCGGCAAGGAAGACCGGGCCCGGGAAACCGCCGCGCGCATCGACGCCAAGGTGGCCCAGGTGCGCCAGGTGACCGACGGGCGCCCGGAGAAAGCGCTGGTGGTGCTGCACAACAACGGCGCGTTCACCGCCTATGGCGTGCGCTCGCGCTACGGCTTCATCTTCGACACCCTCGGGGTCAAGCCGGCCAGTGACGACATGCAGGCAGGCCTGCACGGGCAGCCGATTTCCAACGAGTTCATTCACCAGGCCGACCCTGACATCCTCTACGTGATCGACCGCACCGCAGTGATGGAGCGCCGGGCCGCGCTGGACCGCGAGACCCTGGACAACCCGCTGCTGCGCCAGACCAAGGCGTGGAAGAACGGCCATGTGGTGTTCGTCGATCCACAGACCTGGTACCTGTGCACCGCCAGCGTGACCTGCCTGGAGCGGGTGGCGGACGAGGTGGTGAAGGGGTATCAGGGCTAATCCTGCATTCAGGCCATACGTAATTCCTGTGGGAGCGGCCTTGCGTCGCGAAAGGGGCGCGCAGCGGCCCCAGATTCCGAGCCACCATCAAAATTGCTGGGGCTGCTGCGCAGCCCTCTCGTGACGCAAGGCCGCTCCCACAGAGATAGCAGTTCCCTGCAAGACAGCGCAGCCCCAAAGGGCTGGGCGATCTCCTACACGAAATGGGTTGCTGGACCGATAGTGGCCAAATGACTGTAATTTCTGTTGAGGGATTCGCCGACTCGTACGGAATGACTAATGAGAAACATTACCATTTCGTCCCGAAAGGAATCCTTCATGTCTCCACTGCAACATCCCCAGGCCCCGAACCTGCCCCGCAGGGCCTTGCGCATGGCCGTACTGCTGGGCATGGCCGCCATCGCCGGCAACGCCTTCGCGCAACCGCCACGTTCCAGCACCTCGGCGCAGCAACAGACCCCCGATGTGAAGGAGGAGGGCCTGACCCTGCCGGAAACGTTGGTACAGGACACCCGTGATTCGCTGGGCGCTCCACCACCGGAATATGCCGGTGGCCAGGTCGGTTCGGGCAGCCGGCTCGGGCTGATGGGCAACAAGGACTTCAGCGAAACGCCGTTCAACGCCATCAGCTACACCAAGGAATACATCGAGAACCGCCAGGCCCAGGACATCGGCTCGGTGATCGGCGCCACCGATCCGTCGGTGTACGTGCCGAGCAAGCGCGGCATCTTCGAGACCTTCTTCATCCGAGGCCTCTACAGCACCGGCAACGACATCACCTTCAACGGCCTGCCGAGCATGGCGCCGAACATGCGCGGCTCCACCGAGCTCGCCGAGCGCATCGAAGTGCTCAAGGGCCCGTCGGCGCTGCTCAACGGCATGCCGCCTGACGGCAGCGTCGGCGGCAGCATCAACATCGTGCCCAAGCGTGCCGGCGACGAGCCCCTGGCCCGGCTGACCGCCTCGTACGAGTCCGATGGCCTGGCCGGCATGCATGCCGATATCGGCCGCCGCTTCGGTGACCAGAAGCAGTTCGGCGTGCGCTTCAACGGCGTCTACCGCGACGGCGACACCCCCGTGGACGACCAGCAGCACCGCATGCAGCTGTCGTCGCTGGCCCTGGACTGGCGCGGCGAGCGGGCGAGGGCGTCGCTGGACTACTACCACCAGCGCGAGCGCATGGACGGGGTCAACTATTTCGGCATCTCCTCGATCAGCCCCGGGGTGACCCACCTGCCCAAGGCCAAGAAGGGCGATCATTCGCTGGCCCCGGAGTGGGCCTATACCGTCAATGACACCGACACCGTGGTGCTGCGCGGCGAGTATGACCTCAACGACTCGCTCACCGCCTTTGCCGGCTGGGGCCACAGGGAAGGGGGCTACAACGCGTTGATGACCAGCGGCATGCTGCTCAACGATGCCGGCGACATCGCCGCCACGCCGATCCGCTCGGCCCGCGATGGCGAGCAGAAGTCCGGCGAAGTCGGCCTGCGCGGGCGTTTCGCCACCGGGCCCGTGGATCACGCCTGGTCGCTGGCGGCCACCCGCTACGACTCCGAGAACAGCTTCAAGGACAAGCGCCTGTCGTCGACCATCCGCACCAACTACTACAACCTGGACTACGGCTCGCGCCCGGAGATCGGCGAGTACGGCAACGTCACCTCGCGCATGCGTGCCCGGCTGAGCAGCGAAGCCTTGCTCGACACCCTGTCGTTCCTCGATGACAAGGTGCAGTGGACCGTCGGTGCACGCCACCAGAACGTGCGCGCGTCGAACTACAACGGCAACCACCAGCGCACCTCCAAGCCCTACGATGAAAGCCGGGTATCACCCGCCACGGCCCTGCTGGTCAAGGTCACCGACGAGCTGTCGCTGTACGGCAACTACATCGAAGGCCTGAGCCAGGGCGGTATCGCGCCGGACAACGCGCGAAACGCGGGTGCGATCATGGCGCCTTACCAGACCAAGCAGTACGAACTGGGCGCCAAGCTCGACCTGGGCACCTTCGCGCACACGGTCAGTGTCTATCAGGTGAAGAAACCAAGCGCCTATACCGACCCGGTCACGCAGGTCTACGGCGTGTACGGCGAGCAGCGCAACCGTGGCCTGGAATGGTCGTTCTTCGGCGAGCTCGAGCCGGGGCTGCGCCTGCTGGGCGGTGCGTCCTACACCAAGGCCGAGCTGACGAAATCGATACGCAAGGAGAACGAAGGCAACCAGGCCACGGGCGTGCCCAAGGTGCTGGCCAAGCTCGGCGTCGAGTACGACCTGCGTGAGCTTCCGGGCTTGACCCTGACCGGCAACGCCAACTATGCCGGCCGGCGCTACGCCACCGATGCCAACAACCTGTCGCTGCCGTCCTACACGATCTTCGACCTGGGCGCCCGCTACAGCCTGAAGATCTCGGACAAGCCGGTGACCTTCCGCGCCACCGTGCAGAACGTGGCCAACAAGGCCTACTGGATCGGTTCGTGGAATGGCGGCGATGGCAGTGGCCTGTCCGGTGGGCTGGGCACGCCGCGGTCGGTGTTGTTCTCTACCTCGGTGGACTTCTAGCCAGACCAGCGCTGGCTGCGTGGGAGGGATGGTGCACCAATGCGACTTGCCCCCTGATCACCGGCCAGCCGGTGCCAGATTCACACCGCGTCCGGATATGCCTCACGCAGGCTGTCACCCAACCAACCCATGAACCACAACGCATCGGCACTCGGCGGCTGCGCTGGCGTCAGCAACTGGTAGCTTTCCAGCGCCACGGCTTGTTCCACGCAGCGCACCAGGCTGCCTTCGCGCAGCTCACGCCCCACCAGTACCTCGGTGGCCAGGGCAACGCCGTGACCGCGTTGGGCCAGGTTCAGCACGATATCGTTGCTGATGTGCGAAGTGTCGGCCTTGACCCATACCCTCAGGCCATTGGCGGCGAACCAGCTGTTCCACCAGGTGCCGTCATCGACATGGATCAGCCTGCATCCGGGCAAGTCCGCAGCGCTTAGCCTCGCAGGCAACTGCGCGAGGTAGCTCGGCGCGCAGACGGCAAACACCTTCGGGCGGATCAACACCTCGCGTACCCCGCTCAGCTCACCCGGCAGACCGAAGGCGATGCCCAGGTCCGCCTGGCGCGCATCCACGCTGGTAAAGGTGGCATTAGGCTCGATGGCGATCCTCAGGTCCGGGCGCAGGCTACGCAGGGCGTCGATGCGCGGTGTCAGCCAGCGCGAGGCGAACGCCGGCACGCAGAGGATCCGCAGCCAGCGCTCGTCTCCCCGTTGTGCCAGGCGCGCACCGGCATCAGCGAGGATCTGCAGTGCTTCGGCTGCGGCCTTGTAGTAATGGGCGCCGGGCAGGGTGAGGCTCACGCCGCGGGGAGAGCGCTCGAGCAGGCGCACGCCCAGCCAGGCCTCGAGGTTCTTTACATGCCGACCGATCGCCGGCTGGGTCACGTGCAACGCCTGGGAGGCGGCGACATAGCTACCCAGGCGGGCGGCGGCCTCGAAAGCACGCACGGCGTTGAGCGGGGGCAGGCGGTCTTCGGCCATGGGCACGCTCCTGGCTGTTAGTTTTTTTAATAGTGAAGGCAAATTTATTGTGCTTTTCCCGCCCGTTCAAGTTGCCGACACTCGGGGCGGCGTATTTCCGCGCTTTACGAGGAGCCCTCCGATGCGGCCAACAACAATAAAGAAGTCGTTCAACGGTCTTTCCATCCTGGCCCTGACGCTCGCCGCCCTGGCGGGTGCGGCGCAGGCGGCCGACAACAAGGGGGCCTGCGGCGTGCCAGGGCTTGAACCCTGCCCGCAGCCCTTCGACAAGGTGCTGCCGGCTGCCAGGGATATGCTCACCTGGGACCAGGCCACCCGGGTCGTGGGCTTTCGCAACACTTACCGCCTCTACGGTGGCGATGTCTTCGCCCCGAACGGCGCCACGCCATTTCCCTTGCCGCAGGCCAGCCACGCGCTGACCGACGTGCAGTATCAGTTGGGCGGCAAGACGCACAACCTGGCGCAATACCTGGCCAACCAGAGTGTGACCGGCCTGCTGGTGCTCAAGGACGGCAAGATCGCCTACGAATACTACGGCAAGGGCAACACGCCACAGACCTTGTGGACGTCCCGATCGGTGGCCAAGTCGGTGGTCAGCGTGCTGGTTGGCATCGCCGTCAAGGAAGGCAAGATCCAGTCGCTGGACGACAGGATCAGCCGCTACGTTCCGGAACTGGAGGGTTCCGAATGGCAGGACGTGACCTTGCACCAGCTGTTGCAACACACCTCGGGCGTAATCTGGGACGAGAACTACGCCTCCAAGGATTCGGACTTCTCGCACATGACCCAGTGCGAGGCCACCGCTGATCCCTATCACTGTGTGCTCGACCTGGTGCGTTCGGTCAAGCGCAAGCCTGGGGTAAAGCCAGGCGAGGTCTGGTCGTACAACACCGGTGGTGCCTGGCTGGTCGGTCGGGTGTTGGAGAATGCCACCGGCATGACCATCGCCGAGTATCTGCAAAGCCGGGTGTGGAGCCGCTACGGTATGCAGCAGGCTGGCGTCTGGCACGCCCTGGTGCCAGGCAAGGTGGACATGGGCGGCCACGGTTTCAATGCCACGCTGCGCGACTGGGGGCGCTTCGGCGAGTTTGTGCAGAGCGGCGGCCAGCTGCCGGATGGCGAAAAGCTGCTCCCGGACGACTGGATCGCACGTTCGACCCACTGGACCCAAGCCAAGGGATCGGTGACGGCCGCAGCGCCCAACGGCCAGTACGGCTACCAGTGGTGGTACAACGCCCCGGCCCCGGACAGCGATGCCGAGCCCAAGCGCACCGCCAACAGCGACAAGACCTTTTGGGCGCTGGGCATCTTCGGCCAGAGCATCGCCATCAACCCGGCGGAGCACCTGGTGGTGGTGCAGTGGTCGACCTGGAAGAACGCCGAGAGCCCCGGCTCGCTGTATGACGAGCAGGCGGTGTTCGTCAACGCAGTGGCCAAGGCGCTGAGCCAGTAGCACCGGGCGAGGGCAGGGCGCCGGCAAGCGCCTGCCCAGTCACACGCGAAACCGCGACACGCTCGCCTGCATGCCCTGGGCGATTTCGCCCAGGCGCTGCGCCGCCGACGCCAGCTGCCGCGTGGTGTCGGTGCTGTCCCTGGACATGCGGGCGATCAGCTCGACCTGTTGCGCGACATCCTGGCTGGCCCGGGTCTGCTCGCCGATGGTCTGCGAGATTTCCTCGACAACCGACGCGGCGCGGCGGGCGCCTTCACGAATCTGCTGGATCGACGCCCCCGCCTGGGTGGCCAGCTCCACGCCGGCGCGGACCCGGGTGACGCCAGTCTGCATGCTGTCGACGGCGTTGCCCGTGCTATGTCGGATGCGTTCGATCATGCCGGTGATCTCCCGGGTCGACTGCGCCGTGCGCCCGGCCAGGCCGCGTACTTCGTCGGCGACCACGGCAAAGCCGCGCCCGGCCTCGCCGGCACGGGCGGCTTCGATGGCCGCGTTCAAAGCCAGCAGGTTGGTCTGCTCGGCGATGGTGTTGATCACCTGGATGATCGAGTGGATTTCTTCCGAGCTTTGCCCCAGCACGGTGATGGTTTCAGAGGAGCGGTTGACCGCTTCGTCGATCCCCTGCATGCCGCCGACCACGTTGAGGATGACCTCGCCGCCGTCGCTGGCCAGGCGCTCGGACTGCCCGGAGATAGCCTGCGCATCGCGGGCGTGGTCGGCGATCCGCGCCAGGTTGGCGATCATCTGCTCGGTGGCCGAGGCCATGCTCACGGCGCTGTCGGACTGCTGGCTGGTGCGTTGCACCAGGCTGCTGGAAGCCTGGCCCAGTTCATCGGCCACTTCGCGCAGCAGCAAGTTCTCTTCATGGATGGCCTTGATCATGTTGCCCAGGCTGTCGCGCATGTCGGCCAACGAGCGCAGCAGGTGCCCGGTCTCGTCGCGGTCATGGACCTGGATCTGGGTGGTGAGGTCGCCTTGGGCGATGCGTTCGGCCACCGCCATGGTCTGGCTCAAGGGGCCCAGGATCGAGCGCAACAGCAGGAAAGTGCACAGCGCCAGCACCACGGCGGCCAGGACCATCCCGCCGACCAGCACGGCGACGCCCTGGTGCAGGGTGGCGGTGCTCTGCTCGCGGCTCTTGTCGGCGTTGCCGGCGATCAGGTCGCTGAGGGTGCTGTTGCGCTGCTCCAGCTCCTTGAACGCCGCGACGAAGGCCGGCAACTGCGCCTGGGCCTGCTCGGGTGACTTCAGTGCCAGCTGGATGATCGAGGTGGCGCTGGCGATGTAGTGGTCGAGGAGGGGGCCCAGCTCGCTGATAGCCTGGTGCAGCTCGCTATCCAGAGGCAGTTCGAGGTTGCTTTGCATGACGCTGCGGAACCACTTGGCGTGCTCGTCGAGGTCGGCCAGCACCTGGTTGGCGGTGTCCGTGTCGCCCGGCTTGACCAGCAGGGCGGCCAGCACGTCGGCGCGCAGCGCATCGTGCATCATGTCGCCTTCCATGTGATTGCGCAGGGCGGCCATGCTGGCCTCGCTGCGCTTGAGTGCCTGGTTCTGGTCATGCTCGGCGAGCAGGCCGCTGCCGCCGAGCAACAGGGCGGCGAGGATGCTGACAAGACCGAACCCGATGGTTTTCTGGCGAATGTCCATTTTCGAACAGGCTCCGTGGGGTGGGTTTGGTGAGCATAGATGGTTGGAGGTATTTCGCTGGCCCGAACAGGTCTGTGGAGGAGGGTAGGCAGTCGGCTCATGTCATGGTTTCAGAATCTCCTGGACTCATCCATATAACTCAACTAAATGAATATTTAGTTGAGTTATATTTTATAGTTATCAAAAGCTGGGCAGGGCGCAGGGCGAGTTGCAGGAATCTATCAAGCGTGTGAAGTTCTCGCCCAACTCACTTAGCCTGGCAAAAACATCAAAGGAATGAGACACCTCCATGCATCGATTCACCGTGTTACCGCTGTTGCTTGCCCCAATGATCGCCTGGGGCGACTGCACGCAGCACCTGCAAACCTGGGCCCACGATCTGCATCCGACCTTGGAGCTCGCCAGCGAATTTGCGGTCTGCAAGGTCAATCCGGCAGACGCCAGTCAGGTGCTGGCAGCCTTGCCGTTGATGGTGAACGTCGATGAACACGGGCAAGGCGATTACGGCCTGGATGTGCTGGTGGCCGATGCCGCCAGCGGAAAGGTCATAGCCCACAGCTACCAGGAGGCTGCGATCGTCTCCGACGCGGTGCAGTTTTCAGGCCTGATGCTGGACACGGCGCGTTATCAGGTTGCGCCTGGGCTGCGGGCATTTGGCGTGCGCATCAGTTATACAGGCTCGTCACGGGTCAATCCGTTCGGCAGCGAAACCATGAGTCTCTTTGTGAACGACGGTTCGCAGTTGCGTCAGATCATGGAGCAGTTGGTTGTAAGCAAGAGCAACGGCGAATGGGACGGTGTCTGCACTGGTGAATTCGACGAGACAAAGCGGACACTGGCGATTGGCAAACCTGGCAAGGATGGTTTCAGCAGGTTGCGGGTTACCGAGATCTCGACCGGAAGTCAGAGCGTTGTTAAAGGCGGTGATGACTGTGAGGAAATCGAGCGCAGTTCAACGACGAAGACGTTCAACCTGGAGTATCACGGCGGTCGGTATGGGGTGCCGAAGGAATTGACGTTCCAGTGAGCTGGATTGGAGGACGGGGCTTTGATGGAGGCTGAAATCTGGCCTCCCTCTGGGCATGACGCTCAATATGAACATACGCATAATGTATATTATGTTAAATTGCGTATTGCGGGAGGTGACCTTCTGATTCGGTCACCTGTGGTTTGCGTCTGCTAGATCACGCTCGAGCTGCCGGCGCCATCTCGACAACTGCACAGCGTCCCTTCGTTCGTACCTTCTGCACCAGTCGCGCTCTGTTGATGAACACATCGATCTGACAGCTGCCTGAGTGCTCCACGTCTTCCCAGTATTCCGTGTGCACAATCTGCCCGTTCTGCGGCCCCGTGTAAGTGCCCGCAGCTTCACGCGTGACATAGCTGCTGTCGCGCACGTACCTGAGCACCACCAGATCTTCTTCCGGCACCACCATGATCTGCCTAGGCACCCCGAAGAAATCGATCAGCTCGCCCACCGGACGATCTTTCCAGGCACTGCTGGCTTCAAGCGATGCGCAGCCACTTAGCAATATGGCCAACAGGCCCAATACGAACAACCTGGTTCTTGCCCAGGCCACCTTGGTAGTGGACTACCCAGAAGTCGCCCATCTGCACATCGCTCGCCTGCGCAGCGAGGACATTGCACAGTAAGGCGACAGGCAGGAGCTGCTTCTTGAAAGCGGTCATGGGGCCAGTCCTTTGCCTTATGTTCAGGGCGACAGTTTCTCGCCCTGAACATAAGGCAAAGGGCTATCTAGCACATTCGTCCTATGCACCACTGATAACGCATTCTGAATGCGGCACGGTCGGTGTGGGAGCCGGCTTGCCGGCGATGGGCCGCAAAGCGGCCCCGGGGTCTAACCAACCATCAACCCATGGTTCACATCCTGGGCCAACGCCTTGGCCATGCCACTGAGGTAATGCACGGCAGTCAGCAACGTCGGCAGATGATCCGTCTCCGCCATCGCCAGATCGCTGATCTTGTGCACTGCACACATCAGCACGGTTGCCTGCTCAACTGCATGGTCCATCGAATGGCCCGCCACAACACGGAACAGCGGGTCTTGACCGCCCTCCTCTCCAGCCTCGCCGAAATGCCCGACGCCAGTGGTTGCCAGCTTGCTGATGCGCGGGGTTTGCAATTCCTTATCCATACCATTCCTCCTGCGGCCCCGCGAACGGCACGGGGCCTGACCGGTGAACATCAAGTGCGAGCCAAGCCCGCCAGGTCAGTGCCGGGACTGCACGCGGCTAAGCGCCACCTCCACCAGGGTGCGGGCGCTGTCGATTTCGTGCATGGCGGCAAGGGTCAGGACCTGGCCTGGCGGTTTGGCGTGCAGCAGGACGGTCTGTTGGCTGACGGTCAGGGCGCAGACGAGGTATTCGGAGATCTGGACCAGAAGGTCTTCGAGGGTGTGGGTGGTGTATTTGTCGTGTAGAGGTGGATCGGGGACGATCTTTAACATGATAAAGCTCCGATATCTGACTGGAGCTACCACATCTCTGCTGTCAAACAAATGGGTGGCAGCGGTACGTGGGTTGACAGACCGAGGATATCGGAACTCGGCGCACCGAAGTGCCCCACGCACAGCCGCCATAGAGCGATGCGCATGATCCGTATATCAGGGGACGGTCTGTCAAAACCGTGTCGTCGTTTTTTGCGGCGACTTGGCGAGACTAGATGGCTGATAGGGCTGCTGCAATGGCTGAAAGGCGGGGGGAGTATGTTTCGGAAATGGACTACATAGAAGAGGGAAAATCCGATTCAGAGCACATAAAAAGTGTTCTCTTATCGTCAACTTAGGGCTGGTTGCGCCCCTAGATGCTCCCAGGCTGCACCACTGATCAATCTTCTGCCTCGGGCGCCCGAAAGGCTTTGCTGTAGTAGCCGGACGAGTCGAAACAGCAAACCGCCTTTTTGCCGGTCGCAAGCATCTCGCAGGCATCACCTATTCGCTTTTCACGCGTCTTGAGTTGCTTCGCTGAAGTAATCCAGTGGATCCAGTCCACCCGCGCGAGGGTCGTCGTACTGCTCCAAACCTTTTGAGCCTCAGGTGTGCTTGCCAGGGCTTCCTCTAAATCTGCTGGGATATCAGGCTCGGGCTCCTTCTTCACAGGGATCAGTTCGAGGGTAACGATATCGCCAACAGCCACACCTGCCGCGTCAAGTAAATCGCTACTGACCTTCAGCCAATGGCTCAACTGGCCATCGGGCTCCAGGGTTGCCCGAAAAGGATGCCCATTGATCGTGCCGTCAACGGACGTCCTTCCCCGCCGCGGAAGCCGTTCACTCGCGTCCCTTGGAAGAACAGCAAACGCCCACGACCTGCCATCACCGGGCTTTAACGGACGAAGAAGCTTGGCTTCGAATCGGGACCTCGCATCGTCTGTTGTCATTGCAAGTTCTCCCACCGAGCGCCTAGTTAACCATCACCTCGTCCAGCGCCTGCTCCAGAGTGCTGACCGTACGCTCGATATTGTGCAGCTTTTCGAGCCCGAACAGGCCGATGCGGAAGGTCTGGAAGTCGGCCGGCTCGTCGCATTGCAACGGCACGCCGGCGGCAATCTGCAGGCCGTGGCTGGCAAACTTCTTACCACTCTTGATATCGGCATCCTCGGTGTAGCTCACCACCACGCCAGGGGCCTGAAAGCCCACTGCGGCCACGCTCTTGATACCTTTGCGGGTCATCATTGCGCGCACCCGATCACCCAGGGCCTGTTGTTCCTCGCAGACCTTGTCGAAACCGTAGGCTTGCGTCTCTTTCATCACTTCGTTGAACCGCGCGAGGGCATCGCTGGGCATGGTCGCATGGTAGGCGTGGCCGCCCTGCTCATAGGCCTGCATGATCTGAAGCCACTTCTTCAAGTCGCAGGCGAAGCTGGTGCTTTGCGTCGATTCGATGCGCTCCAGGGCCAAGGCGCTGAACATCACCAGGGCGCAGCAAGGTGAGGCGCTCCAGCCTTTCTGCGGTGCGCTGATCAGCAGGTCGACCGCGCATTTGTGCATATCAACCCAGATCGCGCCTGAGGCGATGCAGTCCAGCACGAACAGGCCACCCACCGCATGCACGGCGTCGCCCACGGCCCGCAGGTACTCATCGGGCAGGATGATCCCCGATGACGTTTCAACGTGGGGGGCGAAGACAATCTGCGGTTTCTGCGACGCAATGGCCGCCAGCACTTCGTCCAGAGGGGCCGGGGCATAGGCAGCCTGGCGCCCCGCTTCAACCGGCCGGGCTTTCAGCACCGTTGTGGCCGCCGGGATGTTGCCCATTTCAAGGATCTGGCTCCAGCGATAACTGAACCAGCCGTTGCGTATCACCAGGCATTGCTGGCCGGTGGCAAACTGCCGTGCCACCGCTTCCATGCCGAATGTGCCGCTGCCCGGAACCACCGCAACCGCCTGGGCGTTGTAGACCTGTTTCAGGGTGGTTGAAATGTTCTTCATCACCCCTTGGAACGACTGGGACATGTGGTTGAGCGAGCGGTCCGTGTAGACCACCGAATACTCGACCAGCCCTTCGGGATCGATACCGGGATAGATCTTCGACATGGTGCGGTTCCTTTGGCAGAGAGGTCCATGGTATCGACCCTGCCCTAAGCCATTGCAAATGACAAGATGCATCAGGCACACCGCATCGTCAGCCTGGCCCCCTGCCTGACTTGAATCAGGGAAGCGCCCACTGGTTGAAGTCCCAACAGCCTCCCCGGCCTGAACATCAGAGATGTCCACTTCCTTGCCCCACACGCAAAACTCCTTGTCCCACCCACCACTTTTTCCCGCACCGGCCTCCACCCAGAATCCGCCCCTGACATCACTTCCCCGTTCAGGAGCCCAAGAATTGCGCTATTTCAAACCGCTACTACTCAGCCTAGCCCTGGCCACCACTGCCCAAGCTACCCTGGCTGCCGACTGGCAATCTGTAGTGGTCTACTAACCCCGGACACCTCTTAAGGGCGATATGATTCGCCCATTCAGGAGGTTCCATGCAAGAACGAAAGACCTATACCCGCGAG